>JBBQSF010000051.1:0-20432 GCA_038214085.1 Bacteroidales bacterium | reverse complement strand
CAAATTCAGATAATATTGAATCCATTATCGTTTCTTATCAGGACAATGAAATAACTCAGGCTTATTCTGCCCAAATGATATTTGGAGCGGATAAATTTGAAGGAAAACTCCCTGTTACGGCTTCTTCTGAATTTCCGTTCGCTACTGGAATAGAAACACAATTGTCGGGTAAATTAAAATATTGCTTGCCCGAAGAACTTGGGATTGCGTCACAAACATTGAAAAAAGTTGATTCTATTGCATTGCTTGGAATTTCAAGTAAGGCATATCCCGGATGTCAGATACTCTTAGCGAAGGATGGAAAGGTTTTTTACCAAAAAACTTATGGATTCACCACTTACGATCAAAAAATTCCTGTTACCACAGATTTGATATATGATCTGGCTTCGGTTACAAAAATCGCGGCAACCACACTCGCACTAATGAAGTTGTACGATGAAGGGAAAATTAACATTAACAAGAAAATTGGATTTTACCTCCCCGAACTTGATGGTTCAAACAAGGAAAATCTTTTAATCAGAGATATTCTCACTCATCAATCAAAGCTGAAAGCTTGGATACCCTTTTATAAATCCACTCTTAAAAACGGCAAGCCTGATACTACAATTTATAAAAAAATTAAAACTGCAGGTTTTTTAGTTCGTGTAGCTGACAGTTTATACATCCGGAACGATTATAAAGACACAATTTTGCAGGCAATCATCAAGTCGCCACTAAATAAGAAAAAAGAATATGTTTATAGCGACCTGGGCTTTTATCTTATGCGAATGCTTGTTGAAAAAGTATCGGGAAAAAGTATTGAAAATTATATTGCTGAAAACTTTTACTCACCCATGGGCTTGTCATCAATTGGCTACAATCCCCGAAATAGGTTTGATTTGAAACGGATTGTTCCTACCGAAATTGATACAGTTTTCAGAAAGCAAATCGTTTATGGCGATGTGAATGATCAGGGTGCAGCAATGCTTGGCGGTGTTTCGGGTCATGCAGGCTTATTTTCTGATGCAAACGATTTAGCCGTTATCTGTCAGATGCTTTTGCAAAATGGAACTTATGCCGGGAAAAAGTATTTTTCTCCCGAAACTGTCAAGGAATTTACAAAATATCAGTTTCCTGAAAAGAAAAACCGCAGGGGGCTTGGATTCGATAAACCAGTTCTTGATTCAACCGAAGTAGGGCCCACATGCAAAGAAGCTTCACCCGCAAGTTATGGACATTCAGGTTTTACAGGGACTTATTTCTGGGTTGATCCCGAGGAAAATCTTATATTTATTTTTCTTTCCAACAGAGTTTATCCAAATGCTTCCAATAAAAAACTAATTGAAATGGGTATCCGTACATCAATTCAATCGGTAGTTTATAATGCTTTAAAAAAATAAAAACCGTTTAAAATTGTTTTGCAATGGCTTATAAAAAACAAATAGTGGTTAAAGGAAAACCAAATCAGCCTAAAACCGTTGTTAAACCTGAATTGCTGAACCAATCTCAGAATAAAAAAAACAGAATTTATATACTTTTCGCTTTATTCGCAACGCTTTTGGTATATTCAGGTAGCTTAAATAATGAATTGATCAAAAACTGGGACGATGGCGGCTATATATCGGAACATAAACTGGTTCAGAAAATCAACACCGAAAATGTGAAAGAAATTTTCTCAGTTTATTACAAGGGAAATTACCATCCGCTCACTACCATGATGTATGCTTTTGAATACAGTGTGGTTGGCGAAAAACCGTTTTTATATCATCTAAATAATTTGTTGATTCACCTGATAAATGTTTTACTCGTTTTTATTTTTATTAAATGGCTGACCAAAAAGCCTGAAATTGCATTTATTACTGCATTGCTTTTTGGTATACATCCAATGCATGTAGAATCGGTGGCATGGATATCGGAACGTAAGGATGTGCTTTACACTTTTTTCTTTCTTGGCTCGATACTCTACTACATGAAATATTTAAGCAGTACCGATAAGAAATCAAAATATTTTATCCTTTCGGTTATTGCTTTTTTATTGTCATCACTTTCTAAGTCAGCTGCAGTAACTTTACCCGTGGTACTTCTGCTTATTGATTATTACTTAAAAAGAAAATGGAGCGGAAAAGCATTGGTTGATAAAATTCCGTTCTTCCTGATATCATTGAGCTTTGGGATTGCAGCTATCTTTTCTCAAAAATCAGCTGGTGCCATTCAAGATTTGAACCCATTGTTTTCAATTTTTGAACGTTTGATGCTTGCGAGTTATGCCACCATGATGTATTTGGTAAAGTTATTTGTTCCTATAAATTTGTCGGCCATGTATCCTTATCCCGACAGGGTTGCAGGCAGTTTGCCGCTTATTTATAAAATTGCCCCAATTGTTGTAATAGGGGTTGCATTTCTTGTGTTTCTTTCTCGGAAATATGGAAGAGATGTTTTGTTTGGGGCATTGTTTTTTATAATTACAATTTCTTTGGTTCTTCAAATACTGCCAGTAGGTGGGGCGATTCTGGCCGAGCGTTACACTTATGTTCCGTATATCGGGCTTTTTATGATTATTGGAAAAGGATATTCATTTTTGAGTAATAACAAGCAATCTTTTTTCAAATCATTGAAAATACTGTATCTGGCTTTACTGATAATAATGGCTGTAGGATTTTCTGTAATGTCTTTTAATCGGATAAAAATATGGAAAAACGGTGAAATTTTATTTACAGATATGATTCGTATATACCCTAATTTACCTTTTGCATATAATAACAGGGGTTACCTTTATTTTAACTTTCTTAAAAACTATGACAAGGCTATACTCGATTATAGCAAATGTATTTCTCTGGATTCCACATTCCATCGCGCATACAGCAACAGGGGAGTGCTCTATTATAATCTTGCAGAAAACGAAAAAAAATCTGGCAAAATTACTAGTCAAGTGAAATTAGATTCTATTTACAATCTGGCTTTACTTGATTTTAATTCTGCATTGAAATACAGGGCTGACAATACGGATGCATTAATTGGCAGGGCAAATACATACAGTACTTTAAAAAAATTCGATCTTTCGCTCGAAGATTACAATAAGTATCTGCTACTCGAACCTAAGCATGCTAAAGCTTATCTCTGGCGCGGTACAGCATATACAAATCTTGGCAAATATTCCGAAGCATTTAAGGACTTTAATAAATGTTTGGAATTATCTCCTGACGACGATAATGCTTTTTTCTGGAGAGGGCTAGCATACTATCACATGAAAGATTATAAAGCAGCTATAATTGATTTAAACACTTCTCTCGAACTAAATTCTAAGCAAATTGAACCCTATTCCTGGCGTGGTTTGGCTAAATACAATCTAAAACAATACGAAGAATCAATATCAGATTATACAAAAGCAATTGAATTAAACCCAAATGATGCTGCATCTTTTGTAAACAGATCAATATCATATAATGAGCTTAAAAATTACAAACAGGCCTTTAAAGATATTTGTTCGGCAGGCGATATGGCGTATCCTCTTAACAAGGATTATTTTATGAAATTGAAAGCAAATTCAGGGAATTAGTTTTGATATAATTCACTCAGAATTTGAAAAATTCAGATAATTTTTGTAATTTTATATCGTTAATAAAGAAAATTGTTTTAAAATGGTAAAAGAAAAAACACGGCCAGCAAAAAAGAACAGCGTTCAACGTGAGTCAATTCAAAAACTTGTCCTTTATAATGATGATGTAAATACATTCGATCATGTTATTGAATGCTTGATAGATATTTGTAACCACGAACCTGAGCAAGCAGAACAATGTGCGGTAATAGTTCATACTAAAGGAAAATGTGCAATAAAACTTGGCGATTATGATTTCCTGTATCCTATGAATATTTCCTTATCTGATAGAGGACTTTCTGTTACAATAGAAAATAATTAATTGTTGATTTTATGAAAAAGGTCTTAACTGTTTCGCTTTTGGCTCTTGTTGTTTTTGCAACATCATGTTCGAAAGTCCCGGTTACCAATCGAAAGCAAATGCGTTTGTTGCCCGAAAGTATTATAATGGGCATGAGCCTGACTGCTTATTCTGATTTTCTTGCCACAAATCCGCCGCTTCCCGCAACCGACCTCAATCAGGTGAAAGTGCGCAATGTAGGAGGAAAACTAAAAATTGCTGCAATAAAACTCATGAAAGATAAAGGGCTTTCAAAACGAATCAAAAATTTTAAATGGGATTTTAATCTCGTTACAAACAGTACCGTAAATGCCTGGTGTATGCCTGGCGGAAAAGTTGTCGTGTATTCCGGAATTCTTGATTACACAAAGGATGAAAATGGATTGGCAGTGGTTATGAGTCATGAAATTGCCCATGCAATTGCACGTCATGGAAACGAGCGCATGAGTCAGCAATTATTGGTAGCAATGGGAGGTGTAAGCCTTAGCCTTGCATTGTCTCAGAAGCCTGAAGAAACAAGAAATATTTTTTTGATGTGTTATGGCGTAGGTTCTACACTGGGAATGCTCGCTTATTCTCGCACACACGAATATGAAGCTGATAAAATTGGAATGGTATTTATGGCACTTGCCGGATATGATCCATCGGAAGCTGTAACATTTTGGGAGCGTATGTCGAAAATCGGTGGTGCAAAATTACCACAGTTTTTAAGCACTCATCCTAGCGATGAGAATAGAATAAAAGCAATTAAAGCTTTTTTGCCTACAGCCCAGAAATATTATACAGCAAATACCAAATAAAAAAACCGGCTTCAAACCGGTTTACTTTTCATTATTCATAAAACTGAACGGCTATATCATCAATTCTGGCTTCTCCCTTGTTTTTTGTATTCCAGAGATATACTTTTATTACATCATAGCTTTCAAGATTCTGAGGAAGTAAAAGCGTTCCCTTAAGTTCGTCCCATGTTTTAAATTCCTTTAACTTTTCTTTTAAAGGAAAACCTTCCCATTTAACCAAACTATCGCCACGTTGAACTCCAATAACAAGAAGGGCTTCGCAATCCTTGTCGCTTAACCATGCTTTACTTGTTACTTCAACTTTTTTAAGTTTTTTTGAGGAAATATCGCTAACTGTCATGTCGAAACCTGCAGAGAAAGGTCTGGAGCTGTCAGCTTTACTATAACATTTTCCTGAAAATGCTTCACCTTTTTGAATATTTGTAGAACGACCGAAACCAAGATAATTTTCAAAATCAGAAAAGTAGTAAAGATTATTGTGTTCTGAATCTTTTTTTGAATCATCACCCGAAGAGCAGGAAACAAAAAAGGAAAGTGAGATAAAAGCTATAGCAAATATTGTTTTCATATTTCTAACATTAATTGGTTGTGATAAATATTTTTGATTCTAATTTGAGAAATTAGTTTTTACTTGCTAAATGCGTTTCTGTAACATTTCCATTGTCTGTGTGCTCAAGCCATAATTCATTTGACTTCAAGCGTAAGATTTTTGAAATACTTGTGCTTGTAATGCCAAGAAATGTTATTGTGGTTTTAAGGTCTTCATTGTTGTTGTCAAATTCCCAATTTCCAGTAATTGAATTTGATGAACTTCCAGAAGCAGCTGTGTATACATAATCACCATTTGATTTAAATTCAATGGTTTCGTTTTCCCATGAAGCATTTGTGCCCTGATCTACACCATTGTAAATAACTTTTTCAGTTTCCCATTCATTAACCAAACGCATTTTTTTTGGCAACAGGCTAATTGTTGGACCATCGTCGTATTTTTTGCAACCAGTAAATGAAATACCTGCAATTAACGCAAGTATTAATGTAATTCCAATAACTTTTTTCATAAAGAATATGTTTATATTTTTTGCAAAATAAATAAAAAAACCCAATTAAAACCAGATGAACTTAATTATTAATATTAATTTTTTTAGTTTTGCTGTGATTTTAAATTATGCTGAACAATAAAAAAATCATAATTGTTTTACCTGCATTTAATGCCGGAAAAACATTAGAAGATACATACAACGAAATACCTTTTGATATCGTTGACGATGTTATTGTGGTTGATGACGCCAGCGGGGATGATACTGTTGATGTTGCAAAACGCATTGGTATCAGGCATGTGATATGTCATGAAAAAAATAAAGGTTATGGCGGTAACCAAAAATCTTGTTACGATAAAGCGCTACTGCTTGGAGCTGATATTGTAATTATGCTTCATCCCGATTATCAATACACACCGAAGCTAATACCGTCAATGGCTTATCTTATTGCTAATAATTTATACGATGTTGTACTTGGGTCACGGATACTTGGAAAGGGTGCTGTTAAAGGAGGAATGCCACGATATAAATATTTTTTTAATCGCTTTCTGACACTTATTCAAAACATTCTGATAAACGAAAAAATATCCGAATACCATACTGGTTATAGGGCTTTTTCTAAATCTGTTCTCGAACGCATTAATTACAAAGCAAATTCGGATGATTTTGTTTTTGACAATCAAATGTTGTCGCAAATTGTTTATGCTAAATTTAAAATTGGTGAAGTTTCATGCCCAACAAAATATTTTACCGAATCGTCTTCCATCAACTTTCGAAGAAGTACGATATACGGAATTGGCGTTTTAAAAACGTCATTTAAACATTTTTTTCAACGTATCGGATTAGCAAATTATAGAATATATAAAAAAAATGGCTGAAAATAATTGCACTTTTTGTCATTCAATCCACACCGAAAAATGTTTTAAAACAACTGATATTTATCAAGTAGAATATCAAATTAGGAAATGCAATGATTGTAATGCTTTCTTCCTTTTCCCAAAACCCAATGATACTGAATTACAAAAATATTATGATGGCAGTTATTATGGCGAAAGCATATCGAAATTTAGCAAATCTGTAGAAAAATATATTGATGTTTTCAGAAAAAGAAGAGCTAAACGAATATTAAAATATTTGCCGAGCAAAGGCTCTGCTCTTGATATAGGATGCGGAAATGGAAGATTCCTTAACTATTTATCAAAATTTGGTGATTTTGATTTGTGCGGAACCGAACTGCAAGGTAATTCAGCCAACAGAGCAACACAATACAATCAAATTAATTTGAAAGTTGGCATGCTCGAAAAAGATGATTTCCAGAGAAATAAGTTTGATGTAATAACCATGTTTCATGTATTTGAACATCTCTCCGAACCTAAGAAAATGCTTGAAATCGTTACAGATATTATTAAAGAAAATGGAGTCTTAATCATTTCAATGCCCGATATCGGTAGTTGGCAGTCCCGATTGTTTAAAGGGAAATGGTATCACCTTGACCCGCCACGTCATCTGGTTTTTTTTGAAAGAGAAGCTTTAAAAAATATTATCAAAAAATTTGGTTTTGTTTGTATTGAGGAGAAAAGTATTTCGTTTGAACAAAATCCTTATGGTTGGGTTCAGAGTATATTAAATTCTATGTTGAAAAGAAGAGAAGTGCTTTACGAAAGACTCAAAGGCAATAAAACATTTGCACATGAGTATTCTCCTTTCTCAATTATTCTTCAAAAATGTTTTATGATTTTGATGCTGCCTTTTTTTTTTCTACAGGAAATTGTTGAATCATTATTTCGTAAAAGTGCGACATTTTCAATGACGTTCAGGAAAATTTCTGGTTTTGAAAAAAGTTAGTCGTTATCTTTTTTCTCTTGAAGCAATTAAATCGAATTTAGTATTTTTGTGCTTTAAACACTTAATTCTATAATTTTGAAAAAAAGTACAACAATATTATTATGGGTCTTCACTATTTTGTTCACACTTTGTATTGCATACTTTCAAAGAGCTACAGGTCCGAGTTACCCGGTGAAAGTCAAAACTGCTTTTTTTGGAGAAAATTTTTCTTTCAAACTGCCAAGAACTTCGGATAGTGACAGTGGAGAGATTGTGAAGATTCCCGTTCCTGTTAGTTCGCTCACTAATACAATAACAGGAATTATTAAATACAAGCGTTTTAAAAGCAATGATTCATGGACTAGTGATACAATGCAATGGCTGGATGGAAAATATCTTGTGGCGACATTACCTCATTTGCCACCTGCCGGAAAGATTATTTACGAAATATATTTTTCAAAGGAAGGCAATACCCAAAACGTAACACCCGAACCTATTGTATTGCGCTATAAAGGGAAAGTTCCGGCATTTGTACTTATTCCTCATATTTTACTTATGTTTTTGGCAATGTTATTTTCAACACGCAGTGGCTTGGAAGCTATCTTTAAAGGTTTTAGCACATACCGTTATACTTTTTTAACATTGGTTTTTTTATTTATTGGAGGTGGAATTCTCGGACCTATTGTTCAAAAATACGCATTTGATGCATATTGGACTGGTTGGCCATTCGGGCACGACCTTACCGACAACAAAACGCTTGTTGCTCTTATATTTTGGTTCATTGCTTTTTATAAGCTGTCGAAAAACCGTCAGAACAAATGGTGGCCTGTAATTGCTGCAGTTACACTTCTTGCGGTTTACCTTATTCCGCACAGTGTTCTGGGTTCTGAAATTGATTATTCTCAGCAACCATGAAAATAACATACCTGATTATTTTTATTACTGCAATAACCTCGTTTTTTTCTTTTAGCAATAGTGAGTTATTTGCAAGACTTCGATTCAATGCCTACATTATAAAAAACAACAAACAGTGGTATCGTTTTTTCTCTTATGGGCTGGTGCATGCTGACTGGCCGCATTTAATCATAAATATGTTTGTGCTGTATTCATTCGGCACTCAAGTTGAAATGCTGATGATTTATTTTTTTGGATCAAAAGGAATTCTTTATTTTATTTTGCTTTACGTTGGAGGTATTGTTTTATCTGTAATCCCTTCGTTTGAGAAACAGAAAAACAACATTTATTATAATGCAGTGGGTGCATCAGGAGCAGTGTCTGCAGTGGTTTTTTCAAGTATTATTTTTTATCCCGATTCAAAAATACTTTTCATGTTTATTCCTTTTCCAATACCGGCGGTTTTATTTGGATTAATCTATCTGATATACTCAGCAGTAATGGCAAAAAAGGCAAAAGATAATATTGGTCATGATGCACATTTTTGGGGCGCGGTCTTTGGAATTGCATTTACAATAGCATTGAAACCTGCATTAGCAGGGATGTTCATTAGTCAGATTGGTAAAATGCTATCTTTTTAACCCGAATTAATCATTTGGAATTTTGAAAAAATGAACTAATGATTCCATGAGCGTAAACCCGCTTAGCATTTGTTCAAAGATTATTCAATAAATCTTTGATTATAAATGCTTTTGCGAATCAGCATTTTCTGATGCTGAATTTGGGTTTAAACAGAGCAGAAAAAATAAAAGAATTTAATATTTCAACTGCCCAATAAACCTGATTGCTTCTGCTTCGTTAGGCGCTTTTCCATGCCAGTGATAATCGTCTTCAATTTCCTTAACACCTTTTCCCATAAGGGTTCTGGCAATAATTACTGAAGGCTTATCAGAACACATTTTTGCAGATTCACATGCTGTAATAAATTCGGAAATATCGTTTCCATTGCATTCCAAAACATTCCAGCCAAACGATTTCCATTTTTCTGCAAGTGGCTCCAGTTCCATAACTGAGGAAGTACGACCATCAATCTGACAATTATTTCGGTCAATTATTGCAGTAATCATATTGAGTTTGTAATGTGCTGCACTCATAGCTGCTTCCCACACCGAGCCTTCCTGCAATTCGCCGTCGCCCATTACGGTATAAACCCGCCATGTTTCTTTTTTTAATCGGGCAGAAAGCGCCAATCCAACAGAAACGGATAATCCCTGACCAAGCGATCCTGAAGAAATTTCTATTCCAGGCAAACCGAAATCTTTGCTTGGATGACCTTGCAATCTCGAACCCAGTTTGCGTAATGTCAATAATTCTTTTTTCGGAAAATACCCGGCATTTGCGAGAGAGGCATACAATACAGGAGCAACATGACCAATTGAAAGAATAAGCCTGTCGCGGTTTTCCCATGCTGCATTATTCGGGTCATGTTTTAATACGGAAAAATATAAACTTGTAAAAACATCAGCAAGACCAAGAGAACCGCCTAAATGCCCAGAACCGGCAGCACATAAGCTTTTAATAATATCACAACGAATTTCAATTGCAATGTTATTTAACTCTTCGCGTGTATATTTTTTCTGCATTTTTATTTTTTGTGAAGTCCGCATTCTTTGTTGTCGGGAGTTTCCCACCACCAACGTCCACTGCGCGCATCTTCGCCTTTGGCAACTGCTCTAGTGCACGGCTGACAGCCTATACTTGGAAAACCTTTATCATGCAAGGGATTGTATGGTATTTTATTTTCGCGAATATATTGCCATACCTGAGCTTCTGTCCAATTACATAGTGGATTTATTTTAACCAGGCCATTTTCTTTATCCCATTCCACAATATTGGTGTTGAAACGTGTAATGGATTGTTCCTGACGGAGTCCGCAAATCCAAGCATCCATTCCTTTCAAAGCTATTTTTAAAGATTTAATTTTGCGCACCCTGCAGCATAACTTTCGATTTTCTATACTTTCATAAAATAGATTTATTCCATGTGTATTTACCATGTCCTCAATATTTTTTTTGTCGGGAAAACAAATGTTTATTTTTATTCCATAATGTTTTTCAGTTTCAGCAATCAGGTTGTAGGTTTCACTGAACATTCTTCCTGTATCAAGAGTAAAAATTTTAAAGTTCTTTGAAATCTGGGAAATAATATGAGTGATTACCTGATCTTCAGCGCCCATGCTAGAAGCAAAAATTATTTTGCTCTTAAATTTATCTGCGAAATATTTAATAATTTCTTCAGGAGTCGACTTCTGAAATTGCTTATTTAATTCTTCGATATTTTCCATGAATTGTTGCATATTGAATGATAAAGTACAAAATTACCAAATATCATATATCTGACAAATTAAATATATCTTTAACTCTGATTCCCTTTTCAGTGCGATGTAAGGAGCAACATTCATTAAAAATATCATGTTCAAAAAATAAAATATAATTATGATCTGCCGCATCATTTAAAAAAACTTCTTTTTCCGAAAGAGCGAGAAGGGGTTGAACATCAAAACTTGCAATAAAAGGCAAGTGAACATGTGTTACAGAAGGGATAAAATCGGCAACATAAACTATTGTTTTTCCTTTATACGAAATCATTGGAATCATTTGTCCCTGCGTGTGCCCGTTCACTATTTTAAGAAAAATTCCAGGAAATAATTCTTTTTCTTCATGAACGAATTCAAGTTGACCACTTTCATAAATAGGCATGAAATTTTCTTTATGGTAAGCTGATTTTTCCCTCGAATTTGGTGTTACAGCCCAGTCCCATTGTGCTTTTGAACAATAATAAGTTGCTTTTGGAAATGTTAAAACGAGCTGAGAACTAAATTTGTCGTATTTCACCGCGCCACCACAATGGTCGAAATGCAAATGCGTAAGAATAACATCAGTAATTTCGTCAGTGCTGAATCCTGCTGCAATTACGGCTTGTTCCACATCATTACCGGAAATGTAAAAATGGGATAAGTATTTTTCGTCTTGTTTCTTCCCAATTCCGCAATCAATCAGAATTTTTTTGTTTTCGGTTTCAATAATTAAAAGCCTGTTTACAACAGGAATCATATTGTTTTCGTCGGCAGGATATGTTTTCTCCCAAATAGATTTAGGAACAACACCAAAACTGGCACCACCATCGAGTTTGAAATTTTCGGAAAGTATTGAGTGGATTTTCATTAACTTTTTATTGTTGATAATATAAATGCAAAGATAATTCTTAAACTTTGAATAATATTAATTTTGAAATCACAACTATAAAGAATATGAAACGAATACATTTTATAGCCATTGGTGGCAGCGCAATGCATAACTTGGCAATTGCTTTGCACAATAAAGGATATATTATCAGCGGTTCTGACGATGAAATTTTTGAACCATCAAAAACAAGATTGAAAAATCTCGGTTTATTGCCATTAGAAATCGGCTGGTTTCCTGAAAAAATTAATTCGGAAATAGATGCTGTTATCCTTGGAATGCATGCCCGATCAGATAATCCGGAGTTGCTTAGGGCACAGGAATTAAACATTCAGGTGTTTTCTTATCCCGAATTTCTCTATGAACAGTCCAAGGATAAAACAAGAATAGTGATAGGAGGGAGCCACGGAAAAACTACTATTACTGCAATGATTTTGCATGTCCTGAATATTTGTAAGATCGATACAGATTTCATGGTTGGTGCCCAACTCGAAGGTTTTGATGTTATGGTGAAACTTTCGTACGATGCAAAATATATGGTTTTAGAAGGAGATGAATATCTGACTTCAGCTATCGACCGCCGACCGAAATTCCTTTTGTATAAGCCTGATATAGCAGTAATAAGTGGCATTGCCTGGGATCATATAAACGTGTTTCCAACATTTGAAAACTATATAAATCAGTTCAGGGATTTTATAAAGCTTATTCCATCTGAAGGCTATCTGGCATACTGTTCCGACGATCCTGCTCTTGAGAAATTATGCACTGAAGACTTTCATGTAAAAACAAAGATACCTTACTCTTTACTGGAATATAAGATTATTGATGGTGTGTCATCAGTTTTCTCTGAGGGAAATATATATCAACTTAAGGTTTTCGGGAAACATAATCTTTTAAATATGAATGCTGCCCGATTGGTTTGCAGCAAACTTGGAGTAACTAATAATCAATTTTTTAATGCAATTTCTTCATTTCCTGGTGCATCAAAAAGACTCGAATTGGTTGCCAAATCTGAAAACACTTCAGTATTTAAAGATTTTGCTCATTCACCTTCCAAGCTGAAAGCCACTATTGATGCAGTTAAGGAACAATTTCCCGAACGCAAACTTGTTGCCTGCATGGAACTTCATACTTTTAGCAGTTTGAATAAAACTTTTTTAAAAGAATATGCAGGAGCTATGAATTCGGCTGATATTTCTTACGTTTACTTTAATCCCCATACCATTGAACACAAGAAACTTGAAATGCTAAGTTCGGATTTTGTACGTGAATGTTTTGCAAATCCTAATTTATCAGTATTTACCGACAGCAGTAAAATGCTGCAAGAATTGTATTTACAGCAATGGCGAAATTCAAATTTACTGCTTATGAGTTCTGGTAATTTCGATGGACTTGACTTTGCAGCAGTTGCTGAAAAAATTGTTTGTTAATTTCTGAATATCTACTAATGATTTAATAATTTTGTAAAAAAAATATTATGAAAACTTTTGCTCTGGCTTTATTGATAAGTATTTCAACATTTTCGTTTGCTCAGAAATCAGCACAAATAAAATTTGATACCATCTCACATAATTTTGGAAAAATAAAAGAGGGTGGTGGCACTGTCCATTTTACATATTATTTTACAAATACAGGCGATGATTCTTTAAAGTTAATTAATGTAAAACCTGGTTGCGGATGCACTACTGCTGAATGGACAAAAACGGCTATAGCTCCTGGCCAAAAGGGATTTATTAAAGCTGAATACAACCCAAAAGGTCGCCCTGGCGCATTTAATAAAGCCATTATGGTTACTTCAAATGCTTCAAATAAAGTGCAGGAAACATTGATTATTAGCGGTGAAGTATTGCCCAGAGAAAAAACTGCCCTTGATTATTATCCTATTGCTATCGGAAATCTGCGTTTTAAAACCAATCACGTTACGTTTCTTGATACCAAGTCGTCAGAAATAAAAACAGATTCGCTGAAAGTTTATAATATTTGGGGAAAAACCATGAATCTTAGTTTTAAAAGCATTCCTGCTTATGTAAAAATTTCTCCCGAAACAATGACGCTTTCTCCCGAAAAGGAAAGTTATTTTCTGATTACATATAATGCTGAAAAAAGAAATGATATCGGAATGTTATTCGATTATCTTAAACTCTCTACAAATGATTCGCTTGATCCTGAGAAGCAAATTACCCTTAGTGCCAACATTATGGAAGATTTTTCACAGCTCACACCTAAACAGTTGAAAAAAGCCCCCAAAATAATGTTTGATACTACAGTAATTAAATTTGATACTATCGTGATGGGGCATAAGGTAAAATCAGTTTTTACATTTAAAAATGCGGGTAAAAGTGATTTGATTATTAGAAAGGTTAAAGCTAGTTGTGGCTGTACTGTTCCAACACCTGAAAAAAATGTGATTAAAAAAGGTGAAAAAAGCAAGCTTGATGTTGAGTTTAACTCTACAGGCAAAAGAGGAAATCAGCATATAACAATTACGATTACAACCAACGATCCAGCAAATTCAACTATAGTACTTGTTATGCAGGGTTATGTAATTGAACAAAAAGATTAGTTAAAACAATGTTCTTGCAATTTCAACTACAGGTTTGGGATTGCTCATTGTGAAAAAATGAATACAGGGAACACCTGATTTAAGCAATTCTTTCCCTTGATGAATAGCCCATTCAATGCCCACACGCTGCGCTGCTGCATCGTTACTGCATTTGTTAATTTCTTCATACAAATCATTTGGAATATCCACATTAAAAGTGCGTGGAATTGAATTGATCTGTTTTTTTGTGGCAATACATTTTATGCCAGGAATTATCGGAACATTGATTCCTTGAGATTTACATAGCTCTTTAAAATCGAAAAACTTTTGGTTGTCGAAAAACATTTGAGTTACAATGTATTCCGCACCTGCATCAATTTTAGCTTTAAGATGTTTAATGCCAGCCATCATGTTGGGCGATTCAAAGTGCTTCTCGGGATAACCCGCTACACCTATGCAAAAGTCAGTTTTAAAGCCATCTTTTATCTCTTCTTCAATAAAAATACCTTTATTTATATTCGCAACCTGTTTGATAAGATCAACTGCATTTGCATGTCCATTAATCTCCGGCTTGAATTCTTTTTCACTTTTAGCTGGATCACCACGAAGAATCAAAAGATTTTTAATACCCAGATACCTGAGATCAATTAATGCGTCTTCGGTTTCGGTGCGCGAAAAGCCACCGCAAATCAAATGGGCGACAGCATCAACCTTGTATCGGAACATTATTGCAGCACAAATTCCAACTGTACCCGGACGTTTACGAACATTAATCTTTTCAATAATGCCATTGCTGCGCTCCTTATACATGAATTCAGAACTGTGATATGTAACATTAATAAACGGAGGCTTAAACTCCATTAAAGGATCCAGTATTCCATACAACGATTCAATATTCTGTCCTTTCAAAGGTGGAAGAATCTCAAAGGAAACATAAGGTGACTGGGAGCTATTTAAAATACTGATGACTTTCATACACTAAAATATTGTACAAAAGTAATGCATAATTTAATTGGAAATATTTGTTTTTCAGATTAAATTTCGAACTAAATAAACAAAAAGCTGTCAAAGAAATAACAGAGAATTGAAAATATTTTTTTATTTTTGTGGATACAATTGAAAAAAATAAAATTTATTTTAATAAAACTAAGCACATGAAAAAAATCACATTAATGCTAATTGTTATTGCAATGGTTGTATTTGCAGGCTGTTCAAAATCTGTAAAAGATAAAATTGAAGGTACATGGAAAGTAAAAAGCGTTGAAGGTCAAACCCTCTCAGCTGAAGAACTTGGCTCTGCATCTATGACATTTTTAGCTGACGGAACTTTTAAGGCCAAAAATCAGGATCGGGAAATGGGCGGAACATGGACTGTTGCTGACGATGAGAAAACTGTTACTCTTAAATTCAAAGAAGATAAAGATTCTTTCGATGAAATTTGGAAAATTGTTACTGTAACTGAAAAGGAATTGGTTTATACTGTTGGCACTGATACTGAGAAAATCACGTTGTTCAAATAAATTTAGCAAAAGATTCATTAAGCTACTTTCATGATTTGGAAGTAGCTTTTTTTATTGAAAAAAAATATGGAAAATTTGCTGCTTATTTATTCTTTTTGAATTAATATTTCTTATTTTATCGTTTTAATTACGATATATATTTTATTTAAGATTAGCTTCAATGATTGCAGCAACATCTTCAAATACTTCTTCCTTGTTTACTTCATTCAGCATTTCATGCCTGCCAGCGGGATAAAACTTTATTTCAATAGTTGAAACACCAGAATTTTTATACAGCTGAAATACTTTTTTTACTCCTTTGCCTGAATTTCCAACAGGATCAAGCGCTCCTGAAAAAATGTATATCGCTTTATCTTTTGGAAAAATTTTGAAATGTTTTTTTGATTGAATGCTTAAAATCCCATGAAGTAAATCACGGAAAAAACCTACAGTGCATGTGAAACCGCAATATGGATCTGCAATATATTTTGCAGCAACTTCCGGATTGCTACTCAGCCAGTCGAATTCAGTTATTGTATTTTTAAATTTTTTATTGAAATCGCCAAACGACATTTTTGTAAGCAATCTACTTCTGTGTTTTATTCCAAAAAACAGTTGCTGAATTTTGCAAATTAAAAGTCCTCCATAAATCAGCATTTTAGGCTGATACGATGTGCCCGATAATATAAGTGAATGAATTGATTCGCCGTATTTTTCAAAATAACTTCGGGCTATAAGGGAACCCATACTATGCCCGAAAAGAACTAAAGGAATATCTGAATTCTTTTTTAAAATTATTGAAACAACATTGCGAAGATCCGTTAAAACAATATTCCATCCGTTTTTATCTACAAAATGACCTGTATTTTCAATACTTCCTGCTGTTTTTCCATGTCCACGCAGGTCGGGAATATACACACCAAATCCCTTGCTATTCAGAAAAGTTGCAAAATCTTCATAGCGTGCGCCATGTTCGGCCATGCCATGAACAATTAAAACATTTGCCTTTGGTATGTTTCCTGTAAGCTGAGTAAAAATATTTAGGTTTAAACCATCATCGGTTTTTATTCGAATTGAATTCATGATAAATAATCTGTTTTCAGACTGCAAGATAATATTAAATTTGTCTAAAATAAAAACCTGATGCAAAAGAAATACATAATGGCTTTCGACCAGGGAACTTCAAGTTGCAGAGTAGTCCTGTTTGATAGGGATTTTAAAATTGCAGCATCGCAACAAATGGAATTTAAGCAGATATATCCGAATCATGGTTGGGTGGAACACGATGCCGAAGAAATTTTTAATATTCAGATTGATCTTTCAAAAAATTGCTTAAGTGAAAATAATATCAGTGCATCTGAAATTGCAGCGCTGGGTATCAGTAACCAAAGAGAAACAACTGTTTTGTGGAATCGCAATACAGGAAAACCAATCTGTAATGCTATTGTATGGCAGGATACGCGAACAACAGATATTTGTAAAGAATGGATTGAGAAAGGATATAATGAGCTTGTAAGAAGTAAAACCGGACTTGTAATAGATTCATATTTCTCCGCAAGTAAAATTAAATGGATGCTCGATCATGTTGAAAACGCACGTGAAATGGCTGAAAATGATGAGTTGTTGTTTGGTACAATTGATTCATGGCTTATCTGGAAGCTTACAAATGGAGAAAAGCATTCAACTGATTACTCAAATGCTTCGAGGACCATGCTTTTTAATATTTCCGAATTAAAATGGGATGAAGAATTGTTAAATCTTTTTGATATTCCAAAAAATATCATGCCACTTGTAAATCCTACGGTTTCTCATTTTGGCAATGTTGCTGTTGACTTTTTTAATGAAGTGAAAATTCCTATTTATGGCGTTGCGGGAGATCAGCAGGCAGCCTTGTTTGGCAATGGTTGCTATGAGAAAGGAACATTGAAAAATACTTATGGTACCGGTTGTTTTATGTTGCTGAATACAGGTGAAAAACTTGTGTTTTCTTCCAATGGTTTATTAAGTACAATTGCATGGAGCATTAACAATCAGGTTTATTATGCACTTGAAGGCAGCGTTTTTATTGCCGGAGCTGCTATTCAATGGCTTCGCGACGAAATGTGTATGTTGAATACTGCATCAGAAAGCGACAAAATGGCTTCCGGAATAAATGACAATAATGGAGTGTATTTTGTCCCTGCTTTTTCAGGAATGGGAACGCCATACTGGGATATGGATGCCAGAGGAATGCTTATTGGCATTTCGCGTGATACTTCAAAAGCGCACATTGTAAGAGCGGCGCTTGAATCCATTGCCTACCAAACTCGTGATGTTACCGAACTGATGAAAAGCGAATCAGGTATCGAAATTTTAACAATGAATGTTGATGGAGGTGCAAGCAACAATGATTTTTTAATGCAATTTCAGGCAGATATTTCTGATGTTGACGTGCTAAGACCATTAGATACTGAAGCAACTGTATTTGGAGCCGCATGTTTTGCAGCTTTAGGATCTGGATTCTGGACTATGGAGCAATTAATCAATAGACAAAGTGTACATAAAGTGTTTAAACCTGAAATGCCCGAAGAACAACGTAAAGCACTTTATGGGAAATGGAAGCAAGCTGTTGAACGCTGTTTGAAATGGGATTGCTAATTCAATATTATATAGATTTATCTTTATTTAGTTCACAAATAATTTCATCGGGGTTATCAAGTTTCATACATTCTGTCGGGTTTAACTCAAGATCGTTCTTGATCTTTTCTTTTGCAGGAAAAGCCAAGATAAAAAATACAATTCCTGCAATTCCAAAAAAAATAAAAATGATTTCTGAAGTCAGAAGGTACGACACAATCCCAAGAAATGAAGGTCCTTCTATTAATGCAAGTTTTACAATTAATATTGAGCGGTAAACACTCATTTTTTCAATAAGATTTTCAGAAAGTTTTAGCTTTTCAATTTTTTTTCGATAAAAAATAAAACTAGCAGCAATACTTCCGATAAAAAATACTGCGGCTACAATCAATAATGAATTTTTAAAATCACCGGAATCCTTTCCGAAACTACCATCAAAGTTTAGAAACAAAGCAATTCCAATAAAAAATGCAATTCCTGAAATCATTGCAACAGAAAGGATTTTAAGGCTTCTGAAATATTCTGAAGAGGTCATTTGTGTTTTCAAAACTTTTTAATTTGTTATAAATGTTTGAATTTAAGAGAATAATTGAAATCAAAATTAATGAAAAATATTTACTACAAAAACTTAACTTTGCATACAGGTTTATATAATGAAAATATTCAGAATTAAAATACTCGGATTGGTTCAGGGTGTAGGCTTTCGGCCTTTTATCTATCGAATTGCAACAAAACTAAAAATAAAAGGAACTGTTGAAAACCGAAACGATGGCGTCATTATAGAAGTAAATGGAACTGAAGATCTCATCGAAAGCTTTATTGATACTATAAAAGCAGAAGCACCACCTGCCTCAATGATCGAATCTATTGAAATAAATATTCTTGAAAGTTTTGTGGAATATTCAGATTTCAGAATTGTAAAAAGTACGAATATTTCGGATTCCATAACTGAAATAAGCCCTGATATTGCGGTTTGCGACGATTGTTTAAATGATCTTTCATCTCAGGAACATCGTATCAATTATCCGTTTATCAATTGCACCAATTGCGGCCCACGATTCAGCATTATTCGTGATTTGCCTTACGACAGGGAGAAAACAACCATGCAGCCTTTTGAAATGTGCAATGTGTGCAAAAAAGAATATACCGATATTGCCGACCGCCGTTTTCATGCACAGCCTGTGGCCTGCAATACATGCGGTCCTCAGTATTCTCTTGCCGAGAATCATGTTGAAATTTCTGCTCTCGACGAAATCATTCAGCATACTGCCAACCAAATTAATTCAGGAAAAATTGTTGCTGTTAAAGGAATAGGTGGTTTTTTTCTGGCTTGTGATGCGTTGAACGAAAGTGCAGTAACAACTTTGCGTTTGCGTAAAAACCGCGAAGGAAAGCCATTTGCTGTAATGTTCCGAAACATTGATGATGCCCGTAAATATGTTACAATAAACAAGGAAGAACAGGAACTTCTTCAATCTTGGCGCAGGCCCGTTGTTCTGCTAAACAATATAAAAGATCTGGCACCTTCTGTTGGCAATGGCTTGCATCGCACTGGAATTATGTTCCCGTATCTGCCGCTTCATTACCTGCTGTTTGAAAAGTTAAATACTTGTGCTATCGTAATGACGAGTGGCAATATTTCCAGCGAACCTATTATCATTGACAATGAAAAAGCAAAATTAAAGCTTGGTCCGATTTCTGAAGCTGTGCTTACATACAATCGCGATATTTTTAACCGCTGCGATGATTCTGTGACCTTTGCTCTGAACGAAAAACCCAGAATTATCAGGCGTTCTCGTGGATATGTTCCAAATCCGGTACGTTTGAATTTTAATGTTGACGGAATTCTTGCTTGCGGCTCGGAATTGAAAAACACGTTCTGCATCGGAAAAGGCGGGCAGGCCATTTTGAGTCAGCACATTGGAGACCTGAAAAACCTTGAAACACTTGATTTCTATGAGGAAACGATAAAACGATTTGAGCAGATGTTCAGGTTTGAACCTAAGTTAATCGCATGTGATCTGCATCCTGATTATCTTTCAACTAAATATGCTGAAAAATCTG
>JBBQSF010000050.1:0-21332 GCA_038214085.1 Bacteroidales bacterium | reverse complement strand
CCACGGATAAGATATTTTCTAATTAAATGTATCCATCTCCGTAACTATTATTTAATAAATAATCAGAGATGAGGTAAAATTACAGTAAAAGTGGAACCTTTACCAATTGTGCTTTCTGCATAAATTTTTCCTGAATGTCTATCTACAATTGCTTTTACAAGCGACAGTCCCAACCCAGTTCCATCCTTAATTGTGTCTTTTATATTGGATGCCCTGAAAAATTCATCAAAAATGTGAGCCAGTTCATTTTCAGGTATTCCATAACCGGTATCAGTTACAACAATGCTGAATGTTTTTTCATCTGAAATAGCCTGCATTTGCACCTTTCCACCTTCATGTGTGTATTTAATCGCATTTTGCAACAAATTATTTATTACTTCTTCGATAGATTGTCTTATTCCTGAATAAAAAGGATTGGAAATATTTGCTTTCAATGAAAGGAGAATGTTTTTTGACTCAGCAAAAGCTTGGTTTGAATTTATAGTATTGCTCAAAAGCTGATGAATATCAATGGTTTGTTTATCGTATTTGTTGTTGAGTCGCATGTTGGTAAGCGACAATAGATCGTAAATAAACTCATTGAGCTTTAGAGTCCTGCTATAAGCCTTATTAATATATTCAAGGTTTACAGAATCAATTGGTGCGGCATATTCGTTCTTTACCACTTCAATATTGCTTTGAATTGCAGCAATGTGGCCTTTAATATCATGTGTTAGCCTTTTTACATATTCGTTTTTGATTTGATCTTTTTCAAGTAGATCCATATTCGCATTCTTAAGCTTTTGCTCCGCTGTTCGGAGTTTTCCTGATAAAGAGGAAGTAATGTAAACAACAAGATAAGATGTTGCAGCAAAAATCAATAATGCGAAAAGCAAATAAATGGGGTCATTTTCAATTAAGGAAGAAATATATTTGTTTATTGAATGATGCTGTATTACACCAAAATACTCTGTTATAGCAAGTGATGCAAAAAGAATTATTCCGATGCTTGTGTGAATATAAGTGCATTTTTTTTCCAGCAAAATGCTGCTTATAACCATGTGAAAAATATAGAAAATTATGAATGGATTTTCTATCCCACCTGAAAAATGAAGAAGTACAGTAAGAAATATAAAATCTGAGACAATCTGAAAGTTTATGTTGTTCCTTACTTTCAGTATGTTTTTGTCGTCTCTTTTACTTCGGAATGAGCGCAAAAACAGTATGTTCAAAATGTTGCTTAGAATAAGCAATCCTGCAATAAGGAACAAAACCGGAAAGTTTAATTGCAGGTTAATAAAAAACATGGTAATTGTAGTCGAAATTAAAATTCCAACTGCAGCAAACCATCTGAGCCTGCATAACCAAAAAGCTTTTCGTGTTAGATTTTCGGAATCAGGAATATTGATCATTTACTTTAATCTTTCAGAAATCTTTTTATTTCGGTCAGCAAATGTTCCGAATCAACAGGCTTACTAATGAAACCATCAAGTAATAGGTAATATTTCTGTCCTGAATTATTTTGGTAATCCACAGAAACAGTTCCATCGGCATTAGAAACTTTAAGCACTTTATCGTTTTCAAAACCGCCCATACCAGCCATTTCGTTGTACAGGTCAATAATTTGGTTGCTTGCAGCCATAGTGTCAATACCAGTTAACATAATAGCTGGAGTAGTTTTGAACTGTTCACTTAATCTTAATTTTTTTGTAAGATCAAAACCTGCACTATAGGTTTCCATGTTTACATCGAGAATAAAAAGGTCAGGTACATAGGTTTGAGCGGTATCAAAACCTTCAGTAGCACTATGAGCCAGTTTGGTATCATAGCCTTTTGCATTGAGCATTGTTGCTATTGCCGAAATAAAATCTGTGTCGTCATCAACTAACAGAATTTTCTTTTTTATCATAGAAGTAATATTTGAGTTTATTTGCAAAAATAGTTAAATAATCTTAATTTTCTTTAAATATATACAAATGTATATACAAATATATATAGAAGCAATTATTTTTCAAAATATTAACATAATTTAAGAATCGAATTTAATTTATGATGAAACTTTTTCAAAATGCGCGATGAATTGAAATCAAATTAAAAAAGAACAACTACTGTAGAATTTTGCTTTATTTTAGCCTCTAATCTTATCAAGCAAACGGTTTAATTTCTGAACTTCTGCAAGGCTTAAATTTACTAAAAAACGATCCACTTCATTTTCGCAGTGATCCATTTTTGAAAGAAGGACAAGGCCTTTTTCAGTAATTGCAATCGACTTTTGCCTTCGGTCGTCTGCATTTTCTTTTCTTTTTATCAATTTTTTCAACAAAAGTTTATCTATCAATCGACTAACATCTGAGCTTTTATCAAGCATACGTTCTTTAATAAATCCAATTGAAACAGGTCCTTCGGAACGAAAACCACGCAAGACTTTTAAAATATTGTATTGCGGTTCAGTTAATCCATGTTCTTTCAACGATTTTAAAAACTGGTAACCCAATTGTTTAACCGTATAAATTAGATTAATTGCTCCTTTATGGTAATCGTTTCTGAAGCGACCTTTTAATTCATCTTCTATTTTCATAGATTTATTTTTTATACAATTCAGGATTGCGTAAGAATGCCACAACCCAAATCAATATCAGCACAGCTGATGGCAACATTATACTCAATCCGTTAGTCATGTGAATTATTATTGCTCCACCCATATATGAACTCAACAATAAAGTTCCGAATTTATTGGTTTTTGGAATTAAAAACAATAGTGAGGATAATATTTCACCAATTGCAATTACAATTCGCCAATAGCCTAAACTCATTTTTTCCATGTTTTCGGGTTGTGCAAATTTTCCGTAAGCGCTAAATAAAAAAAGTGCAGTAAGCAAACCTGCAATAATCCAGGCTATAAGATTTTTTATTTGAGTTGTTTTATTTATTTCCATGACAAATTATTTTTTGAATTAAACAATACTTGCAATTTCATCAAATTGTCGGCGAGGGCGGCGAGAATACAATTGCTGGCTTGAATCAGCGTAACCCATAGCAATAGCCATTACAACATTTTCCGACGCTTGTAACCCAAATTCCTTGTGAATTCCATCAAAATCAATTCCGCTCATGGCATGAGTATCAACTCCAAATTCTTTAGCAGCGGTCATAATGGACATAGCAAGTAAACCAGAATTGCTTTCTGCAAATTTAATCTTTCGTTCTTCGCTAGAGCCATAGAGATAAGCGGCGGCTTGTTTTGCTCCATTAACAATTTCCTGATTTCCGCCAACACTTTGCAACATTTCTGCCCATACTGGATTTGAATCAACATAACCTTCTCTGTTTCCAACAATGAGAAGCATTGCAGAAGATTCTAAAACTTTTGGTTGTTTATTAGCAAGATTAAAAAGTTTGTTTTTTGATTCTTCAGATTTTACAACAATAATGCGCCATGGCTGAAGGTTAAATGCCGAAGGAGCCAATACGGCTATATTTACTATCTCTTTTATTAGTGATTCTTCAATTGATTTGGTTTTATCAAAATAATTTACTGATCTTCTTTGGTTATAATTTGTTTTTGTTTCCATTTTTTAATTGATTAAAATTATTTTGCAAATGTACGGTAAAACATTATATGTTGCAACACATAAATTGTATTTAATAGCTAAAATTTGTTAATATATGTTTAAGATGATGATATTCTGTGATTTATAAATTATGATTTGAAAGTTAGGTTATTTTCCGATACAAAACTTCTCAAAAATAGCATTCAAAATATCTTTATTGCTGATGCTGCCTGTGATTTCACCTAAATGTTCAAGCACTATGCGTATATCAGAGGCAAGTAAATCGCCGGGAAGGTTTTCTTTTAAACTATTTTCAACTTGAATTATTCCGGCATGAGCTTTCTGCAAGGCTTCAAAATGGCGAGAATTGGCCACAATAGCTGCATTTGGCGAAATGATTTTGTGATCAACGGAATCAATAAGTTTTTCAACAATAAGGTTAATGTTAACGCGTCGTTTTGCTGAAATGTAAATAATATCTTTATCTGCAATTTTGCTAAAAGAATGCGGTGATTCAATAGCCTGGTCTGTTTTGTTTGCAATAAAAATAAGTTTTTTGTCACCATCACCAATCAAGTGTTCTATTTCCTTGGTTTCTTCAATAACATCATCGAGAGAAGATTCTGTATAATCAAAAACATATAGAATAATAAGAGCCTGAGCAATTTTTTGCTTTGTTTTTTCGATGCCTATACTCTCAATTTCATCAATGGAATGCC
This sequence comes from Bacteroidales bacterium, assembly GCA_038214085.1. Taxonomy (GTDB): domain Bacteria; phylum Bacteroidota; class Bacteroidia; order Bacteroidales; family CG2-30-32-10; genus JBBQSF01. Next base: position 17,083 of record JBBQSF010000050.1, on the reverse strand, counting down.
TTAGACCTGCAGTGTCAATAAATCGAAAATTAATTCCATGAAAAACCATAGTATCTTCTATGGAATCGCGCGTAGTTCCTGGTATTTCAGAAACAATTGCGCGGTCTTCATTCAATAAAATATTAAGCAATGTTGATTTTCCAACATTCGGGCGACCAATAATAGCAACGGGAATGCCACTTTTAATCACGTTTCCGGCTTTGTATGATTCAAGTAAAATTGCAATTTCACTTTTAATACTTGCGATAAGAGAAGTAAGTTTTTCTTTGTTTGCAAACTCAACATCTTCTTCACTAAAATCAAGTTCCAGTTCAATAAGTGCGGAAAAGGCAATCAATTGCTCTCTCAAATCGCTTATTTGTTTTGAGAAACCACCTTTAAGCTGATTGATGGCGATATGATGAGCCATTGCAGTTTCGGACTGAATAAGATCAGCAACAGCTTCAGCTTGCGCCAGATCCATTTTGCCATTTAAAAATGCTCTTTTGGTAAATTCGCCGGGATTGGCAGCCCTTGCTCCATTGGAAATCAATAGTTGAATGATAGTATTTTGGATATAAACAGAAGCATGGCATGTAATTTCAACGCTTTGTTCACCAGTGTAGCTATGCGGAGCTTCAAAAAAATGCAGCAAAACTTCATCTACAACATTTTGATCTTTGTCAAGAATCTCTCCAAACGCAATAGTATTTGCAGCACTTTTAAAAATGTTAAATGATTTTTTCTTCGATTTGAAAACGCTTCCACATATCTTTTTTGAGTCGGACCCTGAAAGCCTTATAAGTGCAATTGCCCCAGTTCCGTAAGGACTACTGAGCGCAACAATTGTATCGGAATGTTCCATTGTAAAATTCCTTTCCTTATTTAATTTATTACAAATATAATTTTTTTTACAACTTTATCCTAACAATATCTATTTTTGTCCTATAATCAAACCAAAATATGAGCATACTAGTTGATAAGAATTCCAGAGTAATTGTTCAGGGATTCACAGGAATAGAAGGTTCTTTTCATGCCGGACAGATGATTGAATACGGTACAAATGTGGTTGGAGGGGTAACACCGGGCAAGGGCGGTCAAATACATCTCGATCGTCCGATATTCAATACGGTTGCTGATGCTGTTGAAAAAGTGGCTGCAAATGTCTCTATAATATTTGTGCCGCCAGCATTTGCGGCCGATGCAATTATGGAAGCTGCTGAAGCTGGTATCGCTGTTATAGTTTGTATTACCGAAGGAATTCCTGTTAAAGATATGATTTCTGTGAAGCAATACATATTGGGGAAAGATACTACATTGATTGGGCCGAATTGCCCTGGAATCATTACTCCTGGAGAGGCTAAGGTGGGAATTATGCCCGGATTTATTCATAAACCTGGTACTATTGGGTTGATTTCCCGATCGGGAACTTTAGCTTACGAAGCAGTTGATCAGATTACAAAAGCTGGGCTGGGTCAATCCACAGGAATTGGTATTGGTGGTGATCCGATTCCGGGAACAACCATGCTTGATGCTGTTAAGTTATTCATGAATGATCCCAAAACAGAAGGCATTGTTATGATTGGCGAAATTGGTGGCGGAATGGAAGTGGAAGCTGCTCGGTGGATACAGGAATTCGGAACCAAGCCAGTGGTGAGTTTTATTGCGGGCGCAACAGCTCCAAAAGGAAGAACTATGGGGCATGCAGGCGCAATTATTGGAGGCAAGGATGATACAGCTGAAGCCAAAAAAACGATACTGAAAGAATGTGGTATTTTTGTTGTTGATTCTCCTGCTGAGATCGGTAAAAAAATGCTTGAAGTCTTATAGAAAAATTACTGTTTTTCGTATGCACCGATATCTGGGGCTGAATCAATAGTGCGATTATGTCTTAATATATCAAACAAAACGCTCGCACCAATACTTACATTTCCATTGTTAATAGCTACTGAACCGGGAAGTAATTCAAAATTCCCGTTCTGAGTATCACTGAATCCAGGGCTGTAATTTATTAAGCAGTTTTCGTAGTAAAATGGATTTGAGGTGTTTTGTTCTGTTTTTAAAAGACAGTTAACAAATTTGAAATTGAAAATACCGGAGTTTGGGAAGCTATCCAGAAGCACTTCCTCTCCAATACTTCCATGAATAATACAATTAGAGAAATTTGCCTGTGTTAGGTTCCTTATCTGATAAACATTGTTAATGTCCTTATAATAATTATTGAGAATTAGCGACGGAGTTTGTCTTGTCGAGTAATCCCAATAGTTTCCAATAGTACAATGCCGGAAATCATATTTTCCTCCAATATTTAATATTATTCCGTATTGTCCGCAATTGCTGATTACACAATTGTTCGCTTCAATCCATGTGCCCTGAGCAAAAATTCCAGCAGCGCTCATGTTTTCAATTATAGTATTGGTAAGTTTTAAGGTGGGTTGTGTGAGCGGTGTCCCCAGTGTATCCACATGAATGCCGACAGTCCCGTTTTTTATAACTGCATAATTGATTTTATTGTTTTTACTTCCTTTGGAAAACCATATTCTGCCCCACTGTCCGGGGACATTTCTGTAATATGGCTCAAGTCTGTCGCCTTGCATAATTACAGGATTTCCAAGCGTTCCCTTAACATTTAATGTTCCGTCCTTGTATATCCATAAAATGCCATTATTGTGAAAATGTATTTTTGCTCCTTGCTCAATAGTAAGAGAACAGGCCGAATCAACTACGGCGTAGCCATAAATTACATGGGGCTTATCATTTGTCCAGATATCATTGCATGGAATAATCGAATACCAAGGGTTTCCAACAGGTAAATTTGGTGTATGGTAATACGCATCCTGTCCCCAGGCAACCAACTGCACTTGCTGGATGTTTCCGTTGGTTTCAAAAATAATGGAATCGCTTATTACCAGCGGACTATTGCTGTTGTTAGGATCAACGGTTACTTTTACAAAAATAAAGATACTGTCGTTTGCTGGAATTTCAATATCTGAAACCTCTGTAGTTGCAACTCCATCAATATTTATTCTGAACTTTGAACTGGTTCCCCCTGCAAGTCTTATTTTGGAAATATTTATTGTTTTATCGTGCGAATTAAAAATTTTAAATTGTTTAGTAGATGATCCTATTGTTGTGAAAACAGTATCAAAAAGAATGGTATCTGCCGAAAGGCTAAGTTTGGCAGAACTATCAGTAAGAATATTATCTTTTTTGCAGGATTGGCTGAAAAAAAGAACAACCACTGTAACTATAAAGACAGCCAACCAATATCTTTTTGTTTTTTTAATCATAATTTAATTTGACTGTGCAAAAATAATTTAAAACAGTTAGAATACGCTAATTTCGATAAAATATTGTTTTAACCAAAAAATAAAATTCGCTATATTTAACAAGTTATTTAATGTAAATTTAAGATATAAGTTGTAATTTAAACGATAAATTATTACTATCTTTGCAAAAATAATTATATAAAAATAAAGATATTGCGGATCTATGAGCTATATTAATTTCGATAAAAATCAACTGGTCAATCTTGAATATTCTCTCGAAAAAGAATTGCTGCGCACCAATAGGGCCGGATCTTATTCAAGCACAACTATTATTGGATGTAACACACGCAAGTATCATGGTTTGTTGATTTGTCCGCAACCAACTATCGACAATGAAAATCATGTGTTGCTGTCGACCCTTGATGTTACAGTTATTCAGCATGAAGCCGAATTTAATTTGGGAATACACAAATACCCAGGTGGAGTTTACCATCCTAAAGGCCATAAATATGTAAGAGATTTTACAACAGACCCTATACCAACAACGTTTTACAGAGTTGGCGGTGTGTTGCTGAAAAAAGAATCACTGTTTGCATCCACTGAAGATACTGCGCTGTTGCGTTACACATGTGTGGAAGCGCATTCACCTACAATATTAAGATTTAAACCTTTTCTTGCATTCCGAAATGTAAATAAATTAAGTAAAGCAAATGTTTCTGTTGATACCAAATATGAAAAAATTAAAAATGGAATTTCTGTAAGAATGTATTCCGGCTATTCCATTTTGAATATGCAATTTTCTAAAAAATGTGAATATGTTCATGTTCCTGACTGGAATTACAATATTGAATATTCCGAAGAACAAGAGCGGGGTTACGAATACAGCGAAGATCTTTATGTACCCGGTTATTTTGAATTATCGATTAAAAAAGGAGAAAGCATTGTTTTCTCTGCTTCTCTTGAAGAGCAGGTTTCTTCAGAGCTGAACGATTTGTTTGATGAAGAAATAAACAAAAGAACTCCTCGTAACGGATATAAAAACTGCCTTTTTAATGCTGCTCAACAGTTTTTTGTACGCAAGGGCAGAAAAGTAGAAGTAGTTGCCGGATATCCTTGGTTTGGTCGCTGGGGTAGGGATACTTTTATTTCATTACCCGGTTTAACACTGCCCATGAATGATGCCGCTACCTGCAAAGCGGTTATTGATACGATGATTACCGATTTGAACGGACCACTATTTCCCAATGTAGGGCATGGTGGCAAAACAGCCTATAATTCAGCTGATGCACCTCTCTGGTTCTTTTGGGCATTGCAGCAATATGCTATGTACACAGAAACTCAGGCAAAAATTTGGGAAGAATATGGTCCCAAATTAAAAATGATTTTAAGAGGTTTCAAGGATGGAACTTTTTTCAATATCCATATGCTCGAAAACGGTTTGCTTTATGCTGGAGAGCCCGGTAAATCTGTAACATGGATGGATGCCGTTGTAGGAGCTAAACCAGTTACTCCTCGAATTGGGCTTGCTGTTGAGCTTAATTCCCTTTGGTATAATGCTATAATGTTCAGTATTGAAGTTGCAAAGATTGCTGGAGATACAGCATTTGTTGATGAATGGACACCTATTTCTTGTAATTTTGTTGCTGCTTTCAAACCAACTTTCTGGAGCAAAGATAAAGGCTACCTTGCCGATTATGTGAATGGCGATTTTAAAGATTTTTCAGTTCGTCCAAATATGGTTTTTGCTACTTCATTGCCGTATATAGTATTAAGTGAAAAAATCAGACAACTGATTCTCGATGTAATTCAAAAAGAGCTTCTAACTCCTAGGGGTTTAAGAACTTTATCGCCTCAGCATCCTGATTATAAAGGTGTGTACGAAGGTGACCAGCCTACACGAGATCAGGCTTACCATCAGGGAACAGTGTGGCCCTGGCTACTAGGGCATTTTGCCGAAGGTTATCTTAAGTTGTATGGTAAATCAGGTTTGCCGTTAATTATTTCCTTGTACGAAGGATTTGAAGAAGATCTTAAAGACCATGGAATTGGCTCCATTTCAGAAATATACGATGGAGACCCGCCACATACCGCACGAGGAGCCATTTCTCAAGCATGGAGCGTTGCCGAAGTACTAAGAATGGGCGATTTAATTAATGAATATGAACGAATGGATTTATTTACCAATGTTAGTTAACACTTGTATATGAAAGTATTGATGTTTGGATGGGAATTTCCTCCGCACATTACAGGAGGGCTGGGTACAGCATGTTTTGGCTTAACTAAGGGCCTTGCAAAACATGGTGTGGAAGTGCTGTTTGTGGTACCCAAAGCTTATGGCGATGAAAGTCAGGATGCAGTCCGACTTGTGAATGCCAGCGATGTTACTATCGATATACATAATTCCTTACATCAGGAATACTGGAAACAAATTACATATATGGAAATTGGTTCCAATTTGATTCCGTATGTTAGTCCTGAAGAATTTGAACGGATAATAAAAGAATCGGCTCTAGATCATATTGATGTTGATAATTCTGTGTTTTCGAGTAATTTTAAATTTTCTGGAAAATATGAGAAAGACCTTATGCAGGAAGTTTCCAGATATGCTCTTGTAGCTTCGAGTATTGCCTCGAAAAATACATTTGATGTTATTCATGCTCACGACTGGCTGACATATCCCGCAGGCATTGCAGCAAAAAAGATAAGCAATAAACCTTTGGTGGTTCATGTGCATGCAACTGAATTTGACCGTTCGGGTGAGCATATCAATCATAATGTTTACGAAATCGAACGCAAGGGAATGGAAGCTGCAGATATGGTAATTACAGTTTCTAATCTTACACGCCAGATTGTGATTGACCGTTATGGAATAAATCCTGATAAGGTAGTTACGGTTTACAATGCTGTTGATCCACCTGAAAACGAATCAGCTTTTACAAATTCAAGAAATGTTAAAGAGAAAATTGTAACTTTTTTAGGTAGAGTTACATTTCAGAAAGGACCTGACTATTTTGTAGAAGCTGCGAATAAAGTATTGAAAAAAGATGACAATGTTAGGTTTGTTATGGCAGGGCAGGGCGACATGTTTAATAAAATTGTTCGACGAGTTGCACAATTAAAAATATCTACAAAGTTCCATTTTACTGGGTTTCTAAAAGGTGATGAAGTTGATAGAATGTTTGCAATGAGCGATGTTTATGTAATGCCTTCAGTTTCGGAACCTTTTGGTATTTCACCACTTGAAGCAATGAGGTCGAATGTTCCTGTTGTTATATCTAAGCAATCAGGAGTTTCGGAAATTCTACATCATGCAATTAAACTTGATTTTTGGGATATTGATGCAATGGCTGATGCTATTTATGGACTATTACATTATGATGCTTTATCGAAAATGTTTATCAGACTTGGTAAAGAAGAAGTTGACAATATGAAATGGGATAACTCAGCCTATAATGTGAAATATGTTTATCAAGAGGCTATAGAAAAATTTAATTACGAACAGAAATAATTTATAATGAGAGCAATTTGTTTTTACTTTCAGGTGCACCAACCTTTTCGGTTAAGAACCTACCGTTTTTTTGATATCGGCGTTAACCATCATTATTACGATGATTTTCAAAACCGTTACATCATGCGAAGGGTTGCCGATAAATGCTATTTGCCTACAAACAATGTTTTGCTTAACCTTATCAAGGAATACGGAACAAGATTTAAAATTAGTTATTCCATTTCCGGAACTGCACTTGATCAGTTTGAGATGTACACTCCAGAAGTGATTGAAAGCTTCCAGCGTTTGGCCGAAACCGGTTGTGTTGAATTCCTTGCTGAAACTTATTCCCACTCCTTGAGTGCATTAATTAGTAAAGAGGAATTTATTAGTCAGGTGAGCCAGCAAGCAGCTAAGATTGAAAGATTATTTGGAAAAAAACCTGTTACTTTCAGAAATACAGAGTTGATTTATTCTGATGGTATTGGAGAAATGGTAGCTGAAATGGGTTACAAAACTCAACTTACCGAAGGCGCAAAGCATGTGCTGGGATGGAAAAGTCCCAACTTTATGTATTGCAATGCCATTAACCCAAAACTTAAATTACTTTTAAAAAATTATCAGCTTAGCGACGATATCGCATTCCGCTTTTCCCAACGCTCATGGGGCGAATGGCCATTGACTGCCGAAAAATATGTTGATTGGCTTAATGCTGTTGAGCAGAATCAGGAAGTGGTGAATTTGTTTATGGACTATGAAACATTTGGTGAACATCAGTGGCCTGAAACAGGTATATTTGAATTTCTGAAAGCACTGCCATCGCGGGTTTTTTCTCATTCAAATTTCGAATTTCACACTCCATCTGAATTATCCGAATTATTGCAACCTGTTTCTGCCGTTCATGTTCCTTTTCCAATTTCTTGGGCCGATGAGGAACGCGATCTCACAGCATGGCTTGGAAACGAACTTCAGGACGATGCTTTTGCTAAACTTTACGAAATTGAGCAAAAAGTTAAGCATTGCAATGATGAAGCTATTCTCCGCGATTGGAAATATCTTCAAACAAGCGACCATTTCTATTACATGTGTACCAAGTTCTTCTCCGATGGCGATGTTCATAAATACTTTAATCCCTACAACACACCATACGAAGCATATATCAATTACATGAATATCCTTTCAGATTTTCTAATAAGGATAAATGCAAAATGTCCTGGTTTTGTTGCAGATTCTGAAAAACCTGAAATTTCGAAATCTTCTGAAACTATTGAAAAATATCAGGATGATTCTCTCGAAAATCTAAGTAAAACTTCAGAAAAGCTTGTTAAAAAAGCAACTGTTAAAAAATCAGTGAACAATATTGCATTCGAGGAAATTACCGAAATTCAGAATACACTTTTGAAAAAGGCAATCAAGGAATGCGAACCAGAATTAATTGCACTGGCACTTCGTGGTACAAATACTGATCTAAAAGAGAAGTTTACTTATAATTTTACAGTAACATATCTTAAAAAATTCAATGCAGCAAATAAAAGAATAAGCCGACCAACTGCCGCTGCTATAAAGGATGCTCGAAAATATATTGAAGAATTAATATTGAAGCATTCTTCAAAATAAAAAGCAATATTTTATTCGTTTTTTGGTCAATTTTGACCCATATAATTGTGGCTAAATTATAGGTTATTCACAATTTGTTAATTTCTCATCAATTGTTTTAATAGACTATAAAATTTATTATTGTTAATTTTGCTCTATTATTCAAGTTTAAAAATATTACAATGTTAGAACAGAAATTCAGAAAACCTGACTATCTTTTTGAAGTCAGTTGGGAGGTATGTAACAAGGTGGGTGGAATTTACACTGTAATTTCTACAAAAGCAATAACACTTCAGAATCAGCTAAAGGATAATTATATTTTAATCGGTCCCGATGTTTGGAAAGAAACCCGTAATAACCCTGAGTTTCTCGAAGATCGTTTTTTATTCCGGTCCTGGCGGGAAGAAGCAGAAAGGGCGGGATTACGCTTTAAAATTGGCAGATGGAATATTTCAGGTAACCCTATCGCAATTCTTGTGGATTTTACTCCATATTTTGCCATCAAGGATAAAATATTTAAAGAGTTATGGGAAAAATATTATCTCGATTCGCTTTCCGGTCAGTGGGATTATGTTGAACCAGCTTTATTTGGTTATGCATCTGCAAAAATAATTGAAAGTTTTTATGATTATTTTATTACAGGAAGAGATAAAGTTATTGCTCAGTTTCACGAATGGATGACCGGTTCCGGAATATTATATCTTAAGGATAGAATACCTCAGATCGGAAATGTATTTACTACTCATGCAACAGCAATGGCACGTTCAATTGCCGGAAACGGTATGCCTTTATACAGTAATATTGAAACATATTCTGCGGATAATCTTTCAAAAGAATTTGGTATAGTATCCAAGCAATCTCTTGAGAAACTTTCGGCAAAACATGCTGATTGTTTCACAACTGTTAGTGAAATAACAGCCAAAGAATGTAAATATTTTCTTGGAAAACCTGTTGATTTTGTTACGCCAAATGGGTTTGAAGATACATTTGTTCCCGAAGCAGATGTTTTTGAAGAAAAGAGATCCGAAGCACGAGCCAGAGCATTTAAAGTAGCTGAAGCTATTGTTAATCAAAAACTGGAACCAGATTCCATGCTTGTAGGCATTAGCGGTCGCTATGAATACAAAAACAAAGGAATCGACTTGTTCATAAAATCTTTAGGAATCCTTAATAAGGATGCAGGATTAGGAAAAAAAATCATTGCTTTTATTATGGTGCCAGCAAATCAGGCCGGTGCGCGAAGAGAAGTTATTGAAAGGATGGAAAACCCTGATTTTGCGGAACCCATCACCAATGAATATCTGTCGCATTATTTGCATGATGCTGAACTTGATCCCGTTTTAAGAGCGCTTAAAGCCAATGGAATTGACAATGCCCCTGATTCTAATGTTAAAGTTATTTTCGCCCCATCATATCTGAACGGTGTAGATGGAATATTTAATCTGAGTTATTTCGAATTTATTATCGGATTTGATGTTACTGTTTTTCCTTCTTATTACGAACCCTGGGGATATACTCCAATGGAAAGTCTTGCCTTTAAAATTCCAACAATAACAACTACTCTGGCAGGTTTTGGAATGTGGGTAAATCAAAACTTTGGAAAACTCGACGAGGGTGTTGCTGTTATTGAACGTGATGATAATAACGATGAATATGTGGTTTCGCAAATTACATTGAATTTATTAAAATGTTCTAACCGCAGTGCCGAAGCAAAACAAAATGCCCGAAATAAAGCCTATGAAATTTCAAGAGCAGTTTTATGGTCTAATTTCATAAAACATTATTTGGAAGCATACTCGGATACTTTAAATAAAGTTTCTTTACGAAAGGAACTTTTTCGAAGCAAGCAAGTTCCCGAACATATTGCTTTGCCAAGCAGTATTGCCGAAGCAAATAAACCTGTTTGGAAAAAGATGATGGTTAAATCGGAATTTCCTGATGGCTTGTCTTCTTTGGTCAAATTGTCAAGGAATTTGTGGTGGTGCTGGAATTATGAAGCTTCTGAGTTGTTTCAGTCTATCGACTCCGATCTTTGGGAACAATGTTCGCATAATCCTGTCGCACTTTTGGATATGCTTAGCTATGACCAGTTATTGAATCTCGAAAAGGACATTGAATTTTTATTGCGCCTGGAAAAAGTTTATACGAAATTTCATAATTATATGATTGCAAACTGCGATAAACCTGAAGATCAGATTGCGTATTTCAGCATGGAGTTTGGTTTGCACGATTCAGTTAAAATATTTTCTGGCGGACTAGGAGTGCTTGCTGGAGATTATTTAAAACAGGCAAGCGATTCGAATGTGAATTTGGTTGGAATTGGTCTTTTATATCGTTATGGATATTTTAAACAAAACCTTTCATTTAGCGGAGAACAACTTGAAGCAATTATCCCACAACGTTTTACTCATTTGCCAATACAGCCTGTTAGAACAGGAAAAAGCGATAACCCAAATAATGGCTGGCTAAAAATTAAAGTTGCCTTACCCGGTAGAACCCTTTACGCTAAAGTTTGGAAAATTGATGTAGGGCGTGTGCCTCTATACTTACTCGACACCGATATTGAAGAAAACATTGAAGCGGATAAAAGTATAACTTATCAATTGTATGGTGGTGATTGGGAAAACAGGCTCAAACAGGAGCTTTTATTGGGCGTTGGTGGTATTCGTTTACTCGATGCTTTGGGATTGTCGCCTCAGCTTTTTCATTGCAACGAAGGACATGCTGCATTCATTGGGCTAGAAAGATTACGGAAATTTGTTCAGGATGATATGTTTACTTTTAATGAAGCATCTGAAATAGTTCGTGCCTCTACACTTTTCACCACTCACACTCCAGTACCAGCAGGGCATGATGCATTTTCGGAAGATCTACTAAGGGCATATATTCCTCATTATGCTGAGAGGCTGAACATCGGCTGGGAAACATTTATGAACTTAGGCAGGTACAATGAAAATGACCTGAACCAGAAATTCTCTATGAGTGTTCTGGCGGCAAAACTTTCGCAAGAAATCAATGGCGTCAGTAGAATTCATGGAAGAGTAACACGCGAAATGTTCTGCAAAATGTGGGAGGGATATTTTCCTGATGAATTGCATATTGGATATGTTACCAACGGCGTTCATTACCCAACATGGACATCAAAGTATTGGAGAGAACTTTATGAAGAAACTTTTGGTCCTGAATTTATGGACAATCTGTCCGATAAGGAATACTGGAGAAAAATTTTCCATATTTCTGATGATAAAGTTTGGAAAATAAGACAGAACCTTAGAAAGGAACTGATTGATTATATTAAAGAGCGCGCAACAGATAGTCTTGCTAAACGACTTGAAAGCCCGAAAATAATTGTAGAAATTATAGATACTCTTAACGAAAATGCTTTAACAATTGGATTTGCAAGAAGATTTGCAACATATAAACGCGCTCATTTATTGTTTACCAATCTTGAAAAATTATCAAAAATATTAAATAACCCCGAAAAACCGGTACAGTTTATTTTTGCCGGAAAGGCACATCCCCAGGATAAAGCAGGTCAGGATCTGATCAAGAGAATTATTGAAGTTTCCAGAATGAAGGAATTTATTGGAAAGATTATTTTCTTAGAAAACTACGATATGCAGCTTGCAACAAAACTCGTTCAGGGTGTTGATATATGGCTAAATACGCCAACACGACCGCTCGAAGCTTCCGGAACCAGCGGTCAGAAAGCTGTTATGAATGGTGTGGTTAATTTTAGTGTTCTCGATGGTTGGTGGGCCGAAGGTTATATCGAAAAAGCCGGATGGGCACTAAAAGAAGAAAATACTTTTGAAAACCCCGATTATCAGGATCAGCTAGATGCCGAAACAATTTATGATATTATTGAAGATGAAATTGTGCCTTTATTTTACAAACGCGATAAACAAAATATCCCAACCAAATGGATTTCGTATGTAAAAAACACTATTGCTGAAATTGCACCTCAGTTTACTACCAAGAGAATGATCGACGATTACATGAACAAGTATTATACTAAAATGTTCGAACGATCAAGAATGTTGAATGATAACGATTATGAGCTCGTTAAGAAATTGTCTGCATGGAAGAAAAAAGTTATCCGTGCCTGGAATGGAATTGCTGTTGTATCTGTTGATACTCCCGATTCTTCTAAAAAGCCATTCAAGCTTGGTGAAAAATTTGTTTGTGAAGTTACGCTTGATTTAAACGAACTTTTACCCGGAGATATTGGTATCGAAGTCGTTTTCGGGCAAAAGGAAATGGATGTTGTAAAGAATGTGGTTTATAAAAAGGAAATGGACCTTTACAAGCATGAAAGGAATATTGCTACTTTTCGTATCGAGATTTTTGTAACACGTTCGGGCGTTTTTGATTATGCTTTCAGAGTGTTCCCAAAACACGATTTACTGCCTCATCGTATGGACTTTAATCTGGTAAAATGGATATGAAATTTTTAATTAATTTTATAAATAAAATCAAAATAATATTATGAAACTATTAGAAGGTAAAACAGCATTAATTACAGGTGCTTCTCGTGGAATCGGTCGTCAGATTGCTATACGTTTTGCTCAGGCTGGTGCAAATATTGCTTTTTCGGATATCCGCTACGATGAAAATGCAGAATCACTCGAAAAAGAACTTCTTGCAATTGGTGTCAAAGCCAAAGGATTTGCTTCCGATGCCAGTTCATTTGATGCCTCAGAACAATTGATTACAGAAGTTGTAAAAGAATTTCCAATTATTGATATTGTTATAAACAATGCAGGAATTACCCGTGATAACTTGCTGATGCGCATGACCGAATCCGACTGGGATGCTGTTATTAATGTGAACCTCAAATCAGTGTTTAATCTTACTAAGGCTGTTCAGAAGATCATGCTCAAACAGCGTTTTGGCTCAATCATTAACATGAGTTCTGTTGTTGGAGTTCAGGGAAATGCAGGACAATCGAACTATTCTGCCTCAAAAGCAGGAATTATTGGTTTTACCAAATCAATTGCCCAGGAACTTGGTTCACGTAATATCCGATGCAATGCAATTGCTCCTGGATTTATCGAAACCGAAATGACAGCAAAACTTCCTTTGGATGTTAAAGCCGCATGGATTAACGATATTCCGCTGAAACGTGTAGGTACAACTGACGATGTTGCCAATGTTGCCATATTTCTTGCCAGCGAGCTATCGTCATACGTTAACGGCCAGGTAATTTCTGTTTGTGGTGGAATGATGACATAAATATTAAAGAAGTAATGAAAAGTCACACTTCTGTTAAAAAACGTGTGACTTTTTTTTGGTTTTTTTAATTTACATGCAATATTAATCTGAGTTTTTTGTTTTAGAAGATACATTTTGAACATTACAATTATCACCGGTTATTCCCTTTGGTTTATTCTTCTTTGCCTGATTTTGGGCGCAGGAATTTCCACTTTGTTGTATTTTAAAAACAAAAAATTCTCCTTTGATTCCAGAATCACTAAAGTGCTGTTTTTACTTCGCTTTGTTACCATTTCTCTAATAGCATTTTTACTTCTTTCGCCACTTGTAAAAACTTCTTCCAGAATTGTCGAAAAACCAGTAGTAATTATTGCCCAGGATAATTCACAATCGATTTTATTTAATAAGGATTCTGCATATTATAAATTTCAGTACAAGGAAAAATTGAATGATTTTATTTCAAAACTTAAAAAAAAGTACGACATTAAAATCTATTCTTTTGGCGATCAGGTTCAAGACAGCATAAGTTATAAATTTGAAGACAAAAACACTGACTTTTCACAATTCCTGTCTCAGATTAAAACAAAATATATCTATCGTAATGTTGGCGCAATGGTAATTGCTTCGGATGGTTTATACAACAAAGGAAGAAACCCTTTGTATGCATCCGATTTTGCAAATTTCCCCATTTATACCATTGCTCTTGGCGATACATCTGTTTATAAAGATGTTTACATCAGTAAAGTTAATTACAATAGGGTAGCCTATTCTGGCAATAAATTCCCTGTTGAAATTGTAATAAAAGCTGACAAATGCCACGGATTGAAATCAATATTGAATATTACTTCAAACGGGAAACAGATTGCTTCTCAGAATATATCTTTTACAGGAAATTCCTTCACTCAGACCATCCCAATTCAGATTGACGCAGAAAAGGAAGGTGTAATTAAAATTAAAATTCAGATAATTCCAATTGATGGAGAGAACACAGTATTAAATAATTATCGCGAGATTTTTGTTAAAGTGATAGACAGCCGTCAGAAAATATTAATATTATCAAACTCCCCGCATCCCGATATTGCTGCTTTGAAAAATGCATTCGAAAACAACAGCAACTTTGAGGTAGAATCTATGTTGGTCGATGATTTTACACAATCGCTTTCATCGTATAATCTTTTAGTTTTGCATCAATTGCCCGGAATTGGAAAAAACACAAGCAGGATTACTGCTGCCATTGAAAAATCAGGAATTCCTGTATTGTACATTTTAGGCCCACAATCAGATATCAATGCTTTCAATACATTAAAAACCGGGTTGAATCTTATTGTTACAAACAAAACATCACAGAATGAAGCTTTGCCAGTTATTAATAATGAATTTACCTTATTTACACTGAGCGAAGAATTTAAACGATTTCTGGACAACTTGCCTCCACTTATGGCGCCCTTTGCCACATTTAAAACATCGCCGGCTACTGAAATTTTACTCTACCAGAAAATTGGATCGGTTTCAACCAAACAGCCGCTGTTTTTATTTTCTCAACAGGGAACTTCCAAAACAGGCATTATTGTAGGAGAAGGATTATGGAAATGGAAGCTTGCAGATTATAAACAAAACAGCAATCATGATAATTTTAATGAACTTACAAATAAAATTGCGCAATATCTTTCTGCAAAGCAGGATAGCGGACTTTTTAGGGTTAATGTAGAGAATTCATTTTTCGAAAACGAGAATGTGAGTTTTGATGCGGAATTGTACAACGAAAGTTTTGAGCAAATCAATGACCCTGAAGTAAGTTTGAGTATTTATAATGATAAAAAAATAGCCTATCCTTTTGTATTTAACCGAACGGGAAAAGCCTATCACCTTGATGCCGGTATTTTTCCTCCCGGCACATATACTTATGAAGCAAAAACCAAGCTGGGTAATAAATCGCATCGCAAAACCGGTTCTTTTTCAATTGTTGCTCTTAATCTGGAGCGTATAACATCCACTGCCGATCACAAATTATTAAATACACTGGCTTTAAAGCATGGAGGTAAAATGTTTTATCCAGCTCAGTTGGATTCTTTATATAATTCACTTGAAGCACGTGAAGATATAAAATCTGTTTCTCGAATTGAGAAAAGATATGAAAACCTTGTTAATCTTTTTTGGATATTGCTGATTGTGCTTTCATTGCTATCAGTTGAATGGTTTTTACGTAAATGGAGTGGAAATTATTAAAAATAATTAAGCACTTAGAATCTGTTTAAATTTTATATAAAATTTTTATTATGCCCCGTCAATTCGAGTTTCTCTATCGTCGCTTCTCGATACCCGGATACATTTTTGTAATTGATTAATATATAGGAGCGGACTCGAAGAGACGATAGAAAAAGTATCGAGAATAGGGGCACAATAATTTCATGTTTTAAAATTTAAACAACCTCTTAATTAGAAATTTTATACCAATACTTAGTAAGAAATAGTCCAAAACCAATTTCTTGCTTGGCTTAAAAGTATAGTTAATTTTTATAGATATTTTAATGTAAATGCATGCAAATTTTCCTACATTTACAAAGAAATTTAATTATGTATTGTGGTTTTATAAAATTTGATAATTAAATACAAGTTACTTATAAGGGGAAATTTGAATATCAGGAATACCAAAGATAAAGTGGGAATATTAATAATACTGATACACAATCGTTATGCCCAATAAAAATAGTATGACGATGACTATTAAATGACAGACAGGACAACATGAAAGAAAACATTTTAATTATTATTTTTTTTCTAATTTCTTTTTCTGCTTGCAAAAAACAAGTAGACAAAGACAGTCCTGAATTTATTGGATATTGGCTTTCTGGCTCATCTTCTTACGGAGGTTATATATTTATTAATATTGATAAATTTAGTAATACCACATTTCGGATTTATGATCATGAAAATGAAAATGAATGGGATACTAGAGGTAAAGCAAGAGCAAATGATAAAAAGTTAACTATAGGCGGATTAACTTACTTTAAAATTATTGAATACCCTCAACGTATTGATACTAATGTTGAAAAAATAAATATCTATAATTTCTACGACAACAGCTGGAGTTGGAAATTAGCTACTTGGAAAATGGTACTTGATGGATTGCATGGTTCAATAAACAGTAATAAAAATGTTGGGAAAAGGACATACTATATGGCAGACTATTAATTTGACTAAACAATCATAAATTTTAAAATAAAAAATTGGGAACTGACAGACCAACAAAAAACAAAATGAATGATTTTACAGGGCATAACTTTGTGTTGCTTCAATGGCTTGTGGTTGACGGTGGAGCGATGAATAATTTGTTATCTTTATCACGGCAGACTCGTCTGTCTCCGCCAGACAGTCCGCCACTCAAAGCAACACAGGCTCGATATACCACACGTGCAAATTTTTCGCCTGAATTCTTTTATTTTCAGAATATTATCTTTACATTTGCACCCCCAAACATAAAATTAATTTTAATTAACGGATTATTAACCATCTTCTGTAGTTAATTTTGGGGAACTGC
>JBBQSF010000049.1:0-21403 GCA_038214085.1 Bacteroidales bacterium | reverse complement strand
AATCAAAGTTTGGAAACATGTTTACCAATGCATAAGAGATGGAATCAATATTTCCTTTAAGGTTTCCCGAATCTTTGCCCCCACAATGATAAACATCGCCACTAAAGATGAGGCTATCTTTTGAATAACAGGAAAGACTTTCTCCGTCGCCACCAGTGCATCCATCATTATTGCCAAGAGAGTCGTTCCTTATTTTGCCTGAATCGAGCAAGCCGATGATATCATCAAACTGCTTTTGTGTGATAACAATACTTGTATCGCTTATCAGCTTCCCATAACTATTTACTATCATTTGTGCTTTATCGACTTTTAGATTTATGGTAAAGTTGCGTTGAAATGGTGGAGGAACTGACGAATCATGATAAGAATATGAGATTTCATCAATATTTTTATCTTTATAATTGATTGGTTTTTGAGAACTGCAAAATGAAAAAATGGTCATTATGGGTAATAAAAAAAATGTTTTCATGTTTGGTTATTTTTTAGGATTGGTAATTGAAAATATTTATTAATAGGTTAAATAAATTAGTTGCTTTCAAGTTTCTCAAGTCTTTTTAAAAAATCGAGATTAACCGATTGAAGCTTCGAAATTTTTTCCTGCTGGTCAGGAATGCCATTACGAATTTTTTATTGCTTTTCATTATTCATATATTTTTATTTTAAGAAAATTTCAATTTTATTGTAAGTATTTAACAATCCTTCATTAACATCGCGAACTGTGGTTTCTACAATAAATACTCCGACCTTGAACAAGCTGCAATCAATATCAAAATTGTTGATTCCTTCTTTTACAATGTGGCTTTTCGCATAAACCTCATAACCGGTGAATCCATGGATTTTAATTTGTAAGATTCCTTGTACCGTTGAAGTATAATTAACAACAATGTGCGGGGCATTATTAGATGCACTTATTTGAATTCTTTTAAGCGGATATCCGCCAAAAACCCTTGTTTTCTTTTTAGCATTTGAATTCACAAATTCGTCGGAGTTAATTCTAAATAATGTTTTGACTGCATTCATTTTGTTTTGTTTTACTTGATTAGCTAGTGGCATAAGGTTAAATGATATTAATTTGCAATCATTATTTTTTTGTCAGGGCAGATTCTTCATTTGTGAGCACTATTAAGTAGATTCCTTAACCTGATCATTTGCAGGGTCTGCTATTCCTGAGGTAGGCTGGATCCAGGAACTGCCATTCCATTGCTGAGCAACAAGGTTTTCTTCTTGTAACCCGCTAATGTCATTATTTGCACCAATTGCATCGTAAGTAAAAGTTGCTGAAACAATAGGGTTAATGTTAAAATTATTGAAGTTAATCATCCAGAAACGATCGACAACATTTATTGAATTATCGGTTCCATCAGCGCCATTCATATTTGTTACGTTACCAAAAAAGCCATTGCTATTGCTTGGATAAGGGCGATTGTCAAAGGCAGTAGGGTATGTTGAAACCATTATGCTGCCTTCGTTTCCTGAACAGGTTCCTCCTGACGTTTTTTCTATTATTACGGGGATGAAGTCGCCATTTTGTGTGCCAAAAGGAAAGGAATACGTTTGTGTTTCGCCATTTGTATTCCATGCTATGCTGTTGGTTTCTCCTTCGGAAACGATATAGCCTGTGTTTCCAGTAATCCCTGTATTGTCAATTTGGTTAATGTTTAAAACTGCGCCATTCGAAATTGTAATAACAGCATCATTCAACTGTAAAGCATTGTTTTGGCTAGAAGCATTAAGGCTTGTAAATAGTACAAAAAGAATAATTGAAAATTTGTTCAGCATTGCACAACAATTTATATGCAATATTACACATGCAGAGCATGAACGGGCAACAGAGAATCACGGGACTAGCTCAGGTGATTCACCTGTTTTTGCAAAATGATTCCGGAAAAAATAATTCTTAATGCGAAAAATCAGAAATCGATAAGGCTGTTTTTCATGGCATAAATGAGGAGGTTCACGATGTTTTTTGAACCCGTTTTTTGAATCAGGTTGGTTTTATGTCCTTCCACAGTTCGGAGACTGATAAAAAGTTTGTCGGAAATTTCTTGATTTGTTAAACCTTTTGCAATCAGCTGCAATACCTCAATTTCTCTTTTACTGATATCCGCGTCGGGTTTGTTATTGATATATTTTTTAGTGAAAAAGACAAGGAGTTCCTCCGAATAATAATTTTTGCCTTCAAGTAGAAGTTTGGTAGCTATTTCAAGTTCTTCGCGTTTTACATTTTTTAACAAAAAACCAGTGGCTCCTGCCTCAATCATGCTTTGCAAGTATTTTTCTTCGCCAAACATGGAAAGGGCAACAATTTTCATTTCGGGCTTTTGCTCCAATGCAATCCGTGTGGCATCTATACCATTTAACACGGGCATCTTAATATCCATGAACACAAGATCAATCGTATCTTCCATGAACATATCAAGAAATTCCTGACCATTGGAAGCCTCGCCAATAATTTCGCAGTCATCAAAAGTATTAATAATCATTCCAAATCCTTTACGGAATATTTCATGGTCGTCAACAATTACAACTCGCGATTTTTTATTCATTTTTTATGGTATTCAACAGTACAAATGTAAAAAATAACCTTAAATATATTTCTTAAAATTCACTTCAATTTTAACTTTGGTTCCTTTGCCTTCCGAACTGATGTATTCGCATTTTCCAGCAATTGATTTTATCCTGCTAATGCTATTGTTTAGGCCCAAACCTTTTTTGGGATCATTCATGGTTTTTTCAACATTGAATTCTATTCCATCGTCAGCATATACAATAAATATACTTTTCTCTGTTTGCGAAAAGTCAATGCTGATATTGCTTGCACTTGCATGTTTTAGCGTGTTATTAATCAATTCTAACAATACCCTGTACAATGTAATTTCTATTGCTGGTTCGTACCTTTTATCGCTTAGGTTCGATAGGATTTTAATATGAATACCACCTAATTTCTGAATTTTATCACAAAAAGTATTAAGGGCAGTAAAGAGGCCGTAATCACTGAGAATTCCGGGCATCAGATTGTTCGCAATCATGCGGGTGCTTTTTATTGCCTCATCAATAAGTTCAGTTGAATAATTTAAAAATTCCGACTTTTTGCTTTTTTCATGTTTGTCTGATTTGAGCTCATTAACATATAAACTGATACTTGACAGAAGCGGGCCTAATCCATCATGCAGATCTTCAGCAAACCTTTTTCGCTCTTTTTCTTCAGTTTCAATAACTGCGCTAAGCATTCTCCGTCGTGTTTGTTTTTGTTTAAGAATATTAAAAAATAATAAAGCAAGAATTAACAATAAAATACTTCCCCCGGCACCTGAAAAAATAATGATGCGATCGCGATTTAGTTTTAATTGCTGGTTTTCCTTTTCACTGTTGAGCTTTTCAATTTCTCTTTCCTTTTTTTCTGTTTGATATTTTGCTTGAAGTTCTGTAATGTAATTGGTGCTTTCAACATTGTAAACACTATCGTTTAAAGCAATATATTTTTTCTGATATACAAATGCACTGTCATAATTTTTCAATCCCGAATATACTTCTACTATGCCTTGATACGCATTAATCATTTCGTCTTTTGATGAACTCTCATTTGCAAGTTCCAGGCTTTTCTTAAAGTATACTAGGGCATTATTAAATTCGTTCTGCAAAACAAACAAATGCCCAACATTGCTGTACGTTACTGAAATGCCTTGTTTGCTGTTCAATTCTTCTTTCAGAGAAATTGATTTCAGATAGTATGCAAGCGCTTCATTATTTTTATTCTGATTGCGCATGCAAAAACCCAGATTGTTGTAAATTTTAGCTTCAAGGGTTTTGTCGCCTAAAAGTATAGCAAATTCAAGTGATTTATTATAATAGGTCAATGCTTCAGTGTCTTTTTTTTGGGTAAGATAAATATTGCCAATATTGTTTAACGAATTCGCAATTCCTAAATTTGCATGTATCGATTCCTGTATGGTAATGGCTTTTTTCTGATACTCAATGGCAAGAGCATACTTTTTTAATTCTTTATATACATTCCCAATTGAATTATAGGAAGCAGCAAGGCCTCTTTTATGTCCGATTTTTTCAAACAACGTTGCCGTTTTAATTAGCGGGAGAATTGCCTCAGTATAACTTCCCTGATTGTAATAATTTACGCCAATGTTATAAAGTGATTTGGCTGTTCCTTTTTGGAAATCGAGTTTTAATGAAAGCTCAAGAGCAAGTTTAGAATATGTCAAGGATTTTTCAGGCGAATTGCCGATATATTCCCAAGCAATATCGCTTAAAAGGTAGAACTTGTTAGTATCTTCGGGCGATTTGGAACATTCTTTTTTTAGGCTGTCAATAAATTTCTCATCTTGTGCAAAAAGAGATTTACTCATTTCTATTTGCAAAACAAATAATAAGATGATAATAATAAGGAAATTCCTTTTCATAAATTTTCAACAAAATACATATCAATATCTCCTTTGTTTTTTGCTGGAATTTTGCCCCGGTATTCGCAATTAAATAGGTCTTTTATATAATTGTATGTTTCACCTGAAATATTCACTTTTCCAGGAACGCCAGAAGATTCCATTCTTGATGCAGTATTTACAGTATCGCCCCATATATCATACGCGAATTTTTTAACACCAACAATGCCTGCCACCACTGGACCTGTATGTATTCCAATGCGCAATTCCAAAAAAGGGACTTCATTTTCTGCTTTATGCTTTTTTAATTCCTTGATAAAATCGCGCATTTCGATGCCGCACCTAATCACATCCGATGGGCTGGAAATATTGGCAATTGGCACGCCACCTGCGCACATGTATGAGTCGCCAATAGTTTTGATTTTCTCAATATGAAATTTGCTAAGCATTGCATCAAATGAGCTAAAACAAAAATCAAGTTCCTTAACTACATTTTCTGGGCTCTGAGTCTCCGCATAAGCTGTAAAACCAACAAAATCGGCGAATAAAACGGTAACCATATCAAACCTTTTTGCCAGCGAATGGCCGTTTAACTTAAGCTCTTCGGCAGTTTCTGCAGGCAAAATATTCAGGAGCAGATCATCGGATCTTTTTTTCTCTTTGGTTATAATTTCAGCATCTTTTTTCTTGCGTTTATAATTGAAAAAAATCAAACCAGAAAGCACAATAAGCAGCATTACTCCTACTATTAAAAAGTAAACCTGCATGCGCTGATGATTAATTTTTAAATCCTGTTTTTCGAGTTCGGCTTTTTGAGTGTTAATAAGGTTTTCTTTATGCTCTGATTCATATTTTGCTTGCAGTTCTATAATCTGCTTATTCATTTTTTCGGCAAAAATCGAGTCTTTTAATGCATTAAATTGCAAAAGAAAAAGATATGCTTTGTCATATCTACTTAAATTGGCATTGGATTTTGAAATACCTTCAAGTGCGTTTTTTTCATCACCTAAAGAACCGGATTCTTTTGCTAAACTTAGGCTTTTGGTAAAATATTCTAAGGCCAGAGGATAATCTTTTGTTATTAAGTACAAGTTGCCAATATTGCCATAGGAAATCGAAATACCTTGTTTGTTTCCGGTTGCCTCTTTAATTCTAATTGATTTTAAATAATACTCAAGCGCTTTTGAAATATTGTTCTTATTACGGTAAATGATGCCAATATTGTTATAAAGCAAAGCAATGTTTAATGAATCTGCAAATTGTTGCTGCAGGCTCAACGCATCATAATAAAACTTAAGTGCTTTGTCGAAATTTTTAGTTTCATTATAAATATTCCCAATATTATTAAGGGAATGGGCAACTCCTTTTTTGAAATTATTTTTACTTTGAATTTCAAGTGCTTTAAACTGAAATTTAAATGCATTGTCAAAGTCATTCAAATCAAAATAAACATTTCCAATAGCATTGTAAGTTGCAGCCAAACCACGATTATGGCCAATAACGCTGTAGTTTTTTGCAGCTGTAATTAATGCCTGAATTGATTCGAGATATTTTCCTTGGCGGTAATAGTTGATGCCAATTCTGTAAAGTGAGTTTGCAATTCCTTTTTTAAATTCCAGTTTAACTGAGAGAGCCAAAGCAAGATAGGCATAATTGTATGTTTTTTCCGGATTAATACCTAAATATTCATAGGCAAGGTCGTTGTATGCTAAAACTTTGTTGGTATCGTTTCCGTATTTATTTAACTCTTTTGTGAGGCTGTCTATTTTGAGGCTATCCTGTGAAAACCCTTTGTTAGTAGGTGATGAAATAATTTGCAAGCCTAACATGAATAGCAGCGTGCAAAATTTTGTCATAGCCATGGGATATTTGTAGATAAAGAAACTCGTTTTACAAATATAATTATTCGCAACAAAGAAATAGTATTATTTATTTATAGCTTGAATTTTTTTAGATAAAAAATCATTGGCAAACAAAAAAAGTTGAGATTAAATGATTATTTCAATTCCTGAGCAAAAGCCACAATATGTCCATCGGGGTCGGCACCATAGGCTGCAAAATGTCCCCAGTCGCGGTTTTCCGGTGCACTAATGGATATTCCTCCATTTTTCAAAAGTTGTTCGTAGCTCAATGCCACGTCTGATACACTAAGATATAATTCGCATCTAGGAATTCCATTTCCTGTTTTTGGGTCTGGAATTTTACCATTAAAAATTTTATTTATTCCTGATTCGGGCATCAAACCAAGCAAAGTGCAATCATTCAACTCAAATTCCGTCATTCCCGGAACATCTAGAAAAGGTTCTTTATCAAGTATTGATTTGTAAAAATTTTTGCTTTTCTCCTGATCGGAAACATAAAGAATAATCATGTCTTTTAACATAGATTCGTTTTTTGGGTTTTTGTAGTTATTCCATTTTCTTAAACAAAATATTTTCCTTGCCAGCTGTCACGTTCAAGCATTCGTTTTTCGATTTTTTGCAAAATCTGATCCGTTCTCAATAATCCAAAACCGCCCTTTACAAGATATCTTGGAGGCACTTCGGCAGTGAATCGTTCTATCATAATTTTGGGGTTGAGCAGCTCGCAAAAATCAATAATAAAATCAATATATTCTTCAAGACTAAAAATATTAAATTGATGAGGATCATGGTTAAAATCAATTTCCATTGCAGTATCTTTTATTATTTGCAGCTGATGGAATTTTATTGTATTTATTGGCAATTGTGAAATAATTTTTGCTTCATCAAGCATTTCTTCCCTCGATTCTCCGTGCAAACCAAATATAATATGAATCCCTGTATGGATTTTTCGTGATGCAGTATTTTTAATTGTTTCAACACTTTGTTCGAAAGTGTGGCCACGATTTATTTTTTTTAATGTTCTGTTGTAAATTGATTCAACACCATATTCAACCGAAATGTAATATTTTTCAGAAAGTTTTTCAAGATAATCTAGCTTTTCATTGTCAATACAATCAGGTCGTGTTCCAATCACTAAACCTGCAATGAGTGGGTGTTTTAATGCTTCGGAATATTTTTCTTTAAGAACAGAAAGTGGGGCATGTGTATTGGAAAATGTTTGAAAATATGCAAGATATTTACCAGCTCTTCTGTAGCGCTTTGAATGAAATTCGATGCCTTCGGTCAGTTGTTGCGTAATTGATTTTTCGGGCGTACAGTACGATGGGTTAAAAGCCGAATTGTTGCAATATGAACAGCCGTTTATGCTTATTGTTCCATCTCGGTTCGGACACGAAAAACCTGCATTTACTGAAAGTTTTTGAATCCGTTCGCCAAAATGGGTTAAACAATAGTTACTAAAAGCATTAAATCGTCTTGTACTACCCCAAGGATATGATTTCATGAAGCAAAGATAATCAATCTGATTGTAATTTATTTGAGAGTAATGAGTTGCGCAGTACTGTTATGCTTTTTTCCAAATCGGATAAGCTGAATTTCTTTTTTTTCATAACTTTGCATGAAATTTAACTGATGAAAATATCTGCTTCTATATATTCCGGAAAAGACAAGGAACTTGATGCACTTGCCAGAGAACTTGATGCACACAGAGTGGATTATTTTCATATCGATTGCAATAATGATAAAACGGTTTTTGAGGATATTATTAATATTCGAAAAATAAGCCAGACCCCTATTGATTTGCATTTGATAACAGACTCTCCAGAAGATTTTTTTGAAAAAATAATTGAAACTAAAGTAGAATTCCTGACTTTACAATTCGAACAATTAAAATCCAAACCTATAATTTCATCTGACTTTAAGGGAAAACTCGGACTGGCAATTGTTTCGGATACACCAGTTGAAGTGTTTGAAGAATACAAAGACATTTGCTCTTTCGTTCTTTTTATGGCAACTACTCCGGGAATGAGCGGTGGCAAATTCGATAAGCAGAATTTTAAAAAAATTCAACATTTTAAAAATACTTATCCCCGCATTAAAATTCACGTGGATGGTGGTATCAATGATGAATTGTCGTTTATCCTTCGCAATATGGGTGTCGACGCTGCCGTTATTGGTTCATACCTATTTCGTGGCGACTTTATTGGTTCTGCATTGCTGAGGCTAAACAGCGATGATATTCAGTCGCATTACCGTGTAAAGGATTTTATGATGGATTTTGAAGAAATTCCCGTTGTTAAAGAAGAAACTACCAGTTTTTTGGAAATTTTGAAAACGATCGATTTGTATAAAATGGGTTTTACGGCAGTTAGCGGTATAAATGGTGAAATGACCGGACTTATTACCAATGCTGATATTAGAAAGTGTCTTATTCGTAATTTTGATACGATTTCAACTGTTCAGATTTCGGAAATGATTAACCGGGATCCGGCTTTTGTTTTTGAAAACGAAAGCGTTTCCGATATTCTGTCTTATATAAAAAGCTTGAGTTTTCCAGTACTCTTTCTTCCTGTTGTTAATGAAGAACGGAAAATAACAGGAGCAATAAAATTTAATAACTTGATTAAAGGTGAATCATGATAATAAAATTAAAAAATGATTTTAGCGGTAAGGCCGGAGAAATTGCAGAAAAATATAATGCAATTGTATTGATTGAAAGCGGAAATACTTTGTTGGTAACCCCTTCGGCAATCAAAGAAATTTCTACAGATATTGAACCCTTTATTGAGCAATACTGGATATTTGCTGATGACATTCAGTTAAGCAGTCGGTCTTTTTTAAGTCAAACCCGTGAAATAAAAATTGGAAAATCAAGTATAGGCGGAAATACGCATAATTCTTTGCTCACAATAGGGCCTTGCTCAGTTGAATCGCGTGAGCAAATTTTTGCTACAGCTGAATTAATAAAAAAATCAGGGCTGAATACCATACGGGCAGGATGTTTTAAGCCTCGCACGTCGCCATACAGCTTCCAGGGTATGGGTAAGGAAGGTTTGCTGCTTTTAGATGAAGTGAGAAGACAATATGGGTTTTCTGTTGTTACCGAAGTTCGCGATTCTTCTCATGCCGATGAAATAATAGAATATTCTGATGTAATCCAAGTTGGTGCAAAAGCCATGTATGATCAGGGTATTTTGCGAAAATGTTCTAAAACAGAAAAACCGATATTGTTAAAAAGAGGCTTTGGTTCTACGATTCAGGAGTTTGTTCAGGCCGCTGAATTTATTTTATCAGGAGGAAATCCTAATGTTATTCTTTGCGAACGCGGAATAAGAACTTTTGAGACCAAAACAAGATTCTCGTTGGATCTGTGTGGTGTTGCGTATTTAAAAGAATATGTTAACCTGCCTGTAATTCTTGATCCCAGCCATGCCATGGGTTATGCTTACGGTGTTCCTGATTTAGCTCGTGCTTGTATGGCAATGGATGTGGATGGTTTGCTTATTGAAGTTCATCCTGATCCTTCTGTTGCAAAATCAGACGCTTCGCAGCAACTTAATCATGATCAATTTTCTAAATTGTTTGAAAGCCTCAAACCTATTGCCAAAGCTGTTAACCGAAATATTGTATGATATACATTGCATCAAATCTTACAGTTCTCCGCGAACAAAAAAAATTAAGCATAATTGAGCTTTCTGAACTTTCTGGAATTCCAGTAAGCGGATTGCAATATTTCGAATCTGGGAATATGGAACCTTCTCTTGAGGAATTGTTGATACTGGCTGATGTGCTGAATGTTCCAACAGAAAAACTTCTGACCCACGATTATTCCTTATTTGAAAATAAACTTAAAAATTTCGCTTTTAAATTCCTGGCTTTGGATATTGATGGAGTCCTTACTGATGGCGGAATGTATTATTCTCAAAGTGGCGATGAGTTAAAGAAGTTTAATGCAAAAGATGGGCTTGCCATTAAATCCCTTACTGCTTCAGGAATGATGGTTGGCTTTATCAGTTCAGGAATCAATTCGGTTATCATTGAAAACCGTGCAGAATTGCTTGGTGTACAGAAGGTTTATATTGGCACTTGGAAAAAAGCAGAAATCCTCGAACAATGGAGCAAAGAACTCGGAATTGAATTGGCACATTTTGCATATATCGGCGACGATGTTAATGATATTGCTGCAATAGAAAAATGCGGATTTACTGCTTGTCCGGCTGATGCAGTTGAAGCAGTTAAACGAAAAGTAGACATAGTGCTTTCAAAAAACGGAGGTGCAGGCTGTGTCAGGGAGTTTGTTGAAAAGTACGTTATGGAAATTAAATAATACTGTTACTGAATTCGTAGTAGTGCAAAAAAAAAGACCCGACAGACTTTCCTAAACCAATCGAATCTTTTTGTAAAAAAACTTTTAAAGTATTTATCCCAAATTCCGCATTAAAAAATCTATAATGCGTAGCGTTAGGAGAAAAATAGTGCAATTAGTTGAATTTCATAAATATAGGCTACACGTTTTTGTGCCAGAATCGATAAAGTAAATGTATTCCAAACAAGAAGAATTTGTTAGGAACATTTACTAAATCGGGATAAACCCAATTAAATCATTAGTTCGCAGACTCCTAATGATTAATTTGGGTTTATTTCTTTTCTTCAGGAATTTTCTCGAGAATAATAAGTTTGACAAGCGAAAAAGTTTTTTCTGTTTCAAATTTTAGGTTAACTTTTTCGCTAAATGGTTTGTAACCGTTTTTATTTACAACTATTTCATATTCCTTGTCTCCAATCAATGTAACAAAATAATCACCTGCTTCATTGGTTTGAACAGTGGTAATTACTTTTCCGGAAGTCGCATCTTTAATAATAACATCAGCATCAACTTTTTGAGCACTATTTGATTCGAGGACACTTCCTTTAAGGATAGAAATCTTTTTTTCAACGGTAATTTCATTTGTGCTTCCTTCAATTTTGAGAGGGAATTTATATTTACTCATATCAATTTCGTAGATGTCGGAAACACCTAGGCCACCATCTTTTGTGCTGGTAATGTATGCTTTTTTACCATCGGCAGTCATAACAAAAAAGTTGTCGTTTTTGGTAGTGTTTATTGGGTAGCCTAAATTTACAGGAACCGACCATGATGAATCTTTTTGCATTTGTGTCATAAAAATGTCATATCCTCCCATTGTTTTGTGTCCCTTTGATGAAAAGAAAAGAGTTTTGCCATCAGGATGAATAAAAACGCCCAATTCATCGTCTTCGGTATTTACGACCGGTCCAAGATTTACAGGTTTTGCCCATAAGTTTTTACCTAATTTTGAACTCTTCCAGATATCCGCATTACCATATCCACCGTTACGTTCGCTTACAAAATACATTGTATTTCCATCGGGCGACAAACAAGCAGAACTTTCAAAGAAGCTTGAATTTATTGGCTTGTCAATGGTTTTGGGGTTGGTCCATCTTCCATCAGCTTTTTTTGTTGAAAAGTAAATGTCACCACTTCCGGTAACTTTTGGAATATTTCTGTAAACAAAAATAGTGTTTCCATCGGGTGAAATACTCATACATGCATCGTGTCCAGATGTGTTAAGTTCTCCTTCAACGCCTTCGGCAGAATTCCATTTTCCTTTTTCTTCGTTCCAAGTAGAAATATAAATATCGTCATAGTAAAGCCCGGTATTTGGATCAATTCCGCCGCCTTTTGTGTCGGGACGGCGGGAAGTAAGGATAAGTGTTTTTCCATCAGCAGTAATAGAAGGCATTCCGTCATCAAATTCTGAATTTATATCAATGCCCATATTTTTTATTACCACATCAACAGGATGTTCCATAAGGTCTTTGGCCGTTAGAGATTGATTTAGCAAATCAACTACCGGATTGTTTTTCAGTTGTGCTATAGATAGCGATGATTTATATGTATTGTATTCTATTATTGCACTGTCAAGTTTTCCAAGAAACTGATAAGCCTGACCCATATAAAAAGGCAATTCATTGTCGACTGCAGGTTTAAGTTTTCGGGCAATTTTCAGATAAACCAAAGCTTCATCCATGTTCTGAAGCATCAAGTTGCATTTGCCGATCATCAGGTTTATTTTGGCATCTTTTTCATTGCCCTTGTAAATTTCACGGTAAATTCTTAATGCACCGTTGTAATCCTGATCTTTGTATCTGAAATATGCTTTTAACCTTTTTATTTTCTTTTTTCCCTGTAAATTAGAGGCGTAAGAGCTTGTATTGGTTATGGATGCTGTGGAATCAGAAAAACTGAAACCCATAAACATGAATAAAAGTGAAGTGATAATTATTCGGCTTTTCATAGTGCTTGTTTTTGAAACGAAGTTTTGTATCTGCGAAAATAGAAAATTAAACGTTGAAAATCTAAAATATAATATATAATTATTCCTGAGTAGATTCAACTAACATATCTAAATATTTATAAAATAGTTGCATCGCATCTTTCTTATCTTTATCCAATATAAAATTAATGTCGCTCTGAAGATATTTGATGGCTTCATCTTTTGGAATAAATAATTTTTCTGGGTTTGTTTCAATTGATTCAGGTATATGGTAAATACCCCAGCTTAATGCAGCGTTTAAATCTTTTATCATTTCCTTAGAAATGCCTTTTTTGCCAGCCCAGCATGCGAAAACAAAAGGCAATCCGGTGAAATTTCTCCACATTTCCCCTAAGTCATAAGAGAAAGGATATTTTTTTTCAAGTTCAAATGTTTTATCGCCAATGGCAACAATGCTTTCATACTTTTCATTTTGATCAATAGAATTTTTCATGGGAATCCATAATGGATTTATTTTCCAATAGAATTTGCAAAGCACTTTAATGAGATTCACGGAAGTAGTGGAATCATAATCCAGATAGATATTCTCAATTTTGTCAACGGGAACTTTACTTAGTAAAAGCACTGTTTTTACCCGACCATTACAACCAATACAAAAATCTGTATAGATTTCAAATTCAGGATGATTATGAATAGCGGCAACAGGAACCAGAGCAATATCCGTTTCACCCGAAACAAGTTTTTTACCACATAGCGATGGTATTTGTAAGTCTAACTCAAAGTCCTGCAAAAGACCTGATTTAGTAATCCCATGAACAAAAGGAAAAGTGTTCAGGTACGAAACTGCTGTAATTTTTAAAGGTTTCATTTTTTTGTTATAGAGTTTGAAGCGTTTCTGATATTATCAAAGCCAATGGTTGCTGCTACTACAGCATAAGTTGGTGCGATAAGCAGTCCCAATATCGGAACCAATAGTAAACCATAAAAAATCATTCCGTTTGCAATTGCAAAACCTTTATTTTTGCGCACAAAGTGAACACTCTGATGAATACTGTAGCGGTAGCGTTCACTGTTATAATCAATCATCGAAAATCCATAAAAATACATTGAAATAACAAACAATGCAAGGGGTGTGAAAAAGCCGATAATTGGAATAAAGCCAACAAAAAATAATGCAATAACATAAAGCAATTCAATTAACATGTTTCGTAATACTATAGATATCCCCCTAAAAATATCTTTTATCAATTGTTTTAGTGAAAAAGGATATTTTGTTCGGGTAATTAAGTTGTCAGCTTTTTCGGATAGTAGCGCCAGAATAGGCGACATTATTATAAGTACAATGAACTTGTATACATAGAGATAGGCATAAATAAACAAAAACTGTAAAAAAAATCTGAGAACAAAACGCATAGCACTAAACAGGAAACTGTACCAACTGCTTTGATTTCCGGTTAATCCAAAAAAGTCAAAAACCCAGTTTGTGATTTTTCCCGAAAAGTGATAACCAGCCCAGAAAATAAGTGCAAAAAGAATAACATTGATAAGTCCGGGGAGCAAAACATAGCCCCATAATTTATGCTTTACGATTAATTTATGAGCATCGCCGTATGTTTTAACTCCTAATTGAAAACTTTTAGAAAATTTCATTTTTCTTCTTTTTCAAAAAATGCATCATACCCGGGAAACCATAAACGTTCGCGTGCAATTTTTTCGGGGTAAACAAAATAATAAACTTTTGCAGTGGAGCAAATATTGCCATCTCCATCCATTAATTCCACATCAACCTCTGCCAATCTGTTTTTAAAGTTATTAAGGATTGCCTTAAGGGAAAATTCGCCTTTACTTGTAAGTGCAGGTTTTTTGTAAACGATTTCCATTTTTTGAGTTACTCCGGCAGTTTTAAGTTTTACAAAAACAAGCCAGCTGGCAATTTCATCCATAAGTGTAGACTGGATTCCTCCATGAAGTACATCGAGGTAGCCACTAAAATGATGTTCGGGCGCCCAAGTACTTATGACATTTTCGCCATCCTCAAAAAACTCCATTTTTAAGCCAAATGGATTATCTGGAGAGCATCCAAAACATTTATATCCAGGAATTTTGACAAAAGGGTTAAGTATTTTTTTCAAAGGAAAAGTTTAAATTAATTCTTTTACAAAGTTATATTTTTTATGAAATAAAAAAAGCCCACAATAATGTGAGCTTATAAGAAAACGTACAGTTTACTATTAATTAATACCTGTTGTTTCTGTTGTTGTAACCGCCACGGTCGCTGCTTTCCGTTTTCGGACGAGCTTCGTTAACCGTAATCTGACGATTGTTAAGAGTGTAACCGTTGAGTGCTTCGATAGCTTGTTTTGCTTCGCCATCGTTTGCCATTTCAACAAATGCAAAACCTTTGCTGCGATTTGTGAATTTGTCAACGATAATTTTTACTGATGCAACTTCACCATATTGTGCGAAAACTTCGCTGATTTGTTCTTCAGTTGCATGGTAATCTAAATTACCTAAATAAATGTTCATAGAGAAAAAAATTATATATTAATAATGTTGACAAAGGTATAACAATATTTTGAATTAGCATGCAATTATTTTATAATTCATTTATTATTGGTTTTCAATATGTTATGTTTTTGTTGTTTTTTGAAAAAAATGTATGAAAAGAATAAAAAACAGGATAATTGAAATTTAAGGTATTTTTACCCTTTCGGTCTTCACCTTTCTTTGCGTATTTTTGTTGCAATTAATAAATTAATTAAAAACCAATAATATGAAAACACTTTTCCGCTATTTAACTGTTCTGGTATTTTGTGCTATTTCACAAATTGCTTTTTCGCAACCTATTACATCTGTTCAGTCGGGAAACTGGCTGAATCCAACAACCTGGGATTGCTCTTGTATTCCAACACCTGGAAGTATTGTTGTTGTTGAGCATGCTGTGGCTTTAAATACGGATTGGGCATACTCTTCGGGCAGTATAACTATAAATCCCAACGGTTCTCTTCTGGGAGCAGGAGGGTTGAGAACAATTGCGGTATACGGAACAGGTTCATTTGTAAACAATGGAACTCTACAAGTAAATAAAATGGCAATTTTTTCGGGAACAATTTCAAATAATGGAAGCCTGACAGTTACGGATAGTTTGTATTTGAATATTGCATTAACAAACGGAGCCAGCGGCACAATTGTAAGCAATAACTTTTATTCGGGCAATCACTTAATTAATAATGGAACCATAAATGCAGTAAATTTTTTAAATAACGGAATTTTCGAAAATTTTGATCAGTGCCATTTTACGGATTTTTTTAATAATCTTACTGGCCAGAATTCAGGAATCATAGAATTTTATGATTTTTACAATAATGATTCATTTGCTAATACTGCACAGATTTATGGTTCGTATGATTTTACAAACGCTGGTGAATTTCACAATACTGGTAACATTCGAGTTGATCATGATTTTGCAAATACTGATTCAATTAACAGTGATGCCTATTTTAACAATATGGGTCATTTTTATATTGCCAATGATATGATCAATTTTGACACACTCACAGGAAGCTCCATAGGGCAATACTGCATTGGAAATAATTCAACAAATGCTGGTGTATTTTTAGGCGATTTTGATTTCTGCGATCTAACTCCGCCAGCAACAGCACCCTTTATTGATTTGAACTCAGGAACCATTTCAACAAATGTTACTTATTGCGCAACACCTTGTACCGATGGCGTTGCAGAAGAAATTAAAGAAGAGCAAAATGTAATACTATTTCCAAACCCTGCATCTGATATGGTTTTTATCACATCGGCTAATATTATTGAAAAGTTGGAGGTTCTTGATATTTCCGGAAAGCTTATTTTACAAATATTTCCTAATAACAAAGAAACTTCATTGTTTATTGATGAATTGGATAATGGTGTTTATTTTGTGAAAATTCAAACCGAAAAATCCGTTCAAGTTAAAAAGCTTCAGATTTTGTAATTTCAGATTTTTTTTATTTTTAAAAATCCCTTTGATACTAAATTCTATATCAGAGGGATTATTTTTTTTGAAATTAATTGAAGCATGCTTTCTTCCTGATTAAATATACCGGCAAACTGCAAACCAAGGGGCAATCCGTGTGGATTTTTTCCTGCAGGTACCGAAAGAGTTGGAACTCCGGCATAAGTCCAGGGTAAATTCATAAGCGGACTTCCAGTTGATGCCAAGCCTTGGGGCGCAACTGTTAGGCTGGATGGACTTAACCAAAGATCAATTGCATTTTTGTGCTGTAATTGTTCCAATTGATTTCGTAATACTTCTCTTCCTGCACAAGCATTTTGATATTGCTCTTTGCCGATGTTTTTTCCTTCGATTATAAGATTTTTAGAGTGTTCTCTGTATAAATTTTCGTAATGTTGAAACCAATCTTTATGAACTTTGTAAAAATCAGCAGCAATCATTGCTCTGTGGGTTTTATTCAGTTCTTCAACATTTCCGAACACATCAATCCTTGATATTTCAATTCCTTTTTGTTCAAGAATTTCAAGTTTCTTCTCGAAAAACAATCGAACTTCGTCATCAACCTGTTCTAAATATGTTCCGGTAGCAACACCAATACGAATTGATTTGTCAGTCCGAACTTCAACAGGTGTCCAATTATTACAAAAAAGAGAGGCTCCCAGCATCACACTGCTGATATCACCAGTAAAAAACCCTACATGATCTGCTGAAGTTGAAAAAGGAATTATGCCATCAGTTGGTATTCGGCCAAAGCTTGGTTTAAATCCAAATACGCCGCAAAATGAGGCCGGACGGGTTATCGAACCAATAGTTTGTGTTCCAAAAGTGAGTGGACTAAATCCGGCAGCCACTGATGCTGCTGAACCACTGCTGGAACCACCGGGCGTGTGTTTAATGTTGTGAGGATTACAAGTGGGCCCTGGTTCGAAAAAAGCAAATTCTGTTGTAACCGTTTTTCCCAGAATCAAAGCTCCCATTTTTTTAAGTTTTGTTACTACGGATGATTCCGGACTTTTAAACAGCGAAGAAGGGAGCAATGAACCGCATTTTGTTTCAAAACCATCAACATTAAAAATATCTTTAATGCCCACTGGAATGCCAAACAGAGGCGGCCTTTCTGAATTTAAAGGAAATTTTTTAAGAAGAATTTCAGCTTCGGATAACAGTCGTTCTCTTCGGTTTTTCTCAGGAATCAATGCTTTTACGAAGGGTTCGATTTTATCAATTCTGTCGCATAGTTGATTGATGTAATCTAAAAGATTGACACTGTTATCTTTCAGAAAGCTGAGGGTTTTTATCAGAGTGTTCCCGGAATCTAACATAAAACGATTTTTTAAATTACACCTTCTGAATTTAATTGATCGATTTCATCCGATGACAAACCAAGATATTCAGATAATATTTCCTGATTGTGTTCTCCAATTTCAGGAGCAGGTTTTCTGGTTTTAGATTCTTCAATGGATGACATTTTAATAGGATTTCCTGAAATTTTTATAGTGCCTGCACGCTGATCCTGAACTTCCACAATCATATTGCGGGCTTGAATTTGAGGGTCCTGCATTATTTCTTCAACAGAATTTATAGGTCCGCAAGGCACACCTGCATTGTCAATAATTGCAAGCCATTCATGAGATGTTTTTGTGATAAATATTTTGTCAAGAATCGGTATCAGTTCATGAAGATGTTGTGTCCTCAGTTTATTTGTGCTGAATAGTTCATGTGTAATGAGACCTGGAGTTCCTATTGCATCACAGAACTTTTTCCATAAAATATCATTTCCCACAGCAACAACAAAATAATGATCGCTTGCTTTGAATGCCTGAAATGGTGTTATTGTGGGATGCCTGTTTCCTAAGGGCTCCGGCGATTTATTGTCAACCTGATAACGGGTAATTGCATTTTCGAGCATAGAAACCTGACAGTCGAGCATGGCAATATCTACCTTTTGCCCGATACCAGTGGTTTTGCGTTGATGCAGAGCAGCTAGAATTCCAATTGCAGTATATAGCGAAGCTGAAATATCACCCAAGGACATTCCAACGCGGGTTGGCGGTGTTTCTGGCCAGCCAGTAATGCTCATTATTCCGCCACGTGCTTGTGCCAGAATATCATAAGCGGCCTTTGTTGAATCAGGTCCGCTGTGACCAAAACCCGATGATGCTGCATAAATTATTTTTGGATTAATCTCTTTTAAAACTTCATAACCAAGCCCAAGTTTTTCCATTGTTCCCGGGCGAAAGTTCTCAATGATAATATCAAATTTTTTAACCAGATCTTTTAATAACTGCTTTCCTTTTTCAGTTTTCAAGTTAATAGAAATGCTTTTCTTTTCGCGGTTTATACTTACAAAGTAAAGGCTTTGACAGTTTTTGAAGGGACCAAATGTTCTTGCATCGTCACCAGTTCTGGGAACTTCAACTTTTACAACTTCAGCGCCCAAATCGCTCAGAATCATGGTGCAAAACGGACCGGCTAAAACTCTGGTAAGGTCGAGTATTTTAATGTCTTCAAGTGGTTTCATAAATTGTTTTATTATTATTCAAAATTACGATTTTTAACTTAATTATTTTGAATAATTAATTTTATACAACAAAAAAAAGACCGATTTCTCAGCCTTTTCGTAATAATATTGGATTTTGTTTTATTTTTTATGTTTGCAAACTTCGTTTTCTTTAATAAAAACAAGCTTAGAATCTTTTACAATATCCTGTATTCCTTTAATGAAAACAATCTGATTATCGCTTCCAATTTCAGTTAAATTCATGCAATAATCTGTTTCACCTTCACGGCCCCATGGATATTTTTCAATAGCAAGTTCTATACTGTTTTTCTTGTTGTATGAAATAATATAATTGTCAATAGCTTCCTTTAGCTGAGCATCAGGACCCGCACCAATGCTGATAAATGAAACAATTAACCTGAATGTTCCGGGTTCTGTAGTTTCTGTAACCACAGGTTTGTTTTTATGAAGCAATAGCTGATTTTCAAGTATCAATATTAAATCGGATGATTGAACTACATTTTTAAATCCTTTTACAAAATCTTGTTGTTTGCTTTTTGATAATTCTGAAAGAGTGAAGCAATAATCCATTTCACCTTCTTTTCCCCATTTAACAATTTCGGGTTTAATTTCTACCTTGTTAATTGTATTAAAAGTTTTAATATAAGAAGTTATGGCATCCTGAGATTTTGTATCGATACCTGCACCTTTACTTATAAACGAAGCAATGAAGCGGTAAGATCCTGATTCCTGACCGGCCTTTCCGGTTGCCGTGTTTTTATGGCACTGGCATGAAACCGCTAGAAACATAATCAGGAATGATGAAATTAAAAGATTTTGAGTTTTCATAATATTTAGTTTTTCACAAATGTAATTACTTTTTAAAACTTGTAATATATTCGCCTAGCTCTTCTGTTGAAGATTCAAAAGAAAATGCATCATTTACTTTGAAATAATTGCCTGGATCGAATGTTAAACCATAAGCATATTTTGCAAAAGCCAGTTTGGAATCTTCAAAACTAAATAATTGCATTATTTCTTTAACCTGTGAAGATAAAAGGCAATTGGAATTGAAAACCTGTTTTGCAATAGATAATTTGGAATCTTCAAAACTTTTAGAGGATATGGATTGTTTTGCAGCAGAAAAATCTGCAGGGCTCATTGGATAGGCGCATCCATAAGGGCCGTTGTAGCCTTGCAAAACATACACGGGCTGTGGATCAACAGGCTGATTAGGCTGAGATTGAAAGCCACTTGTGGTGGTTGTGGTAGTAGTTGAAGTATAGGTAGAACTGCTTGACCCGCTTGTGCCTGTACCGATATTCATATTGATATTTACACCAAGTGCGGGGTCGTTTACATGAATTCCCATCGAAGTACCATCGGGGTTAACGCCCGAACCTGTTGTAGTGGTTTGTGTTATGGTTGTACTTGTAACAGCTGTCGGCTGAGAAGGACCGGATGTTGAAAGAACAATCACTTTTTGTTCTGCAGTTGGAGCGGGTGCTTCAGCAATTGGCACTGAACTTAAAAACCTGACCACATATTCGCCTTTATTATTTTTTTTAATGTTAAAAGTTGATTCAGTTCCTTGCTCAAACATCAGATTTTTGTCGAGTGTTGCAATGCTGGAATCAGCAAAAATTATTTTTAATTTATAGTTTGGGGCAACCAAATCAGTAACTTTAACATTGGTTTCAGCGGTTGAGTTTTGAAGAACACTATTCAGCACAACATAAAACTTTTCTCCCTGATCGGAAAAAAATATAAGATTGGTTTTTTGTGCAAAAGAAAAAATACTGATAAAAATCAGCATACAGGAAAGTGTAAATGTTTTTTTCATGATTATAAGTTTTATGATTATAAATTTTTTGAGCCGGTTTTCCAATTATTATGCCAAAATTTAAAAAACAAAAATAAGATATTTTGCTTAAGAATCTGTTTAAATTTCATCTAAAATTTTTATTATGTCCCGTCAATTCGAGTTTTTCTATCGTCGCTTCTCGATACCCGCATACATTTTTGTAATTGATTATTTTTTGGTAGCGGACTCGAAGTGACGATAGAAAAAGTATCGAGAATAGGGGCACAATAATTTCATGTTTTTAAATTTAAACAACCTCTAAGATAAAATAAATTAAATGGGAGTGATTTTGTGTACTGTTAAAATTTGTAAGTTTGCGAATTAATAAAAATTTTTATCTATTTAAATTTTATGAGTATTAGTATAGGTATAAGGCACGAAGATAAATACAAAATGGAGCGCCGTTCTCCAATAGTTCCAAAACATGCCGAATGGTTGATCAAGCACCAAAATATTGATATTTCGGTTCAAACTTCCGAAA
>JBBQSF010000048.1:0-21525 GCA_038214085.1 Bacteroidales bacterium | reverse complement strand
AGTTGATTAATTTGTTTTTGAATGATTGTAAGTTCTGTTTGTAATTCAATATACTTTTCTTTGGTAATATAATCTATTTCTTTGGCAATAGTGAGTTGCGTCTCTACTTCAAAAGATGATCCTATTGCTATTTCAAGAAATCTTGCAAAGTCAATTTCTGATCTTCTTGATGCGCCTTCTGCAATATTTGAAGCAACAGATACGGCAGCTCTTTGTATTTGAGATGAAAGTCCATATTTTTCTCTATCGGGGAAGGTTTCTGTAAGTTGGTATATCGCTTTTGTAATTATGATTGATCGTTTCCATATTTCAAGTTCTCTAAAGTTTCTCATGTTGGCTTGTTGGCTGTTGGTTATTGGTTGTTGGCCTTTGGCTGTTGGCCTTTGGCTTTTGGCTGTTGGCCTTTGGCTTTTGGCTGTTGGCCTTTGGCTGTTGGCTATTGGCCAAAGGCTAAAGGCTAAGAGCTAACAGCTACTTAAATCTATATTGATAATCAGGATTTTCTTTCATAATTTTCAAGCTTTCCGGGTAGTTTTCAACAAACCAAACCATAAAAGCTGTTACATCAATTTTATCTTTAAGCATT
Source organism: Bacteroidales bacterium (assembly GCA_038214085.1). Classification (GTDB taxonomy): domain Bacteria; phylum Bacteroidota; class Bacteroidia; order Bacteroidales; family CG2-30-32-10; genus JBBQSF01. The sequence goes on along the minus strand of JBBQSF010000048.1, from coordinate 20,939 downwards.
TCATCTCTTCTGGCTAAAAAAACTTCTTTAATATTATCTTTAGATAAGAGCTGTTCTAATTTTTTAATAATTGAACTTTCATCATTCGGTTTGAACCCATAAGTTAGATTATATTTTTTTTCTAACTCCTCGAGTACATTTATTTTGCCAGAGAAACTGCTTATTCGAATTGAAGGTGTGCCAAGTACAGATGCTTCCACAGCCATGCTTTGACTATCGCAAATTAAAATATTTGCATAAAACAAATAATGATGAATATCTTGAACTGGAATGTTAACAGCGTACTTTTTATATGCGTCTGATAGTTCTTTTTCTGAAGAAATATAGACATTACCAATCTTTTCTAATCTTTCAATTATTTTATCAAGCAAAGAATTTGATATTCCTAAAACACCAAAATCATGATGGGCATTTAGTCCTGAAAGACGAATCAAAAAATATGGCTTTGTATGATTTGAATTAATTTTAGAAATATCAGGGATAAACCTATTCGGGTGCAAGTAAGCTAGTTTCATATACCCATCATAGCCTATTTTCTTTGAGTTCCATTTCCCCACCTGGCAAACACTTGGAACAAGAATAACAGAAGTAAAAGGGTATGTAAGTCTTGCAAGTTGCTTAATTACTATAAAATCATCTTCAAGAGTAGTGATACAGGGAATACCACGCAACTTTGCAACATGGGCAATGCTAGCATCCGTACCCATCATTAACGAAACTTTATGTTTTCTTGTAAATTTCAAAAGTTTAATATCCCGCTGAAACATGCTTAGCAAAATATGAAACTTTGATTTGCCTCTTGTTTTCGGAAGAATATTTATATAATTGCAGCCATCTGAATCAAGTAAATCAGATAAAATATCTTTAGTTTTGATTAAGACAAATATTGTATGCCCTTTTTGTTTTAAAAGAGGAATTACATACCTGAAAAATAAATATTGCGCGGGATGAGAAAGTAATATTAGTATTCTTTTAGGCATTGATGTTATAACAATAATTTAATATTAATAGATGTTTAAGACAAAGTCTCTGTAAATTGACCATTTGGTCTAAATGACAACTACTTAAATATATAAAGTTTTTTTATTTTGAATAGAATTGTCTAAATTATTTTAAAGAAATTAAGCTTATTAGAAATTTTTAATTCCCTTTGTTATCTCTTTATACGCATCCATCATTGTCATAAACTTTGCATTTCTTTGTTTTAAAATCTCAATTATTCTAATATAGTTAGTTTTAACATCGGGAAAATCCAATTCATAGAAGTTATTATTATGAAAATTAATCACCAAATAGCCATTTTCCAACTCAATCTTTTTTAGAATTTCTTCAAAACGAGCCCACTTGTCTTTTAAAGTTACAAAAGGATAATCCATTATTGTAAGAGGAATAACACAAAAATCATTTTTTGATATTGGGAAAAACGGTGTGACTTGATTATTCTTGAAACCAATATTATCGGTCAAACCCCATGTTGAATCATAACAAAATCCTGCTTGCGACTGCATTTCCCATGTTTCGTGAGTAAGATTCAAATAATGTTGTCTGACACCATGTATTGAATGACAAACAATTTTTTCAATGTCAGCTTTTTCTTTTTTTAGAAGTTTTATACTTTTATATGATCTGTATGAACCGTGGAGTGCTATTTCCCATCCATTTTTATCAAAAAAACGAATAATGTCAACTAGTTTTTTGTTAAAGATATTATAACGGCCAAGTGAAAGCTTCCAAGTGTTGGGTTTAAATGGATTAAAAGGTAAAGATTCGTTTAGAAAAAAAAACGTTGATTTGACACAATATTTGGTTTCTATCTCATAAATGTGATTAAATCCCCAATATGCATTCTTGTCAAAAATGTGAACAAAACACTTCGCAAACAACTTTAAATTACCTTTTAATAAACCCCTCAATGGTTTAGTAATATATTGATATGTTTTGTGAATTCTATCTACATCGTGAGTTAAACAAACATTCAGCATTATTGCGCTTGGTTATAAATTTATTTGTGCTTCAGAATTTTTTTTATTATGGGTTTTGTTATTTCAAATAATTGTTTAAGATAAGTTTGTTTTCTAATTTCATAATAAGTTGTAGGAGTCGCACCAAACTTACGGAAAAACTTTTCAATGCTTTGCACCATCGATCCTTCAAAATCAAAGGACTTGGATACTGTAGAAGCAAATTTAATTCCTTCCCAGATTATTAGAGAATTTGCACAACTTTTTGAATTTAGCTTTGGCTCGCTGCCAGCAAGCAAGTAGTAACAATTCCTTTTGTCGAAAACAAATAGTGCAATTGAGTGAACATTGTTTTCATTATCAACAGCGGTCATTAATTTACATGCATTGTTCATTACACAAGAATTGTAAATTCTTCTGATCTGTTCTGGCTTTACAACATAAACTCTATTCTGAGAGCTGTAATTCTTAATAATTAAATCAATCAGTATCTCAATATTATCTATAACCTTTATTTGTAATAATTTTTTAGCATGTTGAATATCTCGTTTTGTGTTTTTTGAAAAAGAAGAATAGACCATACCAAGATCATCAAGTGAATTAATGCGATATGTGATCTTTGGAGAAATTTTAAATCCTTCCCAGTAAAAAGGCATAAAGTAATCATTACTTGGATCAAGATTTATTTTAACATTTGAAGTTTTGGGTAATCTATTAATTAATTCAATTGTTAGTTCTTTACGTTTATTATAATTGTGGTCTGATCTTAATATTTCCTCAGAAAACCATATTCCCAATGTTTGTGTGTACTTTGGAATTTTAATATTGGAACCTTCAATAACATAAGGCCAACGGGCAATTATCTTACCTTCGTCTTCCAATTGAATTTCATTCCAATTTCCGAAAGCCACAGCATCGAGCCACCATGAACACTCAAATATTGAGTTTGTATAATTTAATTTTTCACCCATTCACTTGTATAAAACAAAATCATAAATTTTTTTTATGTTTTCTGCCACTTTATGCTCATCATAAGGCAAAATTCTTTCTCGTCCATTAGAAATTTTAGCAAATTTAAAAGCTCTGATAAGTTTTAAAGCCACATCATCAGGATCATAATTACAAATGCTACAGCCATCAAGATCATCTATTAATTCTTTAACATCCCCTACATCGGTCGACACCACTGGGCAATTGCATGCCAGCGCTTCTTTAATAAAAAGAGGAGAACCTTCAGTAAAAGATGTCATTAACGCGACATCAGCCGCATTCATCAGCAAACATACTTGTTCGGGAGTGTAATCTTTTAATTCTATCAACTGGGAGTTATCTATTTTTTTAACGGCATTGATTGCCAATTGGGCATTTTTAACCTTCATCGAAAAAAAATTAGAAAAAAGTATTATTTTTTTTTCAGGATCTAATTTCATTTTTTTTCTCGCGTCCAATTTATCCATAGCCCTAAATGTGTTGGTTGCAATACCGCATGGTTGAATAATAAAATGTTTTTTAGGTTTGGCTAATTCAATTTGTTTTTTTGAAACAAAAATATTGAATGCTGATATTTTTATACATATTTTAGAAAGTAAGCGAACTTTTTTATTGTTAATATCGCTTCCATGATATGTCGTGATTACTGGTAACCTTCTTTGCAAATTAGCCAGTAAGCCACACAATCCATAATGGGCATGTATCAATTGTGGTCCGAATTCTGCAATCGCCTTTTTAAGTTTGGGTAGTGTACTCAAATATCCCCAAATACCTTTATTTGCAACTAAAAAGAAATTTACTTCCACGCCAAGTTCTATCAAAGTTCGTCCCTGTGATTCAACAAAAGAACTAGGTGCACCTTCGATGCTGTTACTAACAAATAAAACTTTCATTTTTTATTATAAAAATAACTGTTTACCGTTTCTTAATAAGTTTGAGTAGTGAAAATGGCAATCCATTTTGATGTTTCGATTTGCGTCATGAAACTGGCATTCCGCCAAATATTTGCACATACGGGAGTGAAATAAATAACAAATATCTGCCTTGGGTTCTGTTGATATGAAGTTAAAACGTTTTTAACAACTAGATTCATAACTTGCTCCCTAAAAGGATTAAACAAGAATATAACAAGAGGACCAGCTGGAATATCAAATTGGCTTGCGTCAGCACAAAATACTTCAATATTTTTACATTTTTTTTCAGTATCTGGGAAGTTCAAAATATTGATCTGGGCAATTTCGTTAAGGTGTTCAGAGTATTCAACTCCAACGATTTTTTTAAATGAATAACGGGAGGCAACCAAAAGAGCTTTTCCTTTACCTTAACCCAAGTCAATAAATGTGAAATTCTCATGGTGTATAGGAAGCTTGTTTAATACTGTATCAAGTACACTTGAGTTAGTTCCTTGGTATTTGCTTACGAAGAGCCAACTTTGCCTATAAGCTTTCGATACTTTTGGAACGAAATTCCCTTTTGTATCTACTCCATATTGATTATCAAATTCATATTCGGATTTTTGTCGTATAATTCGGTTCTGTGTGTGTTTTTTAGTAAACCACAAAAGATGCCTTATCGTAATTACAAAGACTAATTTTATTACTCCTGAAATTCCATGAATAGCAATTGAACGGCGAAATTTTCTGGTTAAATTTGACATTGGAATTACTTGTAATATTCGAGTGAGGATACTTTAATGTTAAATTGAGAAACGATTAAGGTAATATTGAGATTCATGCTATTCTGTCTTTTATCTTTTTTGCAGGAATACCCCCAACAATAATAAATGGATCAACATCTTTATCGATAACTGCACCGGCTGCTACTATAGCGCCTTTCCCAATTGTAACACCAGGTAGAATGGTTACACCAGCACCAATAAGTATATCATCTTCTATTGTAATATCAGCTTCTATGTGTGAATCTGCGATTAATTTTTCTGGAAAGTAATGATGAGAATATGCAATTATTCTACAATGGGGCGCAATCGCTACTCCATTGCCAATGCGAATTGTATTGTTCCCTGCATTAATAAATGTTCCCACACCCAATAAACCATTATCACCAATTATTATTTTACCTTTACCTACTCCAATGACGCAATTTTCCCAAATTTTGAACTTTTTCCCGATATTAATACGATAGGGATTCCCTATTAACCTTACCCCACGTTTGATATATGACCCCTTGCCTAAGCTTCCAATAAATGGCTTTCTCAGATAATGGCAAATAATATCGCGGACACGGTTTTTAACTTTTATAAATAGATCTATTTCTTTTAACATATTTGATTTAGATATGGTTCTAAATTTTGTTTTACAATATTTTCCCAGCTATACATTTCAAACTTTAGTTTTAATATATCCGAATTATACATGTAGCTATTCAATATTAATTTTTCTAATCCTTTAGCAAATGCAGCAGGGGTATCTTGAATTAATACACCATCAGCGAGACCGATAGATAGTTCGTTTTCCAATGTTTTTGTTGCAATCACAGGCATTCCTGCAAGAACACTTTCGTACAATTTTGTAGTTGGTTGGCAGTTATATCCTCTTGTAATGGGGACATACACAACTCCAAAATTAGATTTTTCAAATAAATTCATGACTTCATAATGATTCTTTCGCCCATGAAAAGTAACAATATTTTCAAGCTGATATTTTTTAATACTATCCAAAAGTTTTTTTACTTCAGAGCTATCTCCATAACCGACTATATTATAATGAACTAAAATACCTGTATTTACTTTCAGAAATAAATATAGTCCTTCAATAGTCTGATAAATTTTCCGATTTTGCAAGGTTCCAATATAAAATAGCATTAGGTTTTTAAATGTTTTTGGCGGCAAATCGAATGCTTCGGCACCCAATGGTAATAAATGACATTTTTCGGAGGGTAAATGTAAACTCTCACGAAGACTATTTGATATAATGGTAATATTTTTAAAAAGATAAGACAAAAACCAAATTTTAATATTAAAAAAAGAAATTTTTCTGTTCTTAATTTGAATGTCTCCTGTCCTAATATCTAATATTGACTTGCGTTTCATATTACAAAGTCGGATTAACAGACTTGCCTGACAATCTACTAAAAACAGAATATTGAAATTTTCTTTACGGATCAGTTTGTTGATTGATTTAACATAAATCCAATATCGTTTTAATTTATTGTAATGTATTGGGATATAGTGTATAGCAACATTTTCTATTTCTCTTTTAGGAAGACCAAAATCGAACCCCACATAATGCACATCATACTTCTCTTTATCTATATGTTTGCAATACATGAATGTATCGGTATGATATCCAAATTGAGAAGTAATAATGAAAAGTATTTTTTTCTTCATCATGAAAATTAAGAGGCATCAATACTGGCTTGTGGAGATTTTGGCATTGTATGCTTAGCTAGGCAATTGGTGTAATGAATAAAATAGATTATCAGAAACATAAATGCTGGAGTTCGGAAAATAATTCCTGTATATAAAAAATACTCCCAAGCCACAATCACAATCAATACATATCGAATTCTTTTGGTTCTAACTTTCCAGAGCATTGAGAAAAAAAACAACACTGTAGCTATAATTCCCAGATAACCAGTAGTAACATAAGATTGGAAAACACCAGTCGCAGTCCCTTTGTGTTCAATACCCAGATTCAATTCGTTAAACTCCTTATAATCGGTACTATACATTACTGAAAGCCCACGCCCCGTCCAATCTTTTATACTGAACGAATTATCAGACATTATTTTATACCATAACAACATTGTTGCGCCACTCCGGCCTTGGTTTTTATTCTCCTGATTCACAGCCGGGGCTCCAAACTGATATTTTTCGGCATAATCAAAAGCATAATTGATATCAAAACTTCCCCAAACTTTATTTTCAGGATTCAATGTTGGGGTTAATCTTGCCCCTAAATAAAATGCCAATGGTGCCAGCAAAATTCCAAAGAGGAAAGACTTATTTATTTTCAATCGCGGAACATAAATCATAAAAGCTGCTATTACTAATGGCATAATAAACCAGATTGCTCGCTTGCCCGTTAAAAAGCCAATGAGCATTAATCCGGCAATAAAATACCAATCTTTTCTTGAAAAACGGCCTCTCCTGTAATACCATAACACAATAAATCCTAAAATAGGAATTGTTGTTCCGGCAGCTCCACCAATATGGCTAATTGAACCTACTAAACTTTCAATCTGCCTGCCTCCGAAAATTACCAGTTTACCCAGTGTAATGATAATCTGCATCAATATTAATTCAAAGGTAAAAAAGGACATTTTTTTAATATTTCCCTGTTTTCGATAAAGCTCGTTACGTATTAAAAACCATAGACAGATTGTTATTAAATACCTAGAATACTGACTAAATATTATTGATATGCTATCATTACCCACAAAAGCAGATAAAGCAAATGTGATAGTGAATAAGCCAAAAAAGGCTATTATCAGACCATCACCTTTTCTCCTTTTTGCAAAAACATTTGCTTTAAAACAAACCCACAAAGTAATTGCTAAAACAACCACTTTATATGCGTCCTGAAAATTCTTTCCAAAAAAGTCAAAAAATGCCGGATAGAATAATAATATACCTAAAATGTAGAACTTTTCGCCTCTGTACTTTCTTAGCATATAAATAAGCGTAAAAAGTACTACCGTATAAAGCAAACTTAATTCAACAAAAGAGGCAAACCAAAGGGATTGAAACATAAAACTATAAATGTTTTTTGACTGCTTTTACAAAATTAGAAAGCAATTTATCATAGTTAGAAACCCAGCTTAAATTCCATAAATGTATTGCATAGGTATTTTCAGTAGCATAGGTATTGAATTTTGAAAGTCGATTCCTATGCTCATACGGAAACGGATAAAAATAATCATAAGGTAAAATTTGCACATTATCTTTATAACTGCTCTTGTTATAGATTGCAGTGATAAACCTTGGGATAACAAGTTTTTCAATATCAGCATTCTTATAATGTATGCCTTTGTATTCATTTATTATTTCCTTAACAAATTCATTTCCCGATGCACAACCAATGGCACCGCAGCTTATATTTTTACAGTCTGATTTCTCCCACCCGAAAAAACAACTATTTTCTAACAATTCATCCATATTGCGAGTGACGAACATATCTGTATCGAGATAAATTCCACCCTTATTGTGTAAAGCCCAGAACCGAACATAGTCACTAACAAATGCATATTTTTTCGCATCGTATGCTTCTCGCACATAAGGAACTTCCATGGGGGAGTTGGTTTCGTTCCATAAATGAAACTCATAATCAGGAAAATGCACTTTCCATGTTTCCAAGCATTTCTTCACTAATTTGGGAAATGGTTTTTGCCCAAACCAACAATAGTGTATTTTTTTCGGAATCATTCTGGAAAGTTTATTGCTTCTTTTGTAATAACAATTTCGTCATTTTAACCAATCCCCGAAAAAGAAACCAGGCCCATTTAGATTGGTTTACCCATTGGATACCATTGAATCTTTGCAACAAGAGGTAGTCACTCTGCATCATAGCCGGCATATATTCATCCAAAACCTTTCGCCTTTCAGCCTTGCATAATTCGGGATTATTATTACTGAATCCGTTATTATCAAAACAAGCAATATCAATATTAATATATTGGAAAGTTGCGTTATTAAACCCAATGGCTTTAAGAAAAAATGCCCAATCTGCAACAATTTTTAATGATTCATCATAATACCCGAATCTGTCAAATAATTCTCGTTTGATAAATGAAGCTTGATGTTTGATAACACTTGAATACAAATCAAGCAAAGTCAACGTATCCTTTCCTTTGCTTATTCCTTCAAACTTGCCTTTAAAATGCACAACAAGGTTTCCATAAACAACATCACAAGTGGGTTTAAATGAAAATACGCGTTCCAGAACTGTAGTATTTATTAAATAATCTCCCGAATTCAAAAAAAAACAATATTCACCATTGGCTTTCTGAATTCCTTTATTCATGGCATTATATATTCCATTATCCGGCTCACTGATCCACTTGTAACTCTTAATTCCAGAATTAATAAAACTTTTTATAACGCTAATACTTTCATCATTGCTGCCGCCATCAATAACTATTGATTCATATTCAGTGAATGTTTGCAAAGCAATACTATCAAGCGTTTTTTGTAAACCTGCAGAATCGTTGTAATTAATAGTAATGATAGAAAGCTTAGGCATAGTCAACTATAATTTTTCATTTACTTTCAATCCATTCTTACGAATTATCCTTGCTGGGTTTCCAACAACATAGCAATTCGCTGGTACATTTTTAGTAACGACTGCACCAGCACCAATAACAGAATTGTCGCCTAATGTAATAGCGCCTATAACTATTGCACCAGCATGCACATAGACATCATTCCCAATAATAGGACAATCCGTTTTTGATGTGTAACCAATTGTGACCTGTTGATTTATCCAGCAGTTTGAACCTATTGATTTTGCTGATATAATTGTAGAAAAACCATGGCAAATAAATAAGCCTCCTGCTACTTTATCTTTTGGTGTTGATATATACAAAGAATCCAATGGTCTAAATATAAAAGAAATGAACCTGCTTTTCCAGGCCAATCTAAAGTATAGAACATTTCGAAACGATTTATCTAAAGTTAGCAAAAGAATAAAAAGGTATAAAGTTGGAGATTTTTGATTTAGTTCACGTCTATGGCTCCATTCAAGCATATCTTGCCCAATAAGATTGAAATTTTTATCGTGCTTCATTAGAATCCAGAATGGAAATAGCAGAAAAATTAAAATTATATGAGAAACCTTTTTTAGCATATTTGAAATTTATTTGACGGGGTTTGGTTTTGTATTAATAAATAATTTCATATTTGGTTATCTTCCTTTAATTCCCAAACAGAATCGATCTAAAATTTCATAATGAAAATTCAGGAATGTCTCCATTTTTCATTTGAAAAATCGAAGTAAATTGTTTCAGGATATTTATATGTTTTTTTTAATAGACCTTTTATTAATAGCCCAATAAATCTTATAAAATATTTGGAGTCGCTAAAATATTTTTGTATTTTAAAAAGTTTAAAAATTAAGTACTCACTTATTGATCTGTGAGCAGCAAAATGCGAATAATATATATTTTTAACTTCATTCTCATATAAAGACTCATTAATCACAGATAACTGGTCATGATGCAGACGAAATCCTGCTAATATGGTATTCACAGAATGAAGTTCTGAATAGTCAAAGAAACGAGTCCATAATTCGAAATCAGCCGCAAATTTATATTTAGTATTGATATTGGATCCGGCTTTTTCCCAAAGGGATTTTCGCCAAAATGTCGACTCTTGTTGTATCCATTTGTAATTGCCTACCGCAAAACTCCGTTTAGACCATTTAGTGGTTGGGAAAACTTTAACACATTGTCCATTTCGGTTAAATAATGAGGGAGTTCCTATTAACCATTCAACATCAGGAAGTGTTGTGAAAATTTCAGCAACCATTAGCAGTGATTGTGAATGATATATGTCATCAGAATTTAGCCAGGCGAATATATCACCAGTAGCCTTGTCAAATCCTTTCTGAATTGCATGATACATTCCTTTATCAGGTTCACTTACCCAATAGGTTATTTTATCTTTGTACTTTTTAATAATATCAATTGTTCCATCAGTACTGCCCCCATCAATGATGATATATTCGAGATTGGGGTAATTTTGATTAATGACAGAAAGAATAGTTTCTTCTAAAAAATCAGCTCTATTAAATGTTGGAGTAACAATTGAAATTTTTGGGTAATCCATTATTTTTATATGCAATTAATGTAGATATTCAATTTGTTTCAAGTTTTTAAAGACAGAGCTACCATGAATAAATCTTTTTGAAGATTTTGGTAACCACCAACATTACCAAATAAAACCTAATGTTTTCAATCAGTGCTTACGTCTATTCATCTTAAAAACAATACACAATAGAGGCAATAAAAAAGAAGGTGTAATGAAAAATATACCTGTTAAGAAATTTCGTTTATTTCTTTTTACTTCAAATTTTGCCCATTCTTTTATCTTTTTATAATCTTTATTTTTTAACGCAATATCAAGTCCCCTTTTGTAATTATTTGAATATTTAATTGTAAAGTCAATATTCTTGTACATACATTTTGAAAGAGCATTTAAGAATGCATCCGAATTGTTTATTCCATTTACGGATTGGTTATAGTTGTAGATTATATCATTTACATAGTATCCATTTGCTCCTGACAAAATAACTCGTTGCCAGAAGTCGATATCATTTGTAGTGTTAGAGAATTCTTGCGCATATCCACCTATTCTCTGCCATGCATTCTTTTTACAGGGTGAAGATCCTAAAAACTTCCAGTTATTTGCCAGCTTATAAGGAGAAAGTTTTCCATTTTGATCAGTAAGTACAGAGCAGTCCACGATTTCCGATATTTCTGTCTCAATATAATTTTTCAAATAATTGCCATACACAAAATCAGCATCTGGGTTAAGATCAAAGACTCTGCGAATTCGTTCAATAGCATCGATTGGCAAGGTGTCATCGGCATCAAGAAATACAATAGCATCAGTATTTGTATTTGCAAATGCCGTATTCCTGGATAAACCATGCCCCATATTTACATTATTCCTAATCAACTTAGCTTTTTTGCTTAGTTCTATTTCGTTACACACACTGTTTGTGATTTCATCTGGCGAACAATCATTTACAATAAGAATAACGAAATCTTTATCTGTTTGTTTATAAAGGCTTTCAAGAGCTTTATATATCAATTCACCTTCACGATAACAATTAATAACAGCAGTTAATGTTGTCATATTAAATAATTACTTTCCTTTTAATATTTTTTAATAGAATGATAATTCGGTCTTTAATTCTATATTGAATCATTCGAAAAAAAAGATTGGAGCTTATTTTAAACAAAGCTAAATATTGCTTTTTTAATAATATGTCTGATAAAGAGAACGAATGCTTTGTATATCCTTCAAAATAACAATATACCAGTCTCTTGTTCTTGGGATTTAAGTTTTTTTGTATCCAATGGTAAATCAAGAAGTATTCTCGTAAATGGTTATTTTCAAGAGTAGCTTTTTTTGAAATATTATCAGAATGATCTCTGTAATTATTCAAGGTTTTATTTAGGTATGCAATCTTTGATATAAAAGCAATTTTCAAATAACAGTACCAATCTCCAAGATACTTCAATTCAACGTTAAAAGGATTGGCTTCTAATAATACTTCTTTTTTAAAAAGTACAGCACTAGCATTGTTGATCGAACAACATAGTACTAATGAATCATATAACTCAAATTTTCCATCGTGAATATAATCGTATTTCCATTTATTATTCTCTAATATTTGGATTTTAATATCTGATAAGGTATCTTTAAATAACTCATTTACAAATCTATTACTGTTACAGTATACAAGCCCAATTTCAGAATCTATTGTAAATTTTTCGAGCAGTTTTTCTAGAAAGTCATGTTCAGCCCAGTCGTCACTTTCTGCAATCCAAACATATTGCCCTTTAGCCAGTAATATGCCTTTTTCCCATTGTTTAAAAGTACTTCCGCTGTTTTTCTCATTATATACAATTTGACTTACTTTAGGATGATTCCTGTATTGTTCAATAATCGTTTTGCTATTGTCTGTAGAGCAGTCATCTAATATAATCAATTCAAAATCCTGATAACTCTGATTAAGAACAGAATCTATTCTTTGCTTTAAAAATCTCGCATAATTGTAGTTTGGAACAATAACTGAAACCATTAAAATAAAATTATTTATTCTTTAATTAAATTGTGAAGGGTTATTTCAATATTTTATTTTTAATAAACATTCCATCTGTAACACAATTCGATGCTTCATTATTATTTCCTTTATAAATAAAAATCAGGTTGTGATAAAAATGAACCGAAACAATATTTAAATCAAAGTAGGATGGGTTATAATTAGAAATTAAATATTCCTTATGATTAAGGCCATCGGAGATTTTTTTAAAAAAATTCATAATGGTATTTGCATTAAGATTTTCGCTGTTGCCCCCAAAAGATGGCCAATAAGATGTTTGAGTGTCCTCGATAACATAAATTCCATTTTCCTTCAGAACCGGGAATAATATTTTAAAGGTTTCAATTACATGTTCATTAATATGGCTTCCATCATCAATAATAATATTTGGTCTGCCAATAGTTTCAATTACATTGTGTAAAAATTCTTTATCAATTTGATTTCCTTGAAAGATTTTAATTCGATTTTCTTGGATTGGTGATTTGTCATAAATATCAATTGAAAATATTTTGCCAAAAGGAAAATAGCTTTTCCACATTCTTAATGATTCACCCCCGCAATCAGGATATTCGTAGCCACCTACTCCTATTTCAAGCAAGTTAATTTTTTTTAATCTATTTTTTTTAAAATGTTCCATATAGTGGAGAGTGTATAAATGGGTATCCCATTTATCACAACCATATATTTGGGCAAGTTTGTTTAGATTGTTTCTGTGACCTATTGTTGATAGGAATATTTTAAATTTTCGCAAATTTTTCTTTTTAAAGAAGGGGAATATTTTTTTTAGTAGTTTCTTCATTTCCAGCATTATTAAAAAAGTCGTTTTTTATTTTAAATTCACTATTTACAAATAATAATTCTTCAGGTCGGAACGAAATGTTCATATATTTTGATGCAGATTTTATTTATATCTTCTTCCGTTAACTCATAATAAAGGGGCAAACGAACTAGGCAATCAGAAAAAATGTCTGTATTTTGAAGATATCTCCCATCATGTTTTGTCCTGTAATAATCACTCTTGTGTAAGCTCAGATAATGGAATACAGAAAGGATGCCGGATCCTTTCAAGTGGTCAATAAGTTTGCTGCGGTTATCATTGGAATTACAAACCAAATAAAACATATGCGCATTATTTGTGGCATAGTCGGGAATTTCAAAAATACGAAAATATCCCTTATCCGACAAAGGTTTTAATCCTTCGTAATATAAATTCCATAGTAACTTTCGACTGGACTGAATATTCTCTAAATTTTCACACTGTGCAAAAAGGAAAGCAGCTGTTATTTCTGATGGTAAAAATGAACTGCCAATATCAACCCAACCGTATTTATTAACTTCTCCTCTGAAAAATTCAGCTCTGTTTGTTCCTTTTTCCCATATTATTTCAGATCGTTTCAGAAAGTGGTCATCATTTATGGTCAGCATTCCACCTTCACCGCACTGAATATTTTTAGTTTCGTGGAACGAAAAACAACCAAAATGCCCAATGCTTCCTAAAGCTTTCCTTTCACCTGTTTTTGGCGAAATATAAAATGAATCTATTGCCTGTGCCGCATCCTCAACAACTAATAGCTTATGTTTATCGGCAATTTCCATTATCTTATTCATGTCGCATGCTACGCCAGCATAATGAACAGGGACAATGACTTTGGTTCTGGATGTAATCAGCGTTTCTAATTCATCAGCATTGATATTTGGATGATTTTCTTGACTATCTGCAAAAACAATTTTTGCGCCTTGCCTCACAAAAGCCAACGCAGTTGAAACAAATGTATAGCTGGGAACAATAACTTCATCGCCCGGTTGTATATCGCAAAGAATAGCAGCCATCTCTAGAGCATCGGTGCAGCTTGTTGTCAATAAACATTTTTTGAAACCGTATTTTTCTTCAAAAAAATGTTGGCATTTTTGTGTAAAGTTTCCATTGCCTGAAATATGACCTAATTCCACGGCTTGTTTGATATAGCTCGTTTCTTTTCCAGTCATGTAGGGTTTATTGAAAGGGATCATTAAGTAATTTTCTTTATAATCATTTCTTTAACTGACAAAAAATTGTGCTATTCTGCAATCTCTTCTGGCTCAATTGTAATTTTAAACTCTGATTCAATTTCAACAACCAATACAGGTGTTTCATATAATTCAATTTAATGCAATTTTCTCTTAAAAGGGTCTTATCCACCTCACTTAATTCAAAAGTTAAAAAAAACATTAACCAATTGTTTATTCATTGTATCTCAATTTTATAATATGATTCCGTCACGAAATTCATTTCTAAAAATATCGCATGATTATAATTTGGGATTATTACAGACACCATGTGTTTATTTTCAAGTGAGGAAAATTATTTCAGAGGGAAATTTTATCCTGATACCAAACATTTAATTTGCCTTCACTGTCAATCAATGCAGATTCAGGAAGCTTCCATAATGGATTCCATTTCATGCGATCCTGATAAGAATAGTCAGATCTTAGCAAAACTTTGTCCTTTTCTCTACGGACAATTGCAAATTCATTTAACTCAATTTTGCCGACATCAGTCATCAATGTTACTTTAGGCTTCACTCTACCTGAAATATTTCCAGAATTTAAAATACTGTTTGATAATTTCATGGTATCGTCAAGTGATGTTCTTAACCAATCTATACCTCCTATTGGAACACAATGAAATAAATAGTGGTTTTCGATTCCTAATGACCGAAGATCATCAAATAAGTTTACAATATCAGTTAAATTATCGTTTACACCTTTAAGCAAAACAGTTTGATTATATATCACATGAACACATTGCAACAGTTTTTTATAAGCCTCGCGTACTTCAGGGAATAATTCTAATGAATGGTTTATCTGAGTTGCCATTTCAATCCGGAATGAATACTTCTTTTTTAGAACCGAAAGAATATTATCATTAATCCAATCTGGTTGATGTATTGGCACTCTGCTAGCTATTCTAACGACCTCAATAAGTGGTGCATTTTCATTTAATTCGTTCAGGAAATGGGATAGTTTTGCCGGAACTAAAAATGGATCGCCGCCTGTAATTAATATTTCCCTGACATCTTTAGTAACTTCTGACTGTCCGATAAACCGGGCAATTAGACTCAGATCTTTCTTTTTTAAGACAAAAGGATCATAATTTCTTCGCAAACAATGGCGGCAATGTGCCACGCACATTAAGGTAATATCTACAACGATTTGTCTCTTGTACAGGCGTTCTACGCCATATAATTGTTGATTTTCAAAAACAAAATCGGCAGAAGCATCATAATGTTTTGCAACTTCATTTTCAGAAATATCCTTTTCATTGGAGTTAAAAACAAACTGAGTTGAAAGGACATTAAGGATATCCAATCTGTTTTCTGCTTTAGCTTTACATATTTGTTTCTGAATAAATGGGGAAATTCTTTCATTATATCTTTTATAGTCATGCTTGATTTCGGCATTTTGACTTGTAGGGTTATTTGGAATTACATCAACGGTAATATTATTCTCAACATCTTGCCATTTTTCTAGCATTTCCTTCTGACTTTCAAATTCCAGAAATGCCACTCCCAAAGCATAATCACCTCTTGTAAACGGTTTGACCAATGACTCAAATTCAACAAAATTTATGCTTTTTACAATTTTGTTTACAATATCATTTGAGAATCTTAATCCTTTATATAAGCCTTCTGTTTCGGCATTAAGAATATAAGTCATTACAGGTTTGGGGTTTGCAGAATGCAAATTCTCAACAGGATAATCAAAGCCAAGTGCACAATATACTGCAGCCTCAGTTAAATCAACACCAGTTGACATTTTAATTAAATCAGGCACATAGTTTCCGCCATTTCTCAACCCGATATCCAAAATAACAACTTTTTCATTTACAAGAAGGGCATCAAAATTCATACAACCTGTTGTTAAATTGAATTCCGTAATAATTTGCTGCAACTGTTCATCTAATTGGTTTATTACCTCTGGACCGAAAAAACCTGGCATTATTTCGCCAATCGGAACTTTTAATTTGCTGTTTTTTAAAAAATAATTATGTCCATAATGTGCAAATGATAATTTCCCCTTTTGTATCAATACGTCCCCATCTAGTTCAAGGATATCGCCTTTTAAAAACTCTTCACAAACCACGATTCCGCATCGGCTGAATTCTTTTGCATATTCTATAGCCTGTAATAATAAATCTTCACTTGGAACAATTGTTTGTCCTTTGGATCCACTCGAATCGGATGGTTTAACCAATACAGGATAATTCAAACCAATATTTTTGGTGGTATCATCAGCATTAATAACCGCAAAATTCGGGTGTGGCAAACCGATATTTTTCTGAAACTGCCTAAACTCATGCTTAAGCTGAAGAATTTTGACTGAGGCAAATGGGTTTCCCGGCAAATTTAATGTTTCTGCAATATATGCAACTCCAAGTGAGGAAACATCGGATCCGTATGTCATTACGCCATCAATTTGGTATTTTTTAGCAATTTCAAGGAGACTATCCAAATCTGTGGTTGAAACATTTTCGCTAAAATCACCTATCAAATGGCCTATATTTCCAGGCACATTGTCAGTAACTATTACCTGAATTCCCATGGATTGAGCAGTTTTGATAGCGGGTAACTGAAACTGTGTTGCTCCTAAAAAGAATATCTTTTTTGTATTGAATAAATTATAAATCATAAAGGTTCTCTAATAAATAGCCGTTGAATTTGTTTTTTAATTAAAAGAAAAAAAATATTTAATTTCAAATTGCTGTGTATAATTACAAGTCATGAATAGAATTTAAAAAAGCCTGTTGTGAGGAACATTTAATTGCCTGAGACCTAGCCTGAACAGACATTTGCTGAAACTCATGATTATCAAGAAGGATTATTTTTTCAATTGCAATTGCCAAGCCTTGTGAGTCTTTCATTTTAACTCTATAACCCTGAACTCCATTCTGAACAAGAAAATCATTAAATAGTAATCCTGTTTCAAAACCCACAACTGGAGTTCCACATGCCAATGCTTCTGCCACCATCATTGGTCCTCCATCTTCCAGGGAAGGACTAACAAAAATATTAGAAGCCTGATATGCTAAAGAAAGGAGCCTATCGTCAGAAATGAAATCTATAAGTTTTTTTTCAAATTTGATTTTTGAAGTTAACTCGTCTTCATAATTGTGGTTACCTGCCAATAAAATAATTACCTTTTCTCTATCTGCACACTTCATGTTTTCCCATAATATAGACAAGGCTTCTACAAGAAATTGTCTTCCTTTTCTAACATCTATGGCATTGTTTGAGCCTGCAAAAATTATTATAAAATCTTCGGTAATTCCAAATATTTTTTTTGCAATATTTCTATTTGCATTGGTAAAAATATTTGTATCGATAATACAGCTAGAAATTATTTTAATGCGATTTTTGTAAATGGCAGAAGAATTTGCCTGGTGCAAAGTCCAACCCCGATCAGTGAAAAGTTGAAAATCCCCAAGTTGTATGTTTCTCTTTTTAATTAACAAGTTAATGCTTGGAAAATCTTTATAAGCCTTGTTTGATATTGCCGGACAATTATTACATTGGGTTTTGAAACCTACGCAATCCCAAGCTACATGGCACCCTCCTGTTAAAGTGCCCATATCAATGGTGTCTTGGTACACTTTTGCGCCTGTTAATTTATGTAACTCAAGTAATGTTGATGTATTGACAAACCCATCTGTCATTCCTGAAATGATGATATCTGGTACAAAATTTATTCGGTTTAATATTTCATCAGCATTAACGTAATTTACTGATTCATCTTCATTTGGCAAAAAAATATATTTATCAAGGGTGGAAAGACTTTCCTTTTTTATGTTAAGTTTTCTTTTTAGGAAATTAATTGCACGAATTATAAAAGGTTTTTTTGAAGAAGGTAATGGTATTTTCACAATCCAAGGTTCAGCTTTCCTACTGTACAGAACGGCTAACGCAATTTCAAAGTCCTTTTCCATGGTTTTTGCCATCCGATACATATATTCATACGCACCGAATGTATCCTGTGTTGAAAGTAAGAGAACTTTTTTTCTTATTCTTTGTTCCATTTCCAATAAGACTTAATAATACCATTCTCGATATCACCACTTTTTGCTACATCAATTCCTATTGTATCAATTACTTCAAAAAACATATCCATAGGCATTATCTCAATCAATTTAATATTAGGAATATCTAGAGATATTGAGAGTTTATAACGATTCGGTAACAAAATATTTTCGGGTAACATTGCTTTAATGCATAAGGAATCTGAAATTTCTCGGACTGGAATTCTCTCTACCATTATCATATTGTCAAGCATATCTGAAAGGCATACATTGCAACGAATACCCGTTTCCTTTGAAAGATTTCTAATATTTATTTCAAGAAAGATGTTCTCATTAATAGAAAAACTATCCGAAATATGATTTTGATCATTTGTTAGTTTGACTGACATTATCTGATTTAACAGTGAATCATCCAACACACCCTGATAATACAATGATTGGATTGCGTCTCCAGTCAAGTATTCATCAATAACAGAAGTAATTTCTCCGGAATATGAAATGGAGCCATTTTTTAATATTAATCCTGTTTTGCATAAGCGTGAAACAGCACCCATGTTATGGCTCACAAACAGCACGGTTCTACCATCCATTCGGCTTACATCCTGCATCTTCCCAATGGCTTTTTTTTGAAATTCTGCATCTCCTACTGCAAGAACTTCATCTACAACTAATATTTCAGGTTCCAAGTGGGCTGCTATTGCAAATCCGAGCCGCACTGTCATTCCACTAGAGTATCGCTTTACAGGAGTGTCAATATAGCGTTCAACACCAGAAAAAGCAACAATCTCATCAAATTTTCTTCGTATTTCTGCTTTATTCATGCCCATAATAGCACCATTCATAAAAATGTTTTCACGCCCAGTCATTTCAGGATGGAAGCCGGTACCAACTTCGAGAAGTGAAGCTATTCGGCCATTTGCTTTAATGCAACCTGTAGTAGGCGAAGTTACTTCGGAAAGAATTTTTAATAAAGTGGATTTCCCTGCTCCATTTTTCCCAATAATGCCAAGTACTTCTCCTTGTTTAACTTCAAAATCAATATCACGCAAAGCCCATACATATTCGCTTCCACCTTTTGTGCTGCGGTCGTTGGTTTCGCCAATTTTAAGATAAGGATCTTCTTTCTGCTTCACATTCACAGTCCACCAGCGCTTCAAATCGTGGCTCAGTGAACGGGTGGAAACTAGACCCAGCCGATACTGTTTGGAAATATTTTCAAATTTTATTGCAACTTCACTCATAAAAAATCAACTATACTGTATCCATAAAACTTCGCTGCACCCTATTAAATACTATGATTCCTGCAGCCAAAACAAATAACATTATCACAAAACTATATCCCAATTGATACCAATTAAATGTGCCCACGCCCATGGTTCCATATTTAAAAGCCTCCACTATTGATGTTACTGGGTTCAGTGCCATTATCCACTGCTTTTTGGGCGACATTGCACTTAAAGGATAAATTATGGGTGTGGCAAACATCCAAAGTTGCACAATAAAACTAAAAAGTATTGTTAGATCTCTGTATTTAGTCGTGAGTGAAGAAATGATGATACCAAAACCCAATGCAAGACCGGATAGCATAAAAATTAACAAAGGAATCAGAAGAGCATACAAATTAGGCGACACAATCACACCGATTATTATGTAATACAAATAAATAACCGCAAACAACAACAACTGTATTCCCATTCGTACAAGATTGGAAATTACAACTGAAAGCGGAACAATTAGTCTAGGGAAATAAACTTTTCCAAATACCGACTGGTTGACAGTAAAAGTATTTGAAGTCTTTGTCAGACAATCGGCAAAATACTGCCAACAAACGATGCCTGCCATGTAAAACATTGGTTGTGGCAAACCATCAGTTGGAATTTTAGCAATACCGCCAAAAACTACCATATACATAACTGTAGTAAGTGCAGGCTGAACAAAATACCATGTTGGGCCCAGTATTGTTTGCTTATATTGCGTAATGATATCACGTTTTATATACAAACTCAGCAAATCACGATATTGCCAAATCTCGTTGAAATTAATCTGAAAAAGCTTTTTACGGGGTTTAATTATTTTTGTCCAGTTTTCCATAAAAATTTTAGGAAGTAAATATTCTCAATGGTCAAATGCTATCATTACCATCTGCTA
>JBBQSF010000047.1:0-21591 GCA_038214085.1 Bacteroidales bacterium | reverse complement strand
TATCAGGGTGCTTATAAATATGCAATAGGAACTTTCGCAACCTATGCGGATGCACGTGCTTATGCAAATACTTTTAAAGGAAAAACAGGAGTTGGAGCGTTTGTGATTTCTTACAACAATGGTTCGCGCATTCCCGTTTCAGAGGCAAAAGTTCTATCAAATGAATAATTTTAACCAATAATAATTATTAAAAGGGAATATTTAAAATGTTCCCTTTTCTTTTTTACTTGCCATTTATTAATAAACCGGTATTTTTGTATAAAAAACCATGCGAATTCAAATTCCACTTCATATTGCTAAAATTGACGACGATGGATACCATTTATTCATTGAATGTTCTATTAATAAAAAACCAGCATATTTACTTATCGATACAGGAGCATCAAAAACGGTTTTCGACTTGAACAGGATAGATTTGTTTTTTGAAACAAAAAAAAGAAAGTCCAAAATAAAAGACAAACTTTCCACCGGACTTGGTACAAACAGCATGGAAAGCAAATCAGTTAGGATTGATGAGTTTGATATTTCTGGTATTACTTACTGGAATTTTAAAGCCATTTTGCTTGACATTAACCACGTGAACCAATCTTATAAATTGCTAAACATGCCAGCTATTGATGGTGTACTGGGAAGTGACATTCTTATGTCGCACAAAGCAATTATCAATTTCGGGAGGAAATTACTTACTCTCAGTGATTGACCTATCTTATAATCAGCAGTTTTTTCGCCACAGAATAAGTTGAATCAGTTAGCAAACGGCAAAAATAAATTCCTTCGTGCAAATGGTCAACTCGAATATTATTCACAACTTCCGCGTTTATCTCACTGCTTAATATCAATTTTCCTACTGAAGAAAAAATTTCAATTTTTATTTTTTTCCCTTTAAAAAAACCTCCGGGTTTTATGTAAACACTTTCATTTGCGGGGTTAGGGAAAATGTCAAATTCATTTTTTTGATCTAGAACATATTCACCAACTCCCGAATGCAAAGGAAATACACCTTTATAATAACATAGCCCTCCAGAGATATTTCCCATAATTAAATCCGGATAATTGTCATTATCCAAAAAACCTACGGCAACCGCACTTTTTATTCCATTATATATAAACCCGAGTTTGCTATTATCAAGTGTAAAAGCTCCTGCAATATTTGATTCAATATCCTTGTAGTAAAACAAAAAACCCGATTCACTTCCCACAATTAAACGGGTTGTGCCTGTTGAATCTTTAAAAAAGCAAGGAACACTATACCCGTTGTTCGACCATGAAGGATCAATAATATAAATATGTCCTAGGGAATCTGTTTCGAGCGTAAATACAGGATTAATAGCGGAACCTGTATTTCGGTAATAATTAAGGTTACCTCTTTTTTCTCCAGCAATAATATCAAGCAAAGAATCTCCATTAAGATCAAATAACTGTGGAGCACTGAAATCACCAACATCAATACCCATTGTGCCAAGATAGCTCATATTCATAGGATTTGAAACACCCGCAGTATTTTCAAAACGATATAAATTTCCTTTTGAATCGCCAATGATCATATCTTTATCCCCATCTCCGTCTAAGTCGCCAAATGTTGGAACCACACCAATGAGATTAAGACTTTGGATACCTGCAAAGTCGTTGGTAACAAATTCAAATTGCGGAAGTGCAGCAGTACCGGTATTTTTATAAAGTGTAATCCCGGATTTAAAAACAGAGTACAAAAAACCGTTTAAATAATACGAAGAATCATAAAGCCCGAAATTTCCGATAAAAAGATCGAGCAATCCGTCGCCATTATAATCGGCAAGAGCTGGATAAGCACCCGCGCCTGTTTCAATCATATCTTCTTGAAAAATATTTTTTTTCTGAAATTCAAAGTTGGCAACCGAAGCCGTTCCTGTATTTTTGTAAAACCAACATGTGTTAAGATTGTCGGCCACATTAATATTCGATTCAAAAGGAGATGCCAACAAATCCTTAGTACCATTGTTATCAATATCAATCAATGCAAGCGCCGGAAAAGAAACAACACTCACGGGCAAAGTGTTCGAAGGAAATAAACTGTCCTTTAAAACCATATTTGCATCCGTGGGAGTGCCACCATTAATAAGCATAGTAATGTTTGAATAATCCACATCGCCAACAAGCAAATCTTTATCCAAATCCCCATCCAAGTCCTCCAGTAACAATGTTGATCCTGTGTGTTTTGCGTCATTCTTGTCTTCAGGATTGAGAATTGACTCTGATTTTGACCAAGGACAGACAATATTTAAATCAATCCTGTTGTTATTTGTGTTTTCGGCAAAATTTCCCCAACAGTACTCTTGTTTAACAAAACTCAGACTGTCGCAAACTCCATACAATTCCATCGACATATTCTGATGGTATTCCACATAGGTTCCTAGTCCAAAAAACGTAACGATATCAAGGTCGCCATCATTATCGACATCTGAAACACCAGGATAATCAACTTGTGTTACCAATATATTTGTCAAATTCGGTCCTTGTTGTGAATTTATCATTGCGGTAATTAGTGAAAACTTTAAACCATCGACCGGATTGGAAATATTCTTATAAACAGTTATTCCTCCAACTCCATAAGTAAAAATATCTTCTTTACCATCGCAGTTATAGTCAATTAGCAAAACCCAATCGTGCATTTTAGGAAAGAATTCCGAATATTCTGGTGCAAAGGTATAATCCACGGAATTGACAGTTCCGCCATTAATAAATGTAAGGATTTTAAAACTGCTTTTGTCATAAACAAACAAATCCTTAACGCCATCAAAGTTCAAATCAATTTGCGAGAACTGACATGAATTTAATCCTCCACCCCATGGGTTTTTTAATGCCTCCAATCCATTGTTCGATACTTTAACAGATGTATCTCTTTTAAATCCGAAATCTTCATACTGAGCATTACTGAATGGAATATTATAAAAAACCAGAAGAATAAAAATGATTCTTTTCATGTTTTGAAATTTTAGCAAATATACGCATCTTAGCTCAATTTTTCTAAATTCTATATTAAAATCAAATCAAAATTTAAGGATATTTTTCACTTCAATGGAAGTTGAGAAATCGCCTCAAATCGAAGATCAGCTATAAAAAAGCAAGTTCTAAACGAAAATATTTATAATGCTGATGATATAAAATTGGTTAATATCAATTAAAAATTCTATTTTTGCACCCTTGAATTAAAAAATTATAAATTTTTAAGTTAGATTAGTATGCAGAACAAAGGAGCTATTAAGTTTTTTGCAGTAGCATTTGCGCTGGTTTGTCTTTTTCAATTGTCATTTACATTTATGACAAGTAGAGTAGAAAAAGCCGCTTCGGAATATGCAAATAATGATGCAGTTTTAAAAATCGCAAAAGACTCTGCAAAGGGTAATACTTTAAAGGAAAAATTAATTTTCGACTCGCTAATTAAGGTTCGCGAGAATTATTACCTTGATTCCATGGCGAACGAGGAAGTATATAATTTCTTATGGGTTCGCAAGTACACTTATAAAGAATGTAAAGAAAGAGAAGTCAACCTTGGTCTCGACCTTAAAGGTGGTATGAACGTAACCCTCGAAATATCTGTTTCAGATATTGTACGGGCTATGTCGAACTACAGCAAGGATGCAACTTTTAATAAAGCAATTACAGATGCAAATGAAATGCAAAAAAACAGTCAAAAGGACTTTGTTACTCTTTTTGGAGAAGCATTTGCAAAAGCAGATCCCAATGCTAAACTTTCAGCTATTTTTAATACGGTTGAATATAAAGACAAAATCAATTACAATTCTACAAATGAAGAAGTACTTTCAATTATCCGAACAGAAAGTAATGATGCTATTGACAGAACCTTTAATATTTTAAGAACCCGTATAGACCGTTTCGGTGTTACCCAACCAAATATTCAGAAACTTTCTACAGCAGGGAGAATTTTAGTTGAACTTCCGGGTATCAAAGACCCCAAACGCGTTCGTAAACTTTTACAAGGAACTGCTAAACTTGAATTCTGGGAAACATACGAGTTTGCAGATGTTTATACCTATCTTGAAGCTGCAAATAAAAAACTTGGTCAACTTGCTGCTGGAAATACAGATTCTACCGAAGTAAAAGATTCTACAAAAACAGACAGCAAAGCTCTTGCTAAAAAAGACAAAAAAGATTCTGCAAAAGAAGCCAAAGACACTTCTTCTCTTGTGAATAAAATAAAATCGGACTCTACTAAAGCCGGTGATTTAAAAGCACAACAATCTTTTGAAGAATATGCAAAAGAAAACCCTTTATTTGCTTATTTAAAACCAGCATTTGACCAGAAAGACGGAAAATACTTCTATGGTAAAGGTCCAACAGTTGGTTATACCGCAATAATTGATACTTCTAAGGTAAATTTATTGCTCAAAATGGACATTGTAAAGAATATTCTTCCCAGAGACCTTAAATTATTATGGGAAGTTAAACCCTTTGACGAAAAGAAAACAACACTTCGTTTAATTGCTATCAAAGTTACCAACCGCGATGGAAAAGCACCATTAGAAGGTGATGCAATTACTGATGCACGTCAAGATTTTAGCCAAAGTGGAAGCAATGAAATTTCAATGTCGATGAATTCAGAAGGCGCCAAAATATGGAAACGCCTTACCGGTGAACATATCGGAGAAGCAATTGCCATTGTTCTTGATAATTATGTATATTCCGCACCTACAGTTCAAAGCGAAATTCCAAATGGAAGTTCACAAATTACAGGAAACTTTACACTTGAAGAAGCAAAGGATCTTGCAAATATTCTTAAAGCCGGAAAACTACCTGCTTCTGCAAGAATTGTTGAAGAAGCCATTGTAGGACCTTCTCTTGGTCAGGAAGCAATTGATTCTGGAATGATGTCCTTTATTATTGCATTCTGCCTCGTACTTATTTATATGGCATTCTATTATAATAAAGCTGGTCTTGTAGCTGATATTGCTTTATTTACAAATATTTTCTTCTTATTTGGAGTACTTGCTTCTCTTGGTGCAGTATTAACGCTGCCTGGTATTGCCGGTATAGTTCTAACTATGGGTATGGCAGTGGATGCCAACGTAATCATTTACGAACGTATCCGTGAAGAAGTTCGAGCCGGGAAGGGTATACGCCTGGCAATTCACGACGGTTACCAAAATGCATATTCTGCTATTATCGACGGTAACTTAACTACATTAATTACAGGTATTGTACTTTATGTTTTTGGTACTGGTCCGGTTCAAGGTTTTGCAACCACTCTTATCATTGGTATCATTACTTCATTGTTCTCTGCAATTTTCATTTCACGCCTTATATTTGAATGGATGCTTAACAAGAATATGAAAATTACTTTTGATACAAAATTAACTAAAAATGCTTTTTCAAAGGTAAATATCGATTTTATCGGCATTCGTAAAAAACTTTATATTGTTTCTGCAATTATAATTACCATTGGAATTATTTCTTTATCCACAAAAGGTTTAAAACTTGGAGTTGATTTTTCCGGCGGTCATTCTTATGTAGTACGTTTTGATCAGGATATTAAAACAAACGATATCCGAAAGACTCTTGAAAAGGAATTTGGCGATGTACCAGAAGTTAAAATTTTTGGCCCTGACAATCAGGTTAAAATTACAACCAAATATATGATTGATGACCCTACAAATGCAGCCGATTCAATTATTGAAACCAAACTTTATAGTGCTCTTAAATCGCATTTTAAAAAACAGTTAACATTTGATGATTTCTCCACAAAGAATTCAACTATTGGAGTACTCAGTTCTCAAAAAGTAGGACCTACTATTGCTGATGATATTAAGGTTTCTGCTGTGTGGGCAATTGTAGTTTCTCTACTTGCGATATTTCTTTACATAGCTGTTCGTTTCAGAAAATGGCAATATGGTCTGGGTGGAGTGGTTTCTCTTTTCCATGATAGTTTAATCACCATTTCTATGTACTCCATTTTCTATGGGATCTTACCTTTTAACCTTGAACTCGATCAGGCATTTATCGCAGCTATTCTAACTATTATTGGTTATTCTATCAATGATACGGTAATTATCTTCGACAGAATTCGTGAATATAGAGCATTATACCCAAAACGCGAATTGAACATCAATATCAATCAAGCGATTAACAGTACCCTCGGACGTACATTCAACACAGCCGGAACCACTCTTGTTACGCTTTTGGCAATCTTTATTCTTGGAGGAGAAAGCCTCCGTGGATTTGTTTTTGCATTACTTATTGGTATTGCGGTAGGTACTTATTCTTCTATTTTCAATGCAACTCCTGTTGCTTATGACTTTATTATGATGCGGGAACGAAAAGAAAAGAAAAAAGAAAAAAAACTTAAAAAATAAATATCAGCAAAAACCCCGGTTCTAATCGGGGTTTTTTTTTACCTTTGCTATTATGAACAGTCTCTTATTTACACTTTTACTTTTTGAAGATATAGGAACTGGAGAACTTCTACTGATTCTGCTAGCGGTTTTTCTTCTGTTTGGTCCTGATAAAATTCCAGAAATTGCAAAAGGCATTGCAAAAGGAATTAACGAAGTTAGAAATGCCACTAAAGATATACGCAAAGAAGTAAATAATACTATTGACCCAATCAAAAAAGAACTAATGGGCAGCGTTGAAGAGCTGAAAAAAGAATTGAAAAAAGAAGAATTAAAAGATCCGTTAAATCCCGAACCTTCGAACGAAAAAATCAGCGGATGATTCTATTAAATCAGTTGTAACTTTTTTCTCAAATAACCGTAAAAGTGTAACAATATCATAAATATTATTCTATTTGTAATTTGCTTAAAAACCTAATTAATAAATAAAAAAAGAATCTTAGTATGAATTTCTTTTTTTTCTTAAAAATAAATCATTATTTTAGCAGCCTTATTCATGTCACTCATTAAAATTTCATTATATGAAAATTAGCAGAATTCTACTTTCTATCTTAGTTATTGCGGTTTTATCTAGTGTAAACAGCGCTAGTGCGCAAAAAAACTATGCTCAAGATGCCGATAATGCTTATACCTATCAGCAATATTATGAAGCTATAGGAATGTATAAAAAAGCACTAACTAAGGTTAAGAAAAATAAAGCCGAAAAAGCCAGAATCACTTACCAGATTGCTGAATGCTATCGCATGAACAACGATATTAAGCAATCAGAAGTATGGTATAAAAAATCAATTGCTGTCAAATACCCTGAACCACTTGCAACTCTTTATTATGCCGAAGCATTAAAAGCAAATGAAAAATATGCTGATGCTGTGGTCCAGTTCGACAATTACAAGGCTCTTGTTCCTTCTGACTTAAGAGGAGCTAACGGTTCGGAATCTTGTGTTCTTGCTCAGCAATGGAAAGACAATCCTACCCGTTATGAAGTGGAAAATGTTAAACAGTTTAACAGCAAAGAAGCCGACTTTGCAGCCACCTATGCAGATAAAAAATACAAATCTCTAATCTTCACTTCTAACCGTACCGGTTCTACAGGAAAAGATTATGACGCTTGGACAGGTTTGAGTTTTATGGATTTATACATGGTTAATCAGGATAGAAAAGGTGCATGGACAACTCCTGCGGTTTTACCCGAACCTGTAAATTCTAAATTTAACGAAGGTGCAGCCACACTCAATGCTAAAGCCAACGAAATTTATTTTACCCGTTGCGGTGTTGAAAAAAAGAAACAACTGGGCTGTGAAATTTATACTTCAAAGAAAAAAGGAACAGCATGGGATATTCCTGAAGTAATCAGCCTTGCTCCTGACAGTTTCACATGTGGTCACCCATCGTTATCTGATGATGAACTCACCATGTATTTTGCTTCGGATATGCCTGGTGGATTTGGTGGCAAAGATATTTGGATGGTGAAACGAACTAAAAAAACAAAACCTTGGGATAAACCAATTAATTTGGGCTCAACTATTAATACTGCTAACGACGAAATGTATCCTTTCCTTCGCGATGATGGTGTTCTTTTCTTCTCTTCAAATGGACTTCTCGGTATGGGTGGACTTGATATTTTCAAAGTTGAAAAAGCAGGCGAAAAATGGGGCATTCCAGCGAACTTGAAATACCCTATGAATTCTGCAGGTGACGACTTTGCAATAATTTTTGAAGGCAAACTCGAAAAAGGCTACTTCTCTTCAAACCGTAAAGGTGGAAAAGGAAGCGATGATATTTATTCTTTCTATCAACCACCTCTGATTTTTACACTTCAAGGAAAAATCTGCGACGACAGTACCAAAGCAATGCTTAAAGGCGCACTCGTTAAACTTATTGGTTCCGATGGTACAATTGTAGCTGATACTTCTGATGCATTAGGTGCTTACTCTTTTAATAAAACCCAATATTTAGCCAATACTTCTTATCAAATTGAAGTATCTCGTGTTGACTTTTTTGGTGCAAAAGGAAAAGAATCAACTGTTGGCCTTGAAAGAAGCAAGGACTTTGTTCACGATTTCTGTCTGGTTCCGATTCCTAAAAAACCAATTGTATTGCCCGAAATCCTTTACGATTATGACAAATGGGATCTTAAACCACAGTATCAGGATTCACTCAATGGCTTGATTCAAACCATGACTGATAATCCGAATATCACAATCGAACTTGGTTCTCATACTGATGCCCGTGGTTCGGATGTTTACAATGATACTCTTTCATACAAACGTGCAAAATCAGTTGTTGATTACTTGATTTCTAAAGGCATTGCCGCTGATCGTATGACTCCGTTTGGTTATGGTGAAAAAGTTCCCCGTTTGTTGATAAAAGATATGACCCGCGATGGAGTCACTTTCGCTAAAGGGACTAAACTTACCGAGGATTACATCGATTCATTCAAAAACGATAACAAGAAATTTGAAGCAGCTCACCAGCTCAATCGTCGTACTGAATTTAAAATTTTACGTTCAGATTATGTTCCCAAATCTGATGGTGTACAGCAGGATGTAAAAATCGGCATAAAAACCGGTGAAGGTGAAACACCTGATGACACTGAAAAACAAGATAATAACGAATAACAGCATGTACTTAGCACATATTCACAAATAAGGTAATTCATATATATTTAAAGGGCGTTCCTCTTTGGGGGAATGCTCTTTTTATTTTTTATTTATGGAAGATAATTTCAAATACAATTCAAGAGGGGTTTCTGCTTCAAAGGAAGATGTGCATAATGCCATTAAAAATTCGGATAAAGGATTGTATCCAAAAGCATTCTGTAAAATTGTACCTGATTATTTATCAGGAAGCAACAACCATTGCCTTGCTATGCATGCTGACGGAGCTGGAACCAAGTCTTCTTTAGCTTACATGTATTGGAAAGAAACCGGCGACTTAAATGTGTGGAAGGGTATTGCACAAGATGCACTCGTAATGAACATAGATGATTTACTTTGCATTGGAGCATGCAATAACATGCTCGTTTCAAGTACTATCGGCCGAAATAAAAACCTGATTCCCGGTGAAGTTATTAAAGCAATTATTGAAGGGACGGAAGAATTTATTGAAAAAATGAATTCGCTCGGACTGCAAATGACGCTTACCGGAGGTGAAACTGCAGATGTTGGAGATCTTGTGCGTACTGTAATTGTCGATTCAACGGTAATAGCCCGCATGGAACGCAATAAGGTCATCAGTAATGACAATATCAGACCCGGCGACGTTATTGTTGGGTTTTCTTCCTTTGGACAAACATCTTATGAAGATTCCTATAATGGTGGAATGGGAAGCAATGGCCTCACTTCTGCCCGGCATGATATTTTTGCAAAAGAATATGCTAAAAAATATCCGGAAAGCTTTGATCATGCTATTTTAGATGAATTTGTTTATTGTGGTTCTAAAAAGCTTACCGATATAGTAACTGGAACAGATACAAATGCCGGATTGCTGGTGCTGTCGCCCACAAGAACTTATGCACCTGTTGTAAAAGATATTCTGGGAATATTACACGATAAAATTCATGGCATGGTTCATTGTAGTGGTGGCGGACAAACAAAAGTGCTGAATTTTGTGGAAGACATTCACATTATTAAAGATTCGCTTTTTGATACTCCTCCCCTTTTTCAAATGATAAAAAATGAATCAGGAACTTCTTGGCAGGAAATGTACAAAGTATTCAACATGGGCCACCGCTTTGAAATCTATACGGATTTAAACTCCGCTGAAATAATGATTGGTATTGCTGAAGCCTATGAAATGGAAGCACAAATTATCGGCAGATGTGAAGAAAACAAAGGAAAAAAACTTTCAATAATTACTTCAAACGGAACATTCACTTACTAACTTAATGAAACATATTATATGCTTGAAAAACTAAAAGCTATTTACAACCGCTGGGAAGAAATTGGTGTTCAGATCAATGATCCTGATGTGGTTTCTGACATGAAACGTTACATCAAACTCAGCAAAGATTATAAAGAACTCCAATCCGTTGTTGACGCATATAGAGAATATTCATCTGTGGTTGAAAATATCGCATCAGCCAAAGAAATTTTGGGAAAAGAAAAAGATGAAGAATTTCGTGAAATGGCTAAAATGGAACTCGACGAATTGCTGAAACGCAAAACAGAGATGGAGGAAGAAATACGGATCCTACTGGTACCTTCTGATCCAGAAGACAATAAAAATGCTATTGTTGAAATTCGTGCCGGAACTGGTGGCGATGAAGCCAGTATTTTTGCGGGCGACTTATACCGAATGTACATGCGTTATTGCGAAAATAAACGTTGGAAAGTGGAACTGGTTGACTGTACCGAAGGCACAGTTGGCGGATATAAGGAAGTTATTCTAAATGTTTCTGGTGATAATGTTTACGGTCAAATGAAATACGAATCTGGAGTGCATCGCGTTCAGCGGGTTCCTCAGACCGAAACTCAGGGAAGAGTTCATACTTCTGCCGCTTCGGTGGTGGTTCTCCCCGAAGCTGATGAATTTGATGTAGATCTTAAACAAAGTGATATTCGTAAGGATACCTATTGTTCTTCTGGACCAGGCGGACAATCGGTTAATACAACCTATTCAGCCATACGCCTAACTCACGTTCCAACTGGAATTGTGGTTACCTGTCAGGATGAAAAATCGCAAATTAAAAATCTTGACAAAGCCATGAAGGTTTTACGTTCGCGCATTTATGAAGTGGAACATCAGAAGTACCTCGATGTAATTTCTAAAAAGCGCAAAACAATGGTTTCTACAGGCGATCGGTCTGCAAAGATCCGCACGTACAATTATCCGCAAAGTCGCATTACAGATCACCGTATAGGCTATACCATGTATAATCTTTCCACTTTTGTGGATGGTGATATTCAGGAGTTGATTGATGCGCTGCAGGTGGCCGAAAATGCTGAACGTCTTAAAGCTGCTGGAGAAGAAAGTTTATAATTATTTCAAAAACAACATTTTTTCTATTTCTGACGCAAGTCTGAAAGATCTGTTCTGTGGGTCAATATTCTTAAATTCAAATTTGATCCCGTCGACATTTACACTTGATTTTCCTTGTCCGTAAATCTTTTCTGATTCCATATCAATCAGGTAAACTGAATGAACCTCCCCGCCTGCCACTGTTTTGGAATTTTTGTTTGCATATAAAATGATCTCAGTTGAAAATCCTTTCGAGCTCATAAAAAAAGAAACAATATTCGGCACTTTGAATCGCAGTATTTTTGGCATTTTGTAAAAGCTGTTCACATAGCTTCGAGCGGCTTCATGTAATGAAAAAACCATGGAAATATCTATAATTTGCTGCTCTGAAAAGTCGTGTATAAAAACATAATCCCGTCCCATCATTCCGGCTTTTCTGAAAGCATACAAATCAGCTTTAGACATGTCGAACTGTTTATTTTGCTCCACAACAAAAGGCTTATCAGTCCTCTTTAATATTTCCTCAATTATTAAAATGTTTGTATTCATAATTTTCTGTTTAAAACCTTATTTATAAAACCCTTCAATCTGTTTCCATCTTTTATGCGACCACAACCAATATGCTGGATCTCGTTCAATTGTTTTTTCAAGCAAACGTACGTAGGAATTCATGATTTTTCCCTTTTCCTCTGCTTTTGGATTATCAGATATTTTTACAAGATGCATTTGATATCGGCCCCGTTTAAGCCTGACAATGTCGGCATAAACAACTGCATAATTGTATTCATTTGCATATTTTTCTGCCCCAAATAAAAAATCAGTTTCCTTATTCAAAAAAATAGTATGAAATCCTTTGTTAGCACCACCTGGATACTGGTCGGACAGAAATAAACTTGCCGTTAGTACATCACTGTCTTTTTTAAATTCCTCTTTTATATTGGTAGCATTAATAATTTTCATACCGTATCTGCTTCGCCTGGCATTGGTGAGTTTGTTCATTACTTCGTTCGATAGCGGCTTTCCAACGCCAATGGCCCAATGTGGAAATAAAAGATTCATTGAATAAATTACATATTCCCAGTTGCCAAAATGTGCCGACATAAAGATTACACTTTTATTTTCCAATGCATACTGCTCCATTATTTCAGGATTGTCGCAGCTGATACGTTTAAGAAGATTTTTTCTGCTGATAGTAAAGCATTTCAGCGATTCCAAAAAAGTATCAGCCAAAAAACGGTAGAATTTTTTCTCGATTTTTCTAATTTCATTTGATTCAGGAAATGAAGTTGTCAGATTTTTCAAGACAACTTTTCTACGGTAACGGATAACATAAAACAATATAAAAGACAATCCATCGGATATCAAATACAATAACCAGAAAGGCAGACACGAAATCAAAAGCAGCATATAAAACAAAAAATAATTTATTGCTTTTGAAATGAGTTTCTTCATGGGTTTGTAATGTGGTTATACAAAAGTAAGAAATTTCTGCATGATACGTTTTTCCACTCCCACCTTCTCGATACGCTTCGCACTCGAAGTGACCCGCGCACAAATGTCAGGTCGAGTAGAAGGAACCGAAGCGAAAGCGAAGTTTGCTTCGTATCGAGACAAATAATGCTTCTCATATCTAATAGTCAAAATGCCACACACAAATGTCAGGTCGAGTAGAAGGAACCGAAGCGAAAGCGAAGTTTGCTTCGTATCGAGACCCAATTTACAAGCTTATCAACCACTGCTAACAAGAAACTGTTAAAAAAAAAACATCTTTTTCCCTCTAAACAAATTTAAAATACTGACCTTCGCCTTACAAAATTAAAATTTGGAATTACTTTTTCCTTCAATCGGTCTTGTAATAGCACTGTTTTTAGCTCCACTATTTAAAGCAAAAATTTCAGGATGGCTCTCCTTTCTGGCCTCGATTGTTATTGCTGTTTTTTCCTCTTTTCCTGCAATTCAAATTTTAGCAGGTGCCTCTGGTTTTTCAAATGAGTTTCTAACTGCATTTGGCACCATAGCACTCACCGTTGATCCACTGAGTGCCTGGTTTATCATAATTATCAATATTATTTTTCTTGCTGGCAGTTTCTATGGCCAGGAATATCTGAGTCATTACAGCAAAAGGACAAACGACCTTAAAGTTCATTTTGCCCTTATGCCTGTATTTCATGCGTCAATGATCTATGTTACCATGCTGAACGATCTTTTCTTTTTCGTAATTGTTTGGGAAATAATGTCGCTGAGTTCTTTTATTTTGATCTTGTTCGAAAGAGCCAAACAAGGGAATCTCAAAGCAGCCACAAATTATTTTATACAAATGCACATCAGTGTTTTGTTTTTATTTGCAGGAAGTTTTTGTGTATATTATTTCACTGGTGGTTCAACATTTACAGCTCTGGCAGAAATGCCAAAAATTACAAACGCAGGAAATTCGATGCTTGTGTTCATTTTATTTTTCATAGGATTCGGAATAAAGGCTGGATTTATTCCTTTTCACACTTGGTTGCCTCATGCCCACCC
The DNA here is from genome assembly GCA_038214085.1 of Bacteroidales bacterium. Taxonomy (GTDB): domain Bacteria; phylum Bacteroidota; class Bacteroidia; order Bacteroidales; family CG2-30-32-10; genus JBBQSF01. The sequence goes on along the minus strand of JBBQSF010000047.1, from coordinate 7,726 downwards.
TGCAGCACCTTCGCATTTATCAGGAATAATGTCGGGAGTAATAATAAAAATGGGTATTTACGGTATCATTCGCGTAGTTATGCAATCGCCAGCCGACATGATTACAATTGGTTGGATAATTATGGTATTTGCAGCTGCCTCAGGATTATATGGTGTAATGCTCGCCATTGTGCAGCACAACCTGAAAAAACTTCTTGCATATCACAGCATAGAAAATATCGGCATCATTGGTCTTGGGATTGGTCTTGGCGCAATCGGAATAGGATATGATAATACATTTCTAGCATACATGGGCTTTGCAGGCGCATTGTTGCACACCCTTAACCACAGCCTTTTTAAATCTTTGCTTTTCTTCAGTGCCGGAAATGTATATCAGTCCACAGGCACTGTTAATATTGAACAATTGGGCGGTCTGAGCAAAAAAATGCCTTATACAACATCTTTTTTTCTTATTGGAGCCATTGCTATTTGCGGACTTCCACCACTCAATGGATTTATTTCCGAATTTATAATTTTCTCTGGTTTATTTAATGCAGTCCATTTGCTTGGTATTTCAGAAGCATTTTCGTTTGTACTTATTATTGCTGCATTAGCGCTTATTGGAGGCCTTGCATTGCTCTGTTTTACAAAAGCCTTTGGAATAGTTTTTCTAGGAAACGCAAGAAAACCATTACCCAAAGAGCCTGTTGAAGTTGGTGTTGTTAAACGAATTCCGATGTTTATACTCACAGCCTTTATCCTTTTAATAGGCTTCTTTCCTGCACAGATTTTACAAAGTATGCAAGCTCCTTTAAAATATCTCTTACCCAATAAAGATATTTCTATAATAATGGCATCTTTTTCAGGAACACTTACAAGTATTTCGATGATATCTGCAGTTTTTATCGGGATGATTCTTCTCATTCTTTTAGTAAGGCGAATAGCTCAACACAAGGTTGTTATTGAAGATTCCGAAACTTGGGGTTGTGGTTATGTTGCCCCAAACACAAAAATGCAATATACTGCAAGTTCTTATGCCCGTACTTTTCGCAAGCTTTTCCATCCATTGGTGTTTCTAAATAAAGATAAGATCAACATTGAGAAAGTTTTCCCACAGCAGGCTTATACTTACAAAAGTCATTCTACCGATCGTATAGAGGACAATTTTATTTCCAGACCAGTATTAAAACTTATTCATTTTTTAGGGAAATTCAGAATCTTTCAGAATGGAAATACCCAGAGTTATCTTATGTATGCTTTCTTGTTTATTATTATTGTACTGTTTTTAGGATTTATTAAATAGAAAAATGAATATTGCGCTGATCATAATTGTTGCCTTACTTTTTCCCGGTGTTATCACTGTTTTCAGGAGCATGCTCAGCGGGCGTAAAGGACCCGGCATACTGCAACCATTAAAGGATATGATCAAATTGTTTCGCAAAGGAAGTGTTTACAGTAGAACAACCGGAATTGTTTTTCGAATTGCACCAACCATTTCACTTGCTTCAGTAATTTGTGCGGCACTTGTTCTTCCCATTGGATCATCTAAAGCGTTGATTTCGTTCGAAGGTGATTTTGTGTTTTTTATTTATTTATTGGGACTCGGGCGGTTTATGACTATAATTTCTGCCCTTGACACAGGAAGCAGTTTTGAAGGTATGGGCGCCAGTCGTGAAGCTCATTACGGAATGCTTGCCGAACCTGCTTTTCTTGTACTCAGCGGTTCATTTATTTTATTCACAGGTCATTATTCTTTCAATGAAATTTTTAACGCAATGCGCGATGGCAGTAGCTTTGCTTATGGTATCGGCATCATGTCGGCATTCCTGATATTTTTGTTTTCACTTGTTGAAACAAGCAGAGTACCTGTTGATGATCCGCGTACACACCTTGAACTTACAATGATTCATGAAGTAATGGTGCTCGATAACAGTGGTTTTGATCTGGGATTGATTCATCTTTCTAACGCATTAAAATTTGCAGTTTTTGGAACCATCATTGCCAATCTGTTTTTATTCGACATGTCTCAAGCTGCTTCATTTCTCATTTTTATAGGAATCCAAGCCATTTATGCCATTACCATTGCTTTTGTTGAATCGTTTATGGCGCGATTCCGCATGAATCACAACCCTCAATTTATATTATCATTAACCTCATTGGCATTCCTAATTTTTGTCGGAATACTGCTTTACCTAGATAAATAAAAGATATGGAAACCATTTTACTAACATTGTTTTCATTCACGCTGTTGTTCATCGGGATTACCAACAGATTAAATACCTTTATTAAGCTACTGGCAATGCAGGGCGTATTGCTGTTTGGGGTAACCTTCTTAAAACTTACCGAAATAAGTTGGTTCAATTTATCAGTAATCCTTCTTGAAACTATTGTTTTCAAAACCATTGCTATACCTTGGTTCCTGTCATATACAATCAACAAAAACAAAATTGTAAGAGAAACAGAACCTTTTGTTTCTTATTTCTGGTCATTGATTATTATTACAGGATTTATCATTTTATCTTTTATGATTTCTGGCTATGCAGAACTCGAAAAAAGCTCCAGAACTGATTTTACTGTTGCCTTTGCTTCAGTTCTAACAGGAATTTATATTATTATTTCGCGCAAAAAAATAATTACACACATGATGGGTTACATGATTCTTGAAAATGGAGTATTTCTGCTTTCTCTTTCTGTTGGTGCGCATCAACCCATGCTGGTAAATATGGGAATTTTGCTCGATATTTTTGTAAGTGTTCTTGTACTTGGACTTTTTCTCAACAGGATAGGCAATACTTTTGAAGAAATGAGTATCGAAAATCTTTCAAACTTAAAGGACTAATTATGATACTGGGAATATATTTTATATTGAGTGCTTTACTTGCTTCGGTTTCCCTGATTTTCAGGAAAAGCAGTATTCCCCGAATTTCGATTTTTATTTTTCTTGCCGCTCAAGTTCTGATAACTCTCTATGCCTTTGCACATGCAGGCGAACACCAACTTGAGTATTTTTTGTTCGATAATATGGGCTTATTGTTTTTAGGAATTCTTTGTATCGTTTCTATTTATACTGTTTTTTATAGCATTCTTTACCTTAAGCGCAAAAAGGATTCGCTATCCCGTTCATCCATTTATTTTTCTTCACTTATTATACTGATTACTTCCGTAACAGGAGCCTATCTATCTGAACATGCAGGATTACTCTGGGTTTTTGTTGAAGCGACAACATTGAGCGTTTCAATATTAATTTACCACGAACGAAATCCGCTTAGCCTTGAAGCAACTTGGAAATATGTGTTTATTTGCTCAATTGGAGTTGCACTGGCTTTTGTTGGAATTATTTTTCTTGGCATGGCTATGCAAAAAAATGGCATGTACGACCTTTCGTTTGCTGCAATTTCTGCCAATGCCATACATGCAAATCCCTTTTGGCTCAAAATGGTCTTCCTTTTTATACTTGTGGGATTCAGTACAAAAACGGGACTTTTTCCTTTGCAAACAATTAAAGTTGATGCGCTAACTGTTGCACCTTCTCCGGTTGGAGCTTTCATTTCAACAGCACTCATGAATACAGGATTTATTGCTCTTTACCGTTTTTATCATTCGCTTGCAGTTCCTGGCATTGCTGAATGGATGAGCAGTTTACTTATGTGGAGTGGCATGTTGAGCGTACTTATTGCAACTGTTTACATCATGTTTTCAGGAAATTTAAAGCGCCTTGCCGCATACTCTGGTATGGAACATATAGGCCTTGTTGCCATAGGATTATCAGTAGGCGGAACCGTAATGTATGCGGTACTACTTCATTTAATTTTGCACTCATTTGTAAAGTCTGGAATATTTTTTCACACAGGCAGCGTATTTCACCTTTTCCGAAGCTTTAAAATTGGAAAAATTCATGATTATTTTGGAAAAGCTCCCGGAGCTGCTTTGATATTATTTATGTTGCTAATGTTTATTGGAGGTATTCCGCCGTCAGGGCTATTTGTCAGCGAATATCTTATTTTTAAAGGCTTGTTTATGGCAGGACATTTCTGGGAAATGGCTTTTCTGCTCATTTTACTTACCATTATTCTTTTTTCACTTGTCCGCAATGCGCTCGATATGGTGTTTTCAACAGACAACACAAAAATTGAGCACAATGAAAAAATTCACCATTTCGAAATTATTCCATTAGCATTCCTGCTAATTGCAGTTATTTGGCTGGCTTATTTTCCTCCTGCCATTATTACCGACTTTATAAATCAATGCTATCTCTGAAAAAATGAAAGCATTAAAAACATATAACCACAAAAGCGCTGAAATTACAGACATTCCTGTACTTTCTTATTCTGAATTTTACTCCGAAATTATTGAAACATTCAATTCCGAGAATATTCATTGCGTTTCATATTTTGGATATTATCTCGAAAATGAAATTCATTTTATTTGCTGCATCGCTGACGATTCAGAGCATTCCATTCAATTGTTATCTTGGAAATCTCCAAAAACAGGTTTATCCGTAGATTCACTCACCGAAAAAATCCACAGCTTTTATATTTTCGAACGTGAAATTCATGAAAATTTCGGTATCGACTTTAAAAAACATCCATGGCTGAAACCCTTACGTTATCCATGGAACAGGCATAATCACTCTAAAAATATTGCCGATTATCCTTTCTTTGAAATCGACAGCGAAGAATTGCACGAAGTGGGCGTTGGCCCTATACATGCCGGCATTATTGAGCCTGGACATTTTCGTTTTTTATGCAACGGCGAACGCATTCTTCATCTTGAGATTCAACTTGGTTTTCAGCACAGAGGTATAGAACATTTGTTTCTCGAAAAAACGAAATTGAATCAACGCATTGCCCTTTCCGAAAGTATTGCCGGAGATACCGCAACAGGTCATGCTTCCACTTTTGCTTGGTTGTGGGAATCGCTTTGCAATGCCAAAACAAATGAGCATATAAACTGGCAACGCACAATTGCCATAGAAATTGAACGGATTGCAATGCACACGGGCGACCTTGCAGCCATTTGTACTGATGTTGCGTATCAATTGGGAAATTCTGTTCTTGGCAGACTTCGTACACCTATGGTTAACTTTATGCAGGAATGGTGCGGCAATCGCATAGGGAAAAGCCTTATCCGCCCTTTTGAAACTTTCTACAAATTTACACCTGAACTGCAAAAACGTTTGCTCGCAATAATTCAAGAATACGAACACGATTATTTCGAAATTTGGGATAGAATGAAGAGTTTGCCGAGTTTACTGTCCCGTTTAGAAAAAACAGGAGTGGTAACTCATGATCAAGTAGTAGAAATTGGAACGGTAGGAATGGCCGCACGTATGTCGATGCTTAGCAGAGATATCCGTTCGAGTCATCCCTACGGCTTGTTTCAAGATAACAATCACGAACCTGTGCTAAAACGCCACGGCGACGTATATTCCAGAACACAGTTGCGCAATGAGGAAATCAGACAATCATTAAATTATTTAAAGAAATTTCTTGAAAATATTCCTGAATTCGATTCTGAAGAAATTTGCGAATGCAGACCAAAGCCATCAAAATTTGCAATAAGCATGACCGAAGGCTGGCGCGGAGAAATATGCCATTGTGCCGTTACAAATGAAAAGGGAGAACTGATTGCCTATAAAGTAAAAGATCCATCGATGCATAACTGGCTTGCTCTGGCTCTTGCCGTACGTAACAATGAAATCTCGGATTTCCCAATCAATAATAAAAGTTTCAATTTATCCTATTGTGGATTTGATTTATAATTATGCTCAAAGAAATTAAAATATTATATCATCAGGGAAGCCAGTATATTAGGGATGTTCGAAATACTGAGGTGCCAGGAATTTTTAAAGGACGACCTGTAATCAGCACTGCTCCTTGCGATGAAAAAGCACTTGAAAATATTTGTCCCACAGGCGCAATTAGCATTTCTCCAGTTTGTATCGACCTTGGAAAATGTATTTTTTGCGGAGCTTGCGCCTTTGCTTTCCCTGAAAAGATAAGCTTTTCAAAAGATTATCATTTATCGGCAAATAAAAGAGAAACATTAATAATAAAAGAAGGCGAAAACGAAAAGCTTTGCATTGATGACTCTTCAGTGCGCCCGGAAATAAGAAAGCTTTTTAAAAGATCCTTTAAATTACGTCAAATTTCTGCAGGAGGCGATAACAGTGCAGAACTTGAACTGAATGCTTCCAATAATGTTCAATTTGATGCAGGACGATTCGGTTTTGAATTTGTTGCTTCGCCCCGCCATGCTGATGCCATTTTAATTACAGGCCCGATAACTGCAAGCATGGCCGAACCTATTGATATTTGCTTTAGAGACACTTCTTCGCCTAAAGCAATAATTCTTTGCGGAACCGATGCCATTAGCGGAGGAATATTTGAAGGAAGTCCTGCGTTAAATCGTACATTTTTGAATGAACACCCAATAGATTTATTTATCCCCGGAAATCCGCCCCATCCGCTTACATTTATTAACGGAATACTTGATTTTCTGGGTAGAAAATAAATCAAAAAAAACATTAATTTCATTATCATTGGAGAAATAATAAAATGAAAAACAAAGTTATTATAATCACAGGCTCCTCGCGTGGAATAGGAAAAGCCGCAGCATTGATGCTTGCCGAATCAGGTGCGAAAATCATTGTTCATTATTCAAAAAATGAAGAGCTCGCTAAAGAAGTTCTTGCCCAACTTGGTGAAAATGGCTTGTTTACTGTAAAAGCAGATCTTGGCAATGAAGATGAAATCAAAAATATGATTGATTTCGTACTTTCAAAAGTTGATAAAATTGACGTACTTGTCAATAATGCTGGGGCACATATCAATATGAAACCCATCGAAAATCCTTTTGATTTTTGGTTTAACGACTGGAAAAAAACGATTCAAACCAACCTTACGGGTACAGCATGCTTGTCGTATCTTGTTGCCAAACACATGGCAAACAAAGGCGGTGGAAGAATTATCAACATTTCGTCGCGAGGAGCTTTTCGTGGCGAGCCCGAATCATGGGCATATGGTGCATGTAAAGCAGGTCTTAATTCACTTGGACAATCCATGGCTAAAGCACTTGCACCACAGAATGTATTTGTTTTTACTATAGCTCCCGGTTTTGTAGCAACTGAAATGTCGGAAAAAATTCTCAGTTCACCACAAGGCAATGAAATCCGCAATCAAAGCCCGTTTGCGCGTGTTGCTAAACCCGAAGAAGTAGCAAAAATAATTTCTTTTTTCGCAGCAGAAGCGCCTGAATTTATGACGGGATGCATTGTAGATATTAACGGAGCTTCCTATTTGCGGACTTAATTTTTTTGTTGTATTTTTACTTTCTTAAATTCTTTTACAAAAAAACTTTAGAATTTTTATTCCGTATTTCAAAACCCAATTTATGAAAAACATTAATTCAATAAAATCAATTATTATTTGCTCAATTATTTGTTTTTTGAGCATTACGAATTTTTCGCTCCAAGCTCAGGATAAAATTCATAAAACTGACAATACTATTATTGAAACCAATGTTACGGAAATAAATGATACACAAATAAAATATAAAAATTACAACAACCCAAATGGACCAGAATATACCATTCCCATTTCGGAGGTTTACATGATTGTTTACAAGAATGGAGACAAGGAAATATACAATACGCCTAAGGTAATTCCCACAACTCCGATAACAAATACTCAAGTTTCAACAGAAGTTAAACCAAGCAATAACACAACAACAAATACCAATAACACGA
>JBBQSF010000046.1:0-21638 GCA_038214085.1 Bacteroidales bacterium | reverse complement strand
GTTCCTAGCAAATCAATGATTTTAGACACAATACCGATACTGAATTCGTAGTAGTCCAAAAAACGGACTCCAACGATTTCATGATCGGCATTTACCATACTACTAAGCAAGAAATAGTCTTTGACCTATTTCTTACTAAGTATCGGTATAAAACATTGCCATTACTATTTGTCAATAAAAAAGCCCTTCTGAAGTCAAGAAGGGCCTTTTTATTTATGAAAAAAACTACTTTTCTAGTAATCCATTCCCATTCCGCCACCAGGCATTTGGGGCATTGCAGGAGAATTTTTTTCTTTAATATCAGCAATTACGCATTCAGTTGTCAGGAACATACCAGCAATTGAAGCAGCATTTTCGAGTGCAACGCGTGTAACTTTGGTTGGATCAATGACACCAGCTTTGTATAAATTTTCATATTTATCAGTACGTGCGTTAAATCCGAAATCGTCCTTGCCTTCTCTAACTTTCTGAACAACAATTGAACCTTCGATGCCAGCATTTTCAACAATCATTCTCAGAGGTTCTTCAAGAGCTCTGCGGATAATAGCAACACCGGTTTTTTCGTCCTGATTTTCACATTCCACTTTATCAAGAGATGGGATAGCCCTGATATAAGCAACGCCACCACCAGGAACAATACCTTCTTCAATGGCTGCGCGTGTAGCATGCAATGCATCGTCAAAGCGGTCTTTCTTTTCTTTCATTTCCATTTCACTTGCTGCGCCAACATAGAGAACAGCAACTCCGCCAGAAAGTTTTGCAAGACGTTCCTGCAATTTTTCCTTATCATAATCAGAAGTTGTTTTTTCGATTTGAGATTTAATTTGGTTAACGCGGGCAACAATATTTTCTTTTGCGCCTTTGCCGTTAACAATAGTTGTATTGTCCTTGTCTATTGTAATTTTTTCGGCTTGTCCGAGATAAGAAAGATCAGCATTTTCGAGTTTATAACCCTGTTCTTCCGAAATCACGATACCGCCTGTGAGAATTGCAATATCTTCGAGCATTGCTTTTCTTCTGTCGCCAAAACCTGGAGCTTTTACAGCGGCAATTTTAAGCGAACCACGAATCTTATTTACTACAAGAGTAGCTAGAGCTTCGCCTTCAACATCTTCGGAAAGGATAAGCATTGGACGACCAGACTGAACTGTTTTTTCAAGAATAGGAAGAAGATCTTTCATTCCTGAAATTTTCTTTTCAAAAATCAGGATATAAGGATTTTCGAGAACAGCTTCCATTTTGTCAGGATCAGTAACAAAGTAAGGAGAAATATAACCACGGTCGAACTGCATACCTTCAACAACTTTAACAGTAGTTTCGGTTCCTTTTGCTTCTTCAATAGTAATAACACCTTCTTTTTTCACTTTTCTCATTGCATCGGCAATATGTTTTCCTATTGTGGAATCATTGTTTGCAGAAATTGTGGCAACCTGTTCAATTTTATCAAAACTGTTTCCAACTTCTTTTGATTGTTTTTTCAGATGAGCAACAACTGCTTCAACAGCTTTATCCATTCCTCTTTTAAGATCCATAGGGTTTGCACCTGCGGTAACATTTTTAATACCGGTTCCAACGATTGACTGAGCAAGAACAGTAGCAGTTGTAGTACCATCACCGGCTATATCAGCTGTTTTTGAAGCAACTTCTTTCACCATCTGTGCCCCGATATTTTCAATTCCTATCGGAAGTTCTATTTCTTTTGCAACAGTAACACCATCCTTGGTAATCTGTGGAGCACCGAATTTCTTTTCAATGATTACATTTCTACCTTTTGGTCCTAATGTAACTTTTACTGCATTTGATAAAGCATCCACACCCCTTTTTAATTCTTCGCGGGCATCAATATTGAATTTTATTTCTTTAGCCATTTTTTATAATTTTAAAATTTGATAATTAAATTGGATTAAACAATAGCAAAAATGTCAGATTCTCTCATAATGAGCAAATCTTTACCGTCTATGACAATTTCTGTTCCGGCATATTTTCCGTAAAGAACTTTATCCCCAACTTTAACGGTAATGGGTTCATCTTTTTTACCGGTTCCAACGGCAACAACAACACCTTTTTGGGGTTTTTCTTTTGCTGTATCAGGGATAATAATTCCACCTGCAGTTTTTTCTTCAGCAGCAGCCGGTTCAACGATTACTCTGTCGGCTAATGGTTTAATGCTTAATTTGGCCATGTTTATGTATTTTTTTTGGTTAACAATAATTTTATTTTTGGCACTCCTCCTTGTCATTTTTTATGCCAAAGGAGAAAAAATGGTTATTCAGGACATTTTTTCCAGAAACTGGTTTTAAAAACAAAAAAAAATGTCAGAACGTATGACATTCTGACATCAAATATTTTATAATAAAGACTTATTAATCTTCTTTAGCAGGTGCAGAAGCAGGTGGATTTGCCACAGGAGTAGCATTTTCATCAATTTTGCCTTGCAGTTCAGTACCTGTTGTAGTTTTGGTAACTCCGCGGGGGATTACAAAAATTGTTGCCAGACTCAATGTCAATAATGCAATAGCAAGAGTCCAAGTGGTTTTCTCAAGAAAATCGGCTGTTTTTCTAACTCCCATTATCTGGTTAGAACCTGAAAAATTTGAGGCCAGTCCGCCACCTTTAGAATTCTGAACTAAAACAACCAGAATCAGTAATATACAAATGATTAAAATCAGTACAGAAATAAAAATAAAAGCTCCCATAATCTATTTTTTTAAAGTTTTATACTCAAGTTTTGAATTTGGGTTGCAAAGTAAGTGCTTTTTTCCGGATATTTCAAACATAATTTTTCATAAGTTTTAATTGCCTCCTTAATTTTGCCTTTTTTTTCAAAAACAAGGGCCAGCGATTCGGTAATAAAATCATCATCTGCCGAAAGATCTATTTTTTCTTCCAATTCAAGTTCATTTTCTTCATCTTCTACCGCTGGTAATCCAAGAGAATTTCCAGAATGCTCATGTGAAATTTCCTTTTTGTTTAACGTTGAAAAAAATCTCGAATCGGCATATTCACTGTATTCCTCTTTTTCAAAAGCTGATTCAACAGTGTATGTAGAAGTTGCAACCTGAATTTCCGCTGAATTTGTAGCTGTTTCGTGCACTGATTCAAAAAGTTTTTTACGGTCAGGAATAAGAACCGCGGAGACCTTTAACTCTTCAGAAAACTTTTCAGAACTAAGCAGATGAAGATTCTTCAGGTACAATACTCTTAATGCGGAACAATAAGGAAACTGTGCAAGTTTTTGTTCAAGTTCAGCAAGTGTGCCTATATCCAAAGATCTTGGGCGCCTGAGCAACCTTATAAAATCAGCAGCTTCCATAATTTACCAGTTAACGAGTGCACGGTTAAAAATATCGTCTACTAGCGTTGTACTGATGCTTTTAATCAGCGATTCTTCTATAGAAGATATTGCTAGACTAGCCTGAAAATCTTCAAAACGTGAAAAACTTGTATCAAAGTTCTCCTGCTCGTTCAGCTTATTGGTAAACTTAACATTAACAGTAATAGTAAGCCTGTTTAGGGCCGCCGTTTCATTTCCCTGAATTGCTACAGGCTGAATAGAATATCCAGTTATTGAGCCTTCGATATTCAAATCACCGCCTCTAGTTACAAGATCAAGTTTGCTTTGTGAAGTAAATTTATCGCGCAAAGCTTCGGTAAACGACTGGCTCAGTGAGGGCTGAATCATTGAGGCATTGTTAGGGAAATACTGAATTGAAATGGTTTTTAATTTAGGGTCGATACTTCCTGATGTTAAAGAATATTTAATTTTACATCCTGGCAATACCAGAAGAAGCAGTACAATATAAATTATTGATTTCTTCATTGTGAAATATCGTATTCTTTAATTTTGCGATACAAGGTTCGTTCTGAAATACCCAACTCGCTTGCGGCATTTTTGCGTTTTCCCTTGTGCTTTTCAAGAGCTTTACATATCATTTCTTCCTCATTTTTCTGTAAGGATAATGAATCTTCGATCACTTCCTCCGAATCCTCGATGGCTTCGTTATGCGAATCTGCTGATTTTGCATGTATTGTTATTGCAGGATCGGATGTTTGAAAAGGCTGCAAATCAGTTATTGTATTCTTTACTATCGAAGTATTATCTCCCGAAAACGAATTTTTATCTCTAGTATCTTCGAGAATATTCTCATAAACGAGCTTCTTTAAATCGTTGATATCCTTTTTCATGTCGAACAATACTTTATACAGAATATCGCGTTCCGAAAAATCAGGATTATTTTTTTCACCTGAAAACAAAATCGGCAGATCTGTACCCGTTTGCCTGGGAAGATAACGGTTAAGAATTTCAGCAGTAATAATTCGCTTGCTTTCGATAATAGATATTTGTTCAGTAATATTTTTTAGCTGCCTAACATTTCCAGGCCAGCGGTAATCAGCAAGTAGTTTCTGTGCTTCAAAATCGAGTTGCAGTTCGGGCATTCGGTATTTCTCGGCAAAATCTGAAGTAAATTTTCGGAACAAAAGTATGATATCGTCTTTTCGCTCACGTAAAGGCGGAATGTAAACAGGAACAGTATTAAGGCGGTAAAAAAGATCCTCACGAAATTTACCTGTACGAATAGCTTCAGAAATGTTAATATTGGTTGCTGCAACAACCCGCACGTCGGTTTTAATCACATTTGATGAGCCTACTTTCATAAATTCACCTGATTCCAGAACCCGGAGCAAACGGACCTGAGTGGACAATGGTAGATCAGCAACTTCGTCGAGAAAAATTGTTCCTTTATTAACCACTTCAAAATAACCCTTACGGGCTTCATGTGCGCCGGTAAAAGAGCCCTTTTCATGACCGAATAATTCAGAATCAATCGTTCCTTCAGGAATGGCACCACAGTTCACAGCAATGTACGGACCGTGTTTACGGGTGCTCAACTGGTGAATAATTTTCGGAAACACTTCTTTACCTGCACCACTTTCGCCGGTAATAAATACAGTAAGATCGGTAGAAGCAACTTGTGCAGCAATATCAATTGCCCTATCCAGCAAAGCTGAATTTCCTATAATACCGAAGCGCTGTTTGATACTCTGAATTTCCATGATAATACGCCAAAAGAACTGCAAATTTACATTAAAATTTTCAATTTTAAAAAACTTAATCGCAACAAAGAAGTATCGTAAGTTCAATTAGTAAATGCAACTTTTATCAACGAGAAAGGGCCAAAAAAAACCTTTATCAGGAAAGAACAGAGAAATATTCACTATTTTTGCATAATGGCAACTTTTAACGAACTTTCATCTGATGACAAACTTATTATCCTGAGTTCAAAACTTTTCCCGGATATCGATGATGTTTTACAAATAGATCAGCTCATTCCTAAAATTACCGATTGGAATTCGTTTGTGGATATTGTTATCTGCAATGGAATTGCTCCTGTGGTAAGGAAAAATTTAACTGCCAGTAAAAATGTTTGTAAAATCCCCGAAAGTATAATTTCACGATTAAATCAGGTATATTTTAAAATTCTGAGTCGCAATATATTGCTCACAACCCATTTTAAAAATATTATTGCTGCATTTTCAGAGAAAAATATTGAAGTTATTGCCCTAAAAGGAATGTATCTTTCAGAGTTAATTTATCAGAATATTGGACTTCGGCCCATGAGTGATATTGATCTTTTGGTTAAAAAAACTGATGCAGAAACATGCAGAGACATACTGCTCAAACTCGGGCATACTGATCAGGAAGTGACCCCCAGCGAACTGATCAAAGAAACAGAGAAGCACTTTGCGCCACTGGTAAAAGATAATATTAGCGTTGAAATTCATCACAAACTTCATAACGAACAATATGGATACACAATAAATACCGATGATTTCTGGAAGAACGCAAACCCTGTTTTCTTGCACGGGGTTTCCTCACTTGCCTTGTCTCCTAATGATTTGCTAATACACTTATGTATTCACCTAGATAGCCACAATGCAATAAGCAATATCCAACTCCGGCATATTAGCGATATCGTTAATATTCTCGAATTTTTTAAGGATAAGCTTGACTGGCAGAAATTTGAAAACTCTTGTGTCCAAAACAATTGTTCACAAAATGTTTTCGGCAATCTACTGCTTATAAAAAAGTATTATAATGCTCAAATTCCTGAAAACATAATTCAGCGAAACAAGCATTATTCAAATGCATTAACAGAGGAAATTTTTATAAATACACTAGGCAACAATGAAGAGGAAATTGAAAGGAAAAAGCGTGATTTTATGGCAGAACGAAATCTTCAGAACCTAAAAAGAGTTAAAGGTTTTCGAAACAAAATGTTTTATTTGCTCGGGGATATGTTTCCGAAGAAAGAATTTATGTATCAGAATTATAAAATTAAAAATAAAAAACTTCTCTGTTTCTATTATTTAAAAAGACTTTCGATTGGATTTGTTAAAATGCTGATGGTAATAAAAAAGAAAATTTTTAAGCCAAAAAAAAAATCTGAAACTATTTTTATCAAATCATAATCAAAAAAAAATTCTAAAGCGGTTAATATCATTATTTTTTTTTACTTTTGGGAAACAAAAAGTACAAAATATCAAATATTACAAACTGGTTAATCATTCAAAAAAGAAAAAATCATTTATTAAGCCCTCAATATGAAATCAAAATTTTTACTTTTCATCATTCTGTTCTTGTCCATCAGCGCATACTCACAGATTGCAAATCCGGTTCCCGATAACCGACTTTACGAAGCTTTTGGTAAAGAACAAGTCGAATTTCTACTCCAAAACAATCCAGATATGGTTACTTATTATAATTTTTTTCTGGATAATGCTTTTGTGCTCATTCAGCATCCGAAAGAAAAAACTGCTGGATTGCCCAAGATGACACTCAATAATCAGAAACTGGTATCCGAAAAACCCGACATCAGTAAAGGGACAAAAAGTATTAATATTCTCAAATATTCCTACACTATTTTACCCGACGAATCAGCAAGTTACCGCTTAGATGATTCGGGAATAGCAATCGTATTTTTCTCTGCCAAGGAAATTACTGAAAAATACAATAAATACAAATCATTTTAAATACATGTGTTATGAAAATTAAGCTATACTTTACCCTTATATTTTGTATTTTTCTTGGTTCGGCAAATGCCCAGATTTATTTGATGAACAATACCACCAACAATACAAATATCACTACTTGTTCGGGCACGGTTTACGACGAAGGAGGCTCATCGGGCAGCTATACTGCAAATAAAGTTTATGTAATCACTTTTACGCCGGCAACAGCAAACACGGCAGTTCAACTAACTTTTACCCAGTGGAATGTAGCCAGTGGAACTTCTCTTGAAGTTTTTGACGGACCAACTACAGCTTCGCCCAACTACGGAGGATTTACAAGTGCAATTTCACCTATTGGAATGCAGGTTATGGCTTCGGCAGCAAATTCAACAGGGCAATTAACACTGCGCTGGACTAGCACTTCAGCTACAGGTTTAGGTTTTGCGGCAAATATCAACTGCCATGTTCCCTGCCAGCAAGTTTATGTACGGATAGACAGTTTAAACTGCATTCCTGAAATGAATAATTATTATATCGACGTTTGCCCATCAACAAATATCACTTTTTCTGCATTTGGAAATTACCCTCAAAATAATCTCGTATATGCACAAACCGATGCTACTTCTTTGTTCATCTGGGACTTTGGCGATGGTGTTCTCGACACAGGGCAAACCGTAACTCATACTTATGCTTTGGAAAGCGGATTCGACTTTTCCGTTCGTATTGAAGATGTTCATGGTTGCTATTCATCAAATTACGAAACTGGCAGGGTACGCCATTCCAGCAATCCAATTCAGGAAATCAACCCTGTTCCCAATCTATGTGCTAGTAATTCTGTTGAATTTGTTACCGGATTTGGCTCTGCATCCACTGTTGTAATTGACAATGTTAACGGAGGAGCCAGTGGCGAACTTCAAATTGCCGATACTACTTTTCTCCCTGATGGAAGCGGTGTATCATACACTTCAAATTTAACCTATACCGTTTTCCCAACTGGTCTTACGTTAACAAATCTGTCCGATTTGCTTGGTGTATGCATGAACATGGAACATACCTATATGGGCGACTTAAAACTTCAACTTATTTGCCCGAATAATAGCGCTGTTACTCTTTTGAATTATCCAAACAATGGCGGTGGTACTGTTTTGGGTGAACCTGTAGGACAGAATTTGCCTGTTGACGACAACTCCTCGAACACGACACCGGGAATTGGTTACGATTATTGCTTTTCGCCAACTTCAACAAACGGATTTATTGATGCCAGTGCCAACTGGACAACTCTTTCAACATATACAGATCCAATAGGTCAAGTAAGCTCCAATATAAAACAAGCCAATGCAGGAACTTATCAGGCTTCGGGTGCATGGAACGTATTGCTGGGTTGCCCTTTAAACGGAACATGGCAAATTAAAGTTACTGATAACCTTTCTCAGGATAATGGTTACATATTTTCATGGGGTTTAAGTTTAAATCCAGCACTAATTCCAGGTGGATGGACCTATACTGTACCTCTCGACTCTATTACATGGACCGGTCCTTTCATCACTTCAACTTCTGACAGCACAGCCAGTATTTTACCAACTTCGGCAGGTACTTTTATTTATACTGCAACTATTTGGGACAGTTATGGCTGCTCTTACGACACTTCTTTTAATGTTCAGGTTATTCAAACTCCACTGGTAGATATCGGCCTTGATTCTTCAATATGCGATGGTTCCAATGTAATGCTTAATGCAGGAAACCCAACGGCCACTTCCTTTTTATGGAACACTGGAGCAACTACTCAAACCATTTATGCAAACCAGACTCAGAATTACAGCGTTACTGTTACAAACAGCGATGGTGGCACGACTTTCTGCACCAGTGTAGACACCATGCACTTAAGTGTTTTTCCTGTTCCCGAAGTTAATCTTGGTCCGGATACTTGCTCTGAAACATCTTTATTACTCGATGCAAATCCCGGTACTGGATATATCTACAACTGGAGTACAGGTGCCACTTCCCAAACTTTAAATGTAAATACTTCAGGACTTTATTTTGTTTCTGTTCAGTCAGGACCCGGTTCGCCTTGCTATGATTACGACACAATTAACATTAAAGTGATTCCTCACCCTATACTTGATCTTGGCCCTGATACTTCCATTTGCATTCAGCGGTCAATTGATCTGTTTGGAGTACAGCCAAATGAATCGTCAGAATTCACATATTTATGGACACCAGATGGCTTCACCACATCCAATATTACTTTTTCACCTAACGGAGTTCCCGGGCCACATATAGTTTCCGTTACAAAAACCGGTTGCGTTTCTGTTACCGATCAGATTGTTGTTACTGGAAAGTTATGTAATGTTACTGTTCCTAACGTATTTACACCAAATAGCGATGGCTTTAACGATAAATTTGTAATTGAAGGTCTCGAAGAATACCCGAATTCTAAACTTTTAATTTTCAACCGCTGGGGCAAAAAAATATTAGAAGATTCAAATTATCAGAATAACTGGGACGGCGATGGTCATTCAGACGGCGTTTACTATTTTATTATTTCATTCCCTGATTATCTCGAAACAATAAACGGAACAGTTACTATTCTTAAGTAACAAATAATTTTTTCTTTTTTTAAAAAATATTCTGACCTTAAAAATCAGAATATTTTTTTATACACATGGCAGTAGGGAGAACTTCCATTTTTTTCGTAATATTCCTGGTGATAGTCCTCTGCCTTCCAAAATATTTTTGCAGGTTTAAGCGTGGTTGCCACTTTGTATCCTTTGGCTGTGAGAACAGAAATTACTTTTTCTGCCGTTTCCTTTTGCAACATATCCCTATAGAAAATTGCAGAAAGATACTGCGCTCCTATATCCGGGCCTTGTCCGTTGGTTTGAGAGAAATCATGGGTTTCGAAAAAATACTTACAAACGGCTTCATAGTTCAATTTTGAAGTATCAAACACAACACGTATAGCTTCCAAATGACCCGTGGTTCCTGAACAAACTTCTCTATAAGTCGGATTTTCTTTAATTCCGCCAGTATAACCTACTTCGGTTGAAATTACACCATCGAGTTTTTCAAAATAAAACTGTGTTCCCCAGAAACAGCCCGATGCAAAAATGGCAGTATCCGTTTTACTTTCAGTGTTTTCAGGAACAAAAACCATTGATATGGAATTTACACAATGTCTGATATCCTTATCAGTAAATCCCTCACCGTAAAACACATGCCCGAGATGTGCACCACAACTTGTACATGTAATTTCTGTACGCATTCCATCGGTATCGGGTGTTTTTGTGACAGCACCTTTTATTTCTTCATCAAAACTAGGCCAACCGCAGTCAGAGTCAAATTTTGCTTCCGATTTATACAAAGGAGCGTTGCATTGCTTACAGAAATAAGTCCCTTTCGCTTTATTGTTAAAATATTCGCCACTAAATGGCTTTTCGGTGCCTTTATCTATTATCACCCTTGTTTCTTCTGGTGTAAGTTTATTGTATTTCATAGCCGAATTTGATTTATTTGCCTGATAACAACCCGAATATAAAAAAATAGCTCCAAAAATGAGCAAAATTGTTTTCATGCTAATTTAGATTTAATTTAAATAGCCTTATCAAAAATCATACCCTAAAAAAGATGTCAGTATTTGAAGCCCTAAGGTAAAACATGTAATATTTTCAGTGCTTTTTTGGCTATTTCAGTACGGGCTTTAAGGAATAATGGATTTGCTTCGTCGGTACAATAAACTCTGTTTGAAAAAAAGAACACATTGTTTTTGGTTTCAACATAACCTACATACCATCCAATATCAGTATTTTTATCAAAACCCCAGCCTGTTTTTGCGCTAAGAGTGTATTTGCCATTCTTTTCAACGAGCATAATATTTTTAACAATATCCATAGTTCTTCTCGAAAATGGGAGTTCATTCAGATACAATTGTTTTAGAAATTGTATTTGCTGCTTAGGCGTAATTCTAAGCCCACCGGTAAGCCAAAACCAGTCGATTCTCCCAGAAGTATCAGTGTTTCCATAATTACACTTGTTGAGCCAGTATTTCATTTTCTCGCCTCCCACCCTGCGGGCAAGTTCTTGATAATACCATACGGTTGAATTTTTAAATGCTGATTTTAGGTCGGTGTCAGTGTTCCAGACCGGGACACTTCGGTTAACGCTATCCCACGGAATAATAAAATCTTCGGTTGTGATTACCCCTGTTTCAATACCAATTAATGAATTACAGATTTTAAATGTTGATGCTGGAGTGGTAGCTACAGAAAAATCATCAGGATTAAAATTGAAATAACTTTTCTCATTGTAATTATATAGAGCAAAAGAGCCAACAACTTTATACTTTTTGTACAAAGCGGAAATCCGGCTTTCTGTTGAGCAGGAAATAACAAAAACACCAAAAGTGAAACAAGTCAGAATTAAACGGAAAGATTTCACAGTTATTAAGTTTTTCTAGAATTTGTTTGTGTTCAATAAAAATGACAGAACAAAAACACATAATCGCAGGTTATTTCTTGTCAATCCTTTAATACAATCTTTTTACTTATTACTATACCGGTGCTTAAAACCTTAACAAGATAAATTCCTGATTCAAAATTTGACTGCAAGGAATTAATGCCTGAAACTGATGTAGCAGAAGCTACTTTCTGTCCCAGTATATCGTAAATTTCGATGATACTGTTGCTTTCTAGTGTGTTAACATAAATGGTTTTGCCAAAAGCATAAATTAATGTTGAACCATTTGCCGTTTCGTCAACACCTGTGGTCATAGCACCAAAATGCAAGCGGAAACGGTTCGTTGTATTTATAGCACCCGAAGTAAAGCTGTAAGCTGCATTCTGACGAAGATCTTGCATTGTTCCTGCTGCCATATCTTCCAGATATACTGGAATACTGCCATCGAACTCATTCAGGTTGGTTGCATTTAGTACAAACGTTCCAGCAACATTGCTCATAAAACCAACAGGCACTACTCTGGTTTCATTGCTTCCAATAACAGGAAAACCATTAATTGCAACTTGATTGTTGTCGGAAGTCAAACTATATAACTGTGGCGCATTGTTGTTGTCGCTAAACATTTTTTCAGAATCATAATTTTCCAAAATACTCGATGCATTCGGATAAAATCCAACCACAACTTCATCGGTAAGTGTTCCATCAGAAATATCCATTCTGAAAATATTGCTTGTTGAAGTCGTTTTATAGAAAGCCAGGCTGCTGTGAGTTCTGGCGATATTGGGAATAGTGAAAGAGCCGGTGCCTGAAGACACACGTACCCAAAAGGCCTGCATGGAAGGAACAAATTGTTGCCCGATTACTGGTGAGCCTTGCCCAGTACCTGATGTCCAGTTGTAAGTGCAAAAGCCACTTCCGTTTTTGTACCAAACGGTAGTAACAAGATTTGATACAGCAATTCCTGAAGTCGTGATTCCATCTTGATCATCGTCAATTCCCAAATCCAGAGCAGAAGGATAAGGATTGCATATAAGGTTGTATCCCTGAAATGCTGTTCCACTCCGGGAAAGGTCTGTTCTTGCTTTAGTTCCTGTGTTTAATTCACCTATAAAATTTACGTTTGTGACCCCACTGTAATTTCTAAAAACAAAACCTTGAAGATTAGTAGTACTTAAGTCATAACCATCAGCAGCAGCAGTGTAAGTGCCGTTACTTCCTTCGGTGTAATAATACAAGCGTTTGCCAACACCAGGAGTTACACCCAACGCACCAAAAGCTGCTGATGCAGTATTGCTGCTGCTCAAAGGTGAGCCAATATACCACCAACGACCGTCAGTTAAATCTTTTTCAACTTTTGCCGAACCGCTTCCAACATAACTTATTCCGTTATCTTTAAATGAGCCTTCGCTTTTTATAATTAAACATTCTGTCCCGTTAAGGCTGGTTGTTCCGCCTGCAGTAAGAGCTTTGCCCGCATCTATTGTTAAAACAGCTCCGTTGTAAATTGTTAACGAATTACAAACAGAAGGTGAAGCCTGAAAATTTGTAATGTGCGGCTGAAGAGCAGCAATGTCCGAAATATATACATTGCTGTTTGCAGTTGGAACTGTATTGGTATTCCAGTTGGATGCTTCGTCCCAGTCGGTGGAAGTGGTTCCAAGCCAGTTCATTAATTGGATGGTTACCGGAGTTATGAAATGAAGCTTAAAACGTGTGGTATTGGTGGCGATACCTGAGCTGAAAGAATAAGTATTCAACAGCCGTAAATTTTGTATCACATTCAGTTGTATATCTTCCAAATAAACAGAAATGTTAGCATCAAAATCCGCGAGATTGGTTGCCGTAAAGGTAAATGAGTCTGCTACTTTCGTAACAAAACAAAGGGGGACAATGCGTTCTGTATTTTGTGTCAGAATCGGGAAGCCATTAATTGCAACATCAACATTATCCGTAGTTTTAGTATACGTTTGCGGAAAATTATTGTCCGTGCTGAGCATTTTTTCCGAATCGAAGTTTTCAAAATATTCCTGCGCTGGCAAATAAAAACCAATTACCGCATCATCCATATATGTACTTCTTGAAATTTTAATCCGGAAAACATTTGACGACGTTAGTTTGGCTTGTTCCGACCCATTGCTCTGCGCAAAACTTACGAAAGGAGAAAAGGCAAATAAAACATTCAGAAAAAGAATAAGAAGGTATCTGCTCATGCTATAGGTATCAGTTAAAATATTTAATACAAATATAAGGAATTTTTATAACTTATCCCCTATAAACAAGTTATGTTAATCCCAAATTCCGCATTAAAAATCTCTAATGCGTAGCGTTAGGAGAAAAATAGTGCAATTAGTTGAATTTTATAAATATAGGTTGCACATTTTTGTTCCAGAATCGATAAAGTAAATGTATTCCAAACAAGAAGAATTTGTTAGGAACATTTACTAAATCGGGATAAACCCAATTAAATCATTAGTTCGCAAACTCCTAATGATTAATTTGGATTAATTTACTTATTTTTTTCGCATTACGAATCTGATAAAAAATAGCTTCATATTTTCTAACCTGCGGAAATTAGAGACAACTCCCGCAGACAACGCAGATGTATGCAGAAAATCAATGTTTAGTTAATGACACTGTGAAACCTCCAGCTTGCCCGAAGAGGATAACCGCCTCTTTAGTAAAACACACCAAAAGTAAAGCAAAAAAAAAGTTCCGGTTAAGGAACTTTTTAGGTGAAATTATTAAAACTTCAACATTTTAAATGGATTAAAATTAAAGTGATCCGGATTTACAGAATCTTCCGGGGGATTAGGAGGAGGATCCGATGCCATCACCAAAGATATGTTGTTATCTATTATGACTTTTTCTAACCGTGGCTTGGCATATCTTCGTTTTGGTCTGATTGAATCTTCACGTTTTGTTTTCATGCTTATTTCTCTTTTATAAGTAATTATTGTCCGATGTATATTTTCTTATTTACCGCAATGGCACTGTTCTGAACCTTAACAACGTAAATTCCTTTCACCACGTTAAGTTGAATTTTGTTAAGTCCGTTTTCTAACTGCTGGCTCATGATTTTTTCTCCAAGCACATTATAGATTTCCATTGTGCACTTTTCTGCTGTGTTTACATAAACGTTATTTTCATCAGCATAAACATACACGTGGTTTTCAACAGATGTTGAAATATCTGTCAGTAAGCCACCAAAATGCAGGTTGAAACGGCTTGCATTGTCCACCATACCTGAGCTGAAAGTATAAGATGCATTCTGGCGTAAATCCTGAACTATTCCTAAATGAAGGTCTTCTAAGTAAACAGAAACACTGGCATCAAAATCGGTCAGATTTGTTGCTGCAAAAGTGAAAGTACCCGAAACCGGAGTTGCAAAACCCAGAGGAATGATGCGTTCTTCGTTAAGCGTAAGCTCAGCTTGTCCATTGATAGCTGTTTCAATAGCATCAGAAGTTAAAGTGTACGTTTGCGGAACATCTTCGTTGGTATAGAACATTTTTTCCGAATCGTAGTTTTCCAAAATATTCAAGGCATTAGGATAAAATCCAACCACCGCTTCATCGGAATGTGTTCCATCAGAAATATTCATTCTGAAAACATTGCTTGTTGAAGTAGTTTTATAGAAAGCATTGCTGCTGTGAGTTCTGGCGGTATTTGGGATATTAAAAGAACCGGGGGCTGTTTGCACACGCACCCAGAAGGCCTGCATGGCCGGAATTTTTGAGTTTGGTTCTGGTGTACCTTGCCCCAAACCTGATGTCCAGTTGTAAGTGCAAAAGCTGCTTCCGTTATTGTACCAAACTGATGTTTCAAGATTTGATACGGTTATTCCTGAAGTCGTGGTTCCAGTTGAAAATTCGTCAGTTCCCAAATCCAAGGCAGAAGGATAAGGATTACAAAAAAGGGTGTAACCTTGGAATGTTGTTCCACCTCGGGAAAGATTTGTTCTTGCTATAGTTCCTGTGTTCAATGTTCCTGTGAAATCAGCGTTTGTGGCACCACTGTAGTCTTTGAAAACAAAACCTTGAAGTTGAGTAGTACTTAAGTTATATACATCAGTAAAAGGAGTAAGTGAAGTATAAGTGCCATTATTCCCTTCGGTGTAATAATACATGCGTTTGCCAACACCAGTAGTTCCACCCAACGCACCAAAGGCTGTTGATGCAGTAATGCTGCTGTTCAAAGGTGAGCCAACATACCACCAACGAGCAGCTGCCAAAGTTTTCTCAACTTTTGCCGAACCACCTCCAACATAACTCATTCCGTTATCGATAAATGATCCTTCGGTTTTTATTATTAAACTTTGTGCTCCGTTGAGGGTTGTTGTGCCGTTTGCCGTTAATGCTTTGCCCGAAGCAATTGTTAATGATGCACCAGTATTGATAGTTAAATTATTACAAACTGCTGGTGTGGCAGGAGCAAGATCTACGTATGGGTTGTGTGCACTTGCAGTGATAACTACATCGTCAGAGGCTGTAGGAATATTTCCACTTGTCCAGTTTGCTGTATTGCTCCAATTGTTGCTAATAGCACCAGACCATATACCTGGGGTCGAAGCTACGATAGAAATATCATCAACCACAAGATAAAACTCATCAGCATCGCTGAAGCCATGCCATCCAACATAATAAACGCCAGCAGTTGAAACTGTAAAAGAACCTGTTCCTTCAGCATACGTAGAACTGGCAATATTTGTGTTAGAGAAAATTGCAGTTGAAGACATACCGGCTGCGTTAGGTGCATTTCCCCATTTAACTTCAAGTTTTTCAGGAAATGACCCCGAACCTCTAAACCAAAAGCTAACAATGTATGTTCCTGGTGTAAGATTGATGCCCGGAGCAAAAAACCAATCATTCATTGCAATACTTGAATTGTAGGAAATATACACGCTATTCGGTGCAGAACGCGAATAACTTGTACTGGTTTCCCAGGACTCAAGGTCGGAATTATCATTTGTCACTGTCATACAATTAGGAATAGCAGGAGTTGTAACAGCCTCAAAATTTTCTGTGTATGGAAGAGTGATAGCACCACATTGAGTTGGGAAGAAATATGAACTTGTCCAAGCACTGTAATCACCAGCACTGCAATCGGAACGAACAAATACATAATAGGTTTTTGAAGCAGAAAGACCTGAAATATTTGCTGTTACAACACCTGCAGCTGTAGTTCCACTTGTAGTTAGACCAGTTGGGCCGCTACCTGCTAAACCACTGGCGCGAACTTCGTACTGATATCCGTTGGCAGGAGCAGGTGAAGCTGCTGTCCATGAAATTGTGGCAGTTGTTGTAGTTATTGCAGATGCAATTACAGCGGTAGGTGCAAGACAAGTTGGAGGAGCTTCCCATACCACATCATCAATATAGATATAATTATAAGTAGTTGTTAGTGGATGACGGAAAGCAATATACTGATCAGATCCTGCATACGATGCAAAATTAACTGTATATTCTGTCCATGCAGAAGTGCTTAAACCTGTTACCGTTTGGAAAGTAGTAAAAGTGCTGCTATTCGTCGGATCAGTCATAGTACCAATAACTACAGAGGTATTTGTGCTTGCGCCTTTTGCAAAAAATCTGAGTTGATGGGTTCCTGAATTCAGATTGGAAAGAATTGGTGAAACCAATAAGGGAGCATCCGCAGGCAAAGTTGCATTTGAGCTGTACAATTGAACACAGTTTGGGGCGGTATTAGGAGAAGTCGCATAAGTTGTTACGGTCTCAAAAGTATATGAAGGGGATAAGTATTTTGCCCAGCAAACTGGAAGAGCGGGAGCAGTAACACCATCGAAATTTTGAGAGAATGATGTAATCAAAGCACATGAAGTCACAAATGGCGAACCTGCAGCCCATGAACTTAAATCGCCACCTCCGCAATTCGATCGTACCCAATAATAATATTGTGTTGCAGCAGCTAAAACCGATCCAGTAGGATAAGTTGTAACTCCTGCTGCAACTGAAGCTGTAGGTGTAGTTCCTGCTAAAGGTGCTGTTGAAGTAGTGCTATAATATATATCATATCCGCCCGAAGGATTAGATACGGAAGCTGTCCAGTTTATGGATGCAGAATTTGATGTTACTGATGTTGCATTTAAGGCAGTAGGGGTGAGACAGCTTGGCACATTTTCAATTACAACTTCATCAATGCCTTGATTACAATAACCTGATCCGTAATTTGAATTTGATGCAAATCTGAAAGTTACTGTTTGATTGGTATATGCTGACAGGTTTACTGTATTTTGATGCCATCCAGTAAGAGCACTTGTAGTAGAAAAAGTAGAATTTGCGGTAGTATGCTGATACAGATCTGTCCATGTTGAGCCACCATCCGCACTTATTTGTAGTGTTAATGGAACAGGAGTAGTTTTATATCCGTCATTCCCTAAATAATAGTAATAGCTAATCTGCTTTGCAACAACACCTAAAGTAAAATTCGAAGTTTTTAAATAATATGGATTGTAGGTTGCGCTAGCGTTGTAAATATTTAAAAAAGCAAAATGAGTACCTGCCTGAGATCCCGTAACACCGTTTGTTCCATCAGTTGTAGACGTTGCCCAATGATAACTTGCTCCGGCAACACCTTCAGAAACTGACCAGCAAGGATTCAACGTTGACGCAAAACTTTCAGTATAAGGGAACGAAGACACTGCGATACAGGGCGTTGTAAAAGGCGTTCCTGCAGCCCATGAACTTAAATCACCAGCACCGCAATTTGAGCGTACCCAGTAATAATATTGTGTGGTAGCTGATAATACAGCACCAGTAGGATAAGTAGTAACTCCTGCGCCAACTGAACCTGTGGGTGTAGTTCCTGAAGTAGGTGCTACAGAAGAAGTACTATAATATATATCATATCCGAGCGAAGGATTAGATGTGGAAGCAGTCCAATTTATGCTGGCAGAATTTCCAGTAACGGATGTTACATTTAAGGCAGTAGGATTTAAACACGTTGGAGGCGTTTCAATTTTGATATTGTCAAATGCAAGATCATAATCGCCCGATGTCCAGTTTCCTACAATTTTAATCATCACATTGAAGCCGTTGTATGACGACATATTATAGTATTTGGTCTGCCATCCGGCAACACCATTATTACCGACCGTTTCAAGAACATCATAGGTAGCACCGCCATCTTTGGAAACAGACACAACAAAATTGCCTGAACCACTTGCAGGTGGATCGTAAGGACTGTCATAGTTGGCTAATTTGTAATCAAAAGATAAAAACATACCAGAAGCAACCGATCCGATAAGCCCTGATGTAAAAGTAGCCGTTGTGGAACTACTCCAAAAGTTCTTGTAAATATTATTGCCAGGATTTCCTGTTACGCCCCGAGTTGAGCCTATTGTCCAACCTGTAATATTCCAGCAAGATGGAGTTGTTGTGGTTAAAAAGCCTTCTGCATAAGGAACTGAACCAAGAGACATTGGCTCCAGCAAAGAATTTGATGTTCCGATAAGTCCTGAGTTGGAACAGGTAACAGCACAGCGATAATATGTTGCTACCGTTTGTGATAGCGTGTGTGTTGCTGATGAAGTACCTATATTAGTCCACGGAGCATTCCCGTTGGGTGAAGATTGCCACTGGTATGTAACACCTGTACCCGAAGTAACATTTTGTAATGATAATGTAAAGTTTGTACCTGAACAAACAGAACCTAACGAAGAAAGTGTATTATCTGGATCGGGTGTACCTGTGCAAGGAACAGGCGGTGTAAAAGTATAAGTTAATCCACTTGTAAATCCTTTTGCAGGTGATGCTGATGTAAATCGGCATGTGCTGGTATTGGAAGATCCTGATAAAGAGCTTGCCCAATCTTCAGTTCCTGAAGCTACGAGACGATTGTTATAATCAGTTGCAGAAGTTCTGATACCTACCTGAGGAAAATATGATGTAGAGCTTCCTTGTCCAGTGTTTAGTGAATAAATAAATATGATAACACCATTATTCGTGTTGAGGCGAGCCTGCATGTCAAAACTCTCAGTAGCACCATATCTTTTAACCTGTTGCCACTGAAATATCACTTCATTCCCAACTGTTTTCCATCGAATTTCGGTGGAAGCGCTGGTTGTGGCTCTGTCCAAATCAGCACTGAAAGGGCATATAGCAATTCCAGACCCAATTTTTAAACTAATTCCAGTAGATGTATAAGCGCTTGGAGCAGATCCTCCCAAGGTCAATATCCCATTGGAAGTTACATAGGCTTTTGTGTATGCTACTCCATTAAAAGTAAATGAAGGAATAGTCTGAGCTGTTGAAGCCCAACTATCCATAGTTGATGTACCATTTATTAACATAGTCCCTCCTGTGATAGGACTGTATGTTCCCGATGAAGTAGCAAAAGAATACGTGCTGACTCCTTGTGCCATTGTAGCAGCAATGGATATGAGCAAAACAATTAAAAATGTCATTAATCTTCTCATAGTTCTTTGTTTTATATACTCCTTATTATATTAATGACAAAATTAGTTGTTTGTTTATTTTCAAGCAATAAGGGTAATTACCTAGAATTTATAAGTAATTACCCTGATATAATAAGTTGCGTATATACGTGTAGTTACGTATTGAGCAATGATTGCTACGTTTTGATTATATTGGAATTAGCTTCTAAAACTCTTGGTATTAGAGAAATTTATTCAAGAATAAATGTTGAAAATTCCATAAATCCCTATTATTTAAAGATGAAATAGCGAAAACCCCCTATCACCTCAAACTCTAAAAGATATAGCAACACATGTTCTACAATAGTTTTAATGTTATAAACATTTATAAATTCAGTATTCGAAATTCAATAGAGCAGAAAGTCATACTGTCATTCTGGGAGGGCTTTGGCGAGCGTTATTTATGGTCATTTTTCCGCCAGCTGGCGGATGTCATTTATTGTCATTTGCCTTTGGCGTTATTATGCTTCGCGGCATTTATGGTCATTTCTCCGCCAGCATTCATGGTCAATTTCTTTTCCCACTAAGACACAAAGAACACAAAGAATTAGAAAGTAGACTGCCTGCGGTGTTATTTATGGTCATTTATCCGCCAGTTGGCGGATGTCATTTATTGTCATTTGCCTTCGGCGTTATTATGCTTGGCGTTATTCATGGTCAATTTCTTTTCCCACTAAGACACAAAGGACACGAAGGTTTAGGAGTTCTGAATGCCTACGGCGTCATTTATAGTCAAAACGCTTCGCTGTCATTATGCTTCGCGTCATTTATTGTCATTTGCCTGCGGTTTTTAATGTTTCGCCTGAATTTAGAATAACTCAGTGAAAAATATGAATCAGCAATTTGGTAGCGAAAAATTCTTCTTCAAAAAAACTACTCAGCGCAACTGTTTTGGTTTTTGCATGAAAATTTAATAATTCCTGACTTACATCGCCGCCTTTTAAATACAAAATTCCATTGGGAATGGGATTGTTATTAATTGTATTTATTTTTTTTGAAACCCATTTGTAAAATGCGGGCAATTCGGTAACAGCGCGGCTTACAACAAAATCAAATTTTCCTTTCACTTCATCGGCTCTGGCATGAATGGCTTCAATATTTTTAATTTCTGCTGCTGCACAAATTTCGTTTACAACTTTTATTTTTTTTCCGATAGAATCAACAAGTAAAAAGGAAACTTCGGGAAACATAATGGCCAGTGGAATGCCTGGGAATCCGCCACCAGTGCCTACGTCCATAATTTTTGTTTCTGGAACAAATTGAATAAATTTTGCAATGGCAAGTGAATGCAAAATATGATGTTCTTCAAGATTGCCAATATCTTTTCGTGAAATAACGTTGATGCGTTCATTCCAGTAAGAAAATAATTCGGGAAGCATTTTAAATTGCTTCTCTTGTTCGGGCGTGAGAGCGAAATATTTTTTTATTTGATACATCTGTTGGCAAAGATATAAAATTCGAAATTTTGGCAATTAATAAATTTATTATATGTTTGCTGTCCGAAAAATTAATATTCATGCTGAAAAGAGTTTCTGTTTTTATTTTTTTATTATTGATGCCTTTGTTAATTCCTTTATCAAACGGAAGCCTATTTCTTAAATATACTTTAACAGAATATGTTGCGGCATATAAAGAAATTGCAGTTAAAGAAATGAACCGTTCGGGAATTCCTGCAAGCGTAACAATGGCACAGGGAATACTCGAGTCAGCATACGGAAACAGC
>JBBQSF010000045.1:0-21729 GCA_038214085.1 Bacteroidales bacterium | reverse complement strand
TGATTGGATAAAGAAAAACAATCTATCACGCTTTAAATTTGAATGGCAAAAAGGTTATGGGGCATTTACTTATTCGCGCTCAGACATGGATAATGTTGTGAAATATATTTCAAATCAGGAAGAACATCATAAAAAAAAGTCGTTTCGCGATGAGTATTTACAATTGCTGAAGGAATTTGACATCTCATTTAACAAAGAATATTTATTTGACTTTTTTGAGTCCTCACACATATGAGATTAGGGAACGTTTATATTTTATTCTTTAATCGAATAATTAATAATTTAATATTACGGTGCGCTGCACCTTATTACTAGGGTTTGTAGCTTTTTTTACAAGTATTATGGGGCGATGCCCCAGGTTTTAAATTATTTGTTGCATTTTGTTATTCTTTTAAAAAAAAAGAAATATTAATTCCCCATTGGTTCATTTGCTTTATTTCTGCTGATTTTTCCATTGTATTATCTCAAACAAAGAAAATAAAATACTTCCGAATTAATGCAATAATTATTTTCGTATAATAACTATATCTAGGAAAATTACACATATGCCACGAAGTCACATAGACACGAAGCTTTCACAAAGAATTTTCCAAACAATAAATTAAAATTAGAACTTGATTTGAAAAAACAATAAATTTGAAGTCTTTAACAATTGATTTATGCAGGTACTGATCATTGATAATTTCGATTCGTTTACACACAACTTGGCCCAGTTGCTCAGGCAATGCGGCATTGATGATATTATTATACGTACCAATAATGAAATTACAATTGAGGAAGCAAAAAAATATTCTAAAATTCTTTTATCACCGGGGCCAGGTATACCAAGCGAAGCAGGAAACTTAAAAAAAATAATTGAAGCTTGCTCAAACACTTCAGATGTTTTAGGTATTTGCCTCGGACATCAGGCCATTGCAGAGGTGTATGGCGCAACACTTGTTCAATTGACTCATCCCTTGCATGGAATTGTTTCGGAAATTCAGATTAGCGGCGATAGTGAATTATTTAATGGTTTGCCGCAAAAAATAAACGTCGGAAGGTATCATTCGTGGGTGGTTTCGGAAAATAATTTACCAAAATGTTTTGACATTACTTCCAAAACAAACGATGGAATTATAATGTCGTTTAAACATAAGGAATATAATTTACGAGGAATTCAGTTTCATCCGGAATCCATTATGACAATGCATGGCAGGCAAATTATTGCGAATTGGTTGGGGATATAATTATTACATAAAATGGCAAATAATTTCAACATAAAAATATTTTTCATCTTCATTTTTTCTGCAATTTTCAACTTTTGTATGGCACAAAATCTGGTGCCAAATCCAGGATTTGAAGAACACAATTTGTATTCTGTAAACAACTGGGAACAAACCGAAATGCCTTATTATCATTTTGAAATCAACTCCACAAAAGCACATTCCGGAAATTGTTTAAATGGTTTATGCATTTGGCGTACTCAGGCTTCGGAATACCTTCAGGTTAAACTCGACAGCCCTTTAATCGCAGGCCGCAAATACGATGTGTCGTGCTATACAATGGTTAATCAACTCACAGGATCTACTGATTCCATTCAATATGTAGGCATTCTTTTTTCGAAAGAGAAATTTAACGTTTCTTCAAAAAAAATTCTATGTGTTAAACCTTCACTATTTCTTAACGTTATTCTAAACCCTCAATGGCAAAAATTTGAAAGCTCATTTATCGCCAATGGCGGAGAACAGTATATGCTAGTCGGTCACTTTTACAAAACGGCAGGAACAAACAATTATGAGAATGACACCACGTACCAGAATATTTTATTGCAAATAGAAAAAATAGATTTAATAAAGGCTGAAGAGATAGATACTGCAATAGAAATTATTGAAAAGAAATATAAAAACATTCAGCAGGAATCGTGGAATATCGCTAAAATAAAAAGCAAGAAAAAACAGGAAAAATTAATAAAAGAGTACAAAAAATCATTGGTAAAAAAACAAATTGAAATTCAAAATAAAACCAATGAAATAAACAAGGATTACGCGGAAAAACTCGATCAGATATATTATAAAAACAATATTGAACCGAGTTACTCCGCTGATTACAATAGGTTCAGGTTGAATTTTGATGATTTTTCCGTAACACCTGCAAAAGAGAAAGTTGTTGCAACAGTAAAAGTTATTCCCCTGAAAAACGTTTTTTTCAATACCGGAAAATCCGACTTATTGCCACAGTCTTTCATTGAGCTCGACAGTCAGGTTGAATTTTTAAAAACCAATGCAGAATTGAACATTGAAGTGTCGGGGCATACTGACAATGTTGGTATAGAATCAGAAAATATTACGTTATCGAATAACCGTGCAAAAGCAGTTGCAGATTATCTGATTCAAAAAGGAATTAATGCATCAAGAATTACCTATAAAGGTTATGGCAGCAGTAAATCAATAACCACCAATGCTACCGAAGAAGGACGCGCAAAAAACCGAAGAGTGGAACTGAAAATTTCAGAAAAATAAATCTAAGATTAAAATAATTATTTCAAAATATTAAAAATCTCTGAAATCTTTTTTCTTGGTGAGTTTTAAATCCTGAAGCACAGTTGATTTTACTCTAATGGTCATGTTGTAGCTTTTGCGGAATCCGGTGGGAATCCAGTTAAATACCAGTTCCCAGCAGTGCAGATCGCGGTATATATTAACTGAAGTATAAGTAAAATCGCTGTGTTCAAAATCATAACCCGAAGTTAATCCAATTTTCCATTTTGGGGTAACACTTACATCCCCGTTAAAAGAAAGCGTTTGAATAAGTTCCTTTTTAAAAGCAGCCAATTCCGACTTATAATTGTTCTGATAACTGAAGGTATAATAAATATTTAATGTCCATGGAATATCAAAATCGACATAGGCATTCCGGTTGGCATTAATCATTGCCATTTCTTCTTCTGTAGCATTTTCGCTTGTTTTTGGCTTTTCCTCTTTTTTCGATCTCAGGTTCCAATCGAGGCTGAAAGCCCATTCCGATCCTGTACTCCGAAGCAAACGCTTGTTTACATCCCATTCAAATTCTTTCAGGTTTTTTCCTGTTGAATCAATCACGTATGGGTCAAGTGTAGTGGCATAACGGAGGTCTAAATTTTTGAATAATTTGGTTCTTCCGCTAATAAGTACTTTCGCCCAGTTTAATGAATCTTTAACAATGTCATACGAAGTAGAAATGGTCAAATTTTCTATCAGCACCACTTTTTTCAAACCGGTAATTGTATCTTTTTTACTTCTGATTTTCATTTCAAGATTGTTTGAAAGAGAAAACCCTACCCTGCCCGATTCGGCTGAAGACGGTGTACCGTATATTCCTTGTTCAAAAATAGAATAGCGGCTTGGCTCAGTAGCCGAATCATTAGGAAAGTAATTTTTATAATACCCCCAGAAATCCTTACTGAAATCAGGAATGTAAGCAAATGAAACCGAAGGCGTAAGCACATGACGAATGGCTTTGATTTTGGAATTGTCAAACTGATACATTCCGTATATTCTTGTGCTAAGTGTGGAGGAAAACCCGAAGTCGCGTGCTGTTTTAAATCCTTGAATCGTATCTTTAACCACATACGAAGTATCTTCGCCTGTTGAAGTAGTGCTGTGAAAAAGATTTTTTTCAATGGTTTGCAAATACCAGCGTTCAGTATAGCTTATCGAGTTAGTGAGGGTGAAATATTTTAAAACATTTACGGTGCTGCTTATTGGAATGCTATGCTGCATACCGTTTTCCATTGTTCTTAATGCTTTATTTAAATCTTTAAAAATTACGGTATCAATTCCATTTATAGTATTGCGTGCATTCATTGAATAGCTCAAACTGATGTTATCGTACCATTTAGATTTCCCCACCTTTATTACACGGCGAAATGGATAAATACGGTTTGAAGATAGCGCAATTTCAGGCAAACTCATGTTCAGATTGTGTGTAATTGTATTCTGACTGTGCCTTAAATTTGCTGAAAAATTAAACAATGAACCAATGGTGCTGGTGTACGAAACATTAGAAGTAAAGGTGTTTGATAAATAGTCTGCAGTACTTGAAGGATTGTAAGTATTGTATTTGCTCGAACCGGCATTAACATTGGCAGAAAATCGACTGTGTGGTCTTGCTTTAGCATCCTGATTATGGTTCCAACGTATAAAAAAATCTTTATTTTTTCTGTAGCCTTCTATGCCTTTTTCTCCTTCCACATTAATGGCATAACTTAAATTAAAGTTCCCATTCATTTTATAACGAATGTTGTAATTGGATGCTGCTTTTAGAGCCCAACTTCCTCTCGAGAAAATATCTCCCCTGAGCGCAAGATCCATTCTAGGTCCCAACCCAACGTAATAGCCTCCGTTTTCGAGAAAAAACCCACGGCTCGAAGATTCGCCATAAGTGGGGAACAATATTCCGTTCTTCTGCCCTTTTTTGTTGGGGAAAAACCCAAAAGGGACACCAACAGGCATTGGAACATCTTCGATAACAAGATAGGCGGGTCCTGTAATAATTTTATCATCAGGGATTACAATTGCTTTGGCAAATTTAATTTCATAATGCGGATGTTCAAGGCTGCAGGTAGTATATTGTCCGTTTCGGATATTTATTTGGTTGTTGGGGAATTTTTTTACTGTATTTCCATGAATATAACTGTCTCCTTCTTTTGTAATTATATCAGCAATAAGACCCTTCTTTGTTTTAAAATTGTATATCATTGTGTTGGAAGTAAAGGTCTGTGCTCCTTGAACAAAAAGAGGCGTACCTTTGATAACACCTGATGAGTCAGGCATTCCTTTAGCAAAAAGTTGGTTTTTATTAAAATCTATTTCAATATAATCAGCGGTAAGTTCAATTTCCTGATAATTAATTTTCGCTTTTCCGTAGAGGTACACTTTTTGCTGAGGCACGTTAAATCTTATGGAATCAACCGAAGAATAAACGACTTTTCCATCTAAAGCAAGCGAAGAATTTTTAACAACAGTAGTATCAATGATTGTTTTGGCAGTATCAATAGGTTTAACGGTATCCTGTGCAGATAATATCAGAGGCAATGCCAGAAAAATGGCAATAAAAAAGATCAAAGATAAATGATACCTTAAAAACAAAATATTTAATACTTTTGTAATAATAAAGAAATTAACAGGCAAAACTAATTAAAATAATCTTTGAGGTGAAACGACTATTCGTTTTTTTTGGTGCAATCGTAATCTTTAGTTTAACATCTTTTAACGAAGCTGTTCCAAAAAAATTTAAAATAACAAAAGTTGTACTTGATGCAGGCCATGGAGGAAAGGATCCCGGATGCCTTGGTACCAAAACAAAAGAAAAAGACGTTGCCTTATCAATTGTGCTCAAACTGGGCAAGTTAATTGAGTCGAATTTCCCCGATGTAAAAGTTATTTACACAAGAAGCAAGGATGTTTTTGTAGAATTATTTAATCGAGCCCAAATAGCCAATCAGAACAAAGCGGATTTATTTATATCGATACACTGCAATGCAAATCCTTCAAAAACACCTTATGGGGTGGAAACTTATGTAATGGGTTTGCACAAATCGCAAGCAAATCTTGATGTTGCCAAAAAAGAAAATGCTACAATTTTAATGGAAGACAACTATTCAACCAATTACGACGGCTTTGATCCCAATTCGCCCGAAGCAAATATTATTTTCTCACTTTTTCAAAATGCATTTATTGATCAAAGCCTGAGTTTGGCAGCAAAAGTTCAGAAGCAATTAAAAACAAAACTCGGATTATTTGACAGAGGAGTGAAACAAGCAGGTTTTCTTGTGCTTTATAAAACAACAATGCCCGGAATTCTGATAGAAACCGGATTTCTCAGCAATCTCAAGGATGAGGAATTTCTTTCAACTTCAAAGGGACAAGAGTATATAGCTTCAGCAGTTTTTAGTGCATTTAAATCCTACAAATTAGACTTGGAAGGAAATACTGCTCCCGAAATAGATGAAAATTCGTTAAAGGTTGACTCAACTTATTACAAAAAAATTTCTGTTAAAAACGATTCATTAAAAAAAGATACTTCCGGGAAAAAAGAAATTTTCTTCAAAGTTCAGTTTGCTGCATCTCCTTCTAAAAAAGCATTAACATCTTCCGAATTCAAGGGCATACAGGAAGTTCAGGAATATTTTCACAACGGAATGTATAAATATGTTTCCGGTTATTGTAAAAGTCTTACCGAAGCAAATGCCCTGCTTTCTGAAATTCAGGTGCTGGGGTTTAAAGATGCTTTTGTTGTAGCATTTAACAATGGGGAAAGAATTACTCCGAATGAAGCAGTAAAATTGATTAAAAAAAATTAGTAGCTTTGTACAAATTTTTATTAGAATACCATTGAAAATAAAAAGAGAAGTTAAAGTTGGCGCATTAGTCGTATTTACACTCGCATTCCTTTATTGGGGAATGAACTTTTTAAAAGGAAGAAATTTCTTTAACAGTTCAAGAGTGTTTTATGCTGTTTATGATCAGGTGAATGGCCTGGTTGAATCAAACGAAGTAATTATTAACGGATACAAGGTAGGATCGGTTAGTAAAATTAAGTTTATTGATTCGAAAGGCAGAATGTGTGTTGAAATTTTGGTTGAAAACAATATCCTTATTCCTAAAAATTCCATTGCTAAAATTTTCAGTTCTAACCTGATGGGGTCAAAAGCTATTGAACTTGTATTGGGCGATAGTAAAGTTCAGGCGGAAAGTGGCGACACATTGACATCAAAAATGGCATTATCTGTTTCGGAAGAAGTAAGTGTTCAAATGCTTCCCCTAAAGCGAAAAGCAGAAGATCTCATGCTCTCCATAGATTCAGTACTGGCTGTAATTCAATTTGTATTTAATGAGGATACCCGCGAAAATCTCAAAAAAAGTTTTGAAAGCATTAAAAACACGATACAGAACCTGGAAAGCACCACATTCAATCTCGACACTTTGGTATCAACCCAACGGGTTCGCTTAGGAAATATTTTTGCAAATGTTGAATCAATTACGGGCAACTTCAAAAACAACAATGCCAAACTCACTAACATTATCAATAATTTCTCCACGCTGAGTGATACTCTTTCTAAAGCTAAGATTGCAACAACCATAAACAATGCAAACAAAGCATTAAAAGATGTTTCGGAAATCACCGAAAAAATTAACTCCGGTAAAGGTTCAATGGGATTGTTGTTGAACAATGACTCATTGTATAAAAATATAGAAAGTTCATCAAAGGAACTTACCCTTTTAATAGAAGATATGAGGTTGAATCCCAACAGGTATGTTTCTTTTTCAGTTTTTGGGAAAAATCCCAATAAGACAAAAAGCAAAACCGAATCATCCTATAAAAAATAAATATGCAATGCAAACAGCCCTTTATTTGTTTAATGGGAGCTGTACTAACCTGCTGCATATTATTTTGCACATGCAATAATTCAAAACAAAAGAAATTTAGTGATTACAGCAGTATTCTCAAACAAAAAGCAGATATAATTTCTTCGGATTTATTGCAATTACAAGCTGAGATAAAAAAAGTTGTTACCTATACTGAATCATTATATAATAATGAAAATATTTCAACACCGAACAGTACTGCGCCAAAACTGTTTTACAATATTGAAAAAGAAACGCTTTATAAAGTAACGGACGACGGAAAATCAGCGATATATGCCACAAGGTTAAAAAAAACAGATACTGAAATATATGATATTATTAGAAAAACAGAGCCACTGGATTCTGCGTTCAAGTCAATTATACAACAACATTATCCTTTGGCAGCTCAAGTTTATTACCTTGAAAAACATTCAATAATCAGAATGTATCCTTACAGTGACCTTGCCAGCCAGTTCAGGGCAGGATCGGATATCACTTCATTCAACTTTTATTATTCAGCCGATAAATTGCATAATAAAAAAAAGGAACTTGTTTTTATAAGTGCTCCTTATGCAGATCCAGCAGGCAGAGGCTGGGTAAATTCTCTTGTTGCTCCTGTATACAACAATTCAATAATGCAAGGTGTAATTGGTATTGACATTACCCTGCGAAGTATAACTGAAAAATATTTTATTCCCGACACAAGTGAGGTTATTTTGGTTGACACTTCTGGCTCAATCATTTTTTGTAATAAGGACATTTCAAGCATACTGTCGCTGCCCAAAATTAATGGATACAAATATTTGAAACCTGTTGAAGAAGATGAGTATTTTCCTGCAAGATTCAATGTTCGGAAAAATCGGAACAAATCAATTGCTCATGCTTTTGATGAAATCCTTATCGAAGGTAAAACATCATCAACCTGCAATGTAAATTCTAAAAAATATACACTGTTAGCTGAGTGTGTTCCTGGATTTTCCTGGTATTTGGTTAAACTGATTTTTTCGGAATAATGAAACGTATTCAAATCATATCTGGATTTACACTAACTCTGCTGATAGCAGTTTGTATTTATTTTTTTATCAGCCTTCAGAGGCAGCAGATCACTGAACAAAAGATAATTATTTCAAAACAAATAAACATTTGTGGAAATAAAATTGAAGAGTATTATCTTGATTTTATTGACGATGTTGGTTATCTGGCAAAATTCGGCAGCGAGCCCCATGCTGATATTATATCCACTGAAAACAATCAATTACTCGATCGTATTAAAAGGTTGTATATGAAATATGATAATTTTATATCTTCAGTAAGGGTTTTCGACATCAGTGGAAATATGCTTATCATCAACAAGGACTCATATAATTATTTTAAAATCATAAGTGTTTCGAACAGTAGCACACGAAATGTTGTATCAAAGCCAAGAGTTATTGTTGATAATTTTAAGTACAAATACAACATTCCAGTTTATAATGAGAAAGGCGGAATAGAAGGAAACATTTCAATATCCGTTTCAATTCAGAATTATTTTGATAAAGAATTCAGCAATTTTTACATTGGAAAAAACTCTTGGCAGTTTTTAATCAACAGCGATGGATATATCTTAAAAACCCGTTATTCGGAAAAAGATATTTCAGGTGATACCATTTTAAAAATTACCGAAAAGAGTAAAATTCTCAGTGATATCAATTCAGGCTACGAAGGATTTATCGAAAATTCAATAATCTTTAACCAAGAGCCTATCGAACTTATAACCACTTATTATCCTGTAGATATATTAAATAATAGATTTGGTCTGATATTCAGTGCCGACAAATCGGAATTGCTTACTCCGGTTAGAAATAAATTAATAATACTATTAACTTCCACATTTTTGATTATCGGTTTAATCGTACTTACATTTATCATTCTGATCAGGCATCAATATAAGTCGGAAACGCAAGTAATACAATCGCTTCAGACGCTTAATAAAGTTATTGAAAATGTACCTGCCGGAATTCTCATTATTGACGACAATAAAATTCTCAGGAAAATAAATCAAACTGCAAGTAAAATGCTAAACCTGAAAACTAAAGAAAAAGTTCTCGGCGAAAAATATGCTTCTTGTTTTAGTAAAGAAATTGTTTCAATTATTAACTCCGCAAAAGGAAAATCAAATATAAAATCATCATTTATAAATAAAAAAAATGAAGAAGTAACACTACTTACTTCATCGGTTTCAATAGTTCTTGAAGATGATAATTTTGATATTGTAACGCTCTATAATATTTCGGAAATTGAAAAAGCAATCAGAGCACAGCAGTCGGCCAACAAGGCAAAATCGGAATTTATTGCCAATATGAGTCACGAAATTCGAACTCCTATGAACGGTATTGTTGGTGTTACTGATTTATTTTCGAATACAAAGCTTGACGACGAACAAAAAGAACTGCTGAGTTTATTGCAGTACTCGGCAGAAACAATGCTTCATATTATTAATGATATTTTAGACTTTTCGAAAATTGAAGCAGGAAAACTTTCAATTGAAAAAGTTCCTTTTGATTTGTTTGCTTTAATGCGCAGTCTTGGAGAACAGTACTCTTTTTTGGCGCGACAGAAAAATTTGAAATTAGCTGTAAATATATCTCCCGATTTAAGCCACACCTTTATTGGTGATCCTGTCCGACTACAGCAGATATTAAATAATCTTCTCAGCAACGCATTGAAATTTACCGAAAAAGGTGAAATTATAATAAATGTAAAAAAACATTCAATTAATAATGAGGAAATCTTACTGCTCTTTTCTGTTGCTGATACAGGAATAGGAATACCAAAAGAATCATTACAATCTATTTTTCTTTCTTTTACACAAGTTGACAATTCAAGTACTACCAAATACGGCGGAACTGGTTTGG
The DNA here is from genome assembly GCA_038214085.1 of Bacteroidales bacterium. GTDB lineage: Bacteria > Bacteroidota > Bacteroidia > Bacteroidales > CG2-30-32-10 > JBBQSF01. The sequence goes on along the minus strand of JBBQSF010000045.1, from coordinate 11,471 downwards.
GAACCACAATTGCTAAACAATTAACAGAATTAATGGGCGGAAAAATATGGGTGGAAAGTCCTTCCGAAATTTCACCATACCAGGAGTTTCCGGGTGCAGTTTTTTACTTTACATGTAAATTTTTTAAAGCTTAATTTTTTAGTTTTTTCTCTTCGGAATCAGTATCCCACAAAAAAATATCTTGCTTGTTTGCTGGTCTTTTCTTTTTTTCCCAGCGGAAGTTTTTCAAAATTGTATCTTTCGAGGACAGATCCTTTTCCGGAAATAATGTTGCCTCAGGCCTTGTGATGAAAGTGATGGTTTGAATTTCATTCTTTTCAACAAAAATTCTCAAACTATCTGAATGGGCAATGTTAACACCAATAATGAGTTTTTCGCCATCGCGCACATAGTAAACTGTTTCGCCATTGCCATTCACAAGAATTTGTGTTAACTCATTATTGGCAAACAAACCGGTAAGATTTTTTCCTTTAATCTGATTGAATCTTATGGAATCGTCCTGCGATATTACAAAGGAAGATGAATACAGATTCATTTTATCTATTTTTTTATTTTTCATCAAAATAGAAATGGTATCTGCAGTAAGCTGGTTTTTGTCAGTCCACAGTACTGGATTTTTAAACATAAAAATCACTGAATCTTTAAAATTATAAACCAAAGAATCAGCAAGCCCCTGTAAATCATTTTTAAAAAATTTTGCTTTATGATAGGCATACATTAACTTACCTGTGCGTGTACTGTCAAACATGGCATACAAGGTGTCGGCATGAAGGAACAATGTATCTGATTCAATCTTTTGGATGAGAACTGCCTGATCGGTCATCAAGGTTGTTCCTTCTTTTTCCTTGTAGAGTGCGTAATTTCCTTGAATATTAATATCCTGCAACGAGTCGGTAATAGTAATATTATTAAATGCTTTTCCAAGGCCTTTCACTCTGTCGTAATAAAGACTATCTCCCTGTATTGTTTGCTCCTTGTTTGAGTAAACTGCATTTTTATTGAACTGAGCAATATCTTTTTTGGAATCGTACCAACCATTCTCGCAGTATATTTTATTTTCTTTGCTCACAATAGTGGTAGGTCCGATAAAATATGAAATATCACTTTCGGTATTGTATTTCAGTGTGTCGCAATTCATGGTATATTGCGGATTTACAAGCACTACATTTTTGCGGAAGAAAAAATTCTTATCGTTTGCATAATAATATCCTATAACACTTGTAAGCGTATTTTCGGGACTCACAATTTTCCCGCCTGTTGAATAATTGCCAATATTGGAATTCAGATTAAATGTAAGGTGGTCGGTTGTTAAAGTCATTGTTCCATCATTCATGGATACATTTTTATGAAGTTGGGCAATTTTTGTATTGCCTTCGTATTGCAAAACATCGCCTTTAATAGTTACAGATCCTGTGTTAATTCTTACGTTTCCGTATGCATCCACATTGTTTCCTTCGGAATATAAATACGCACTATCGCAATAAAGCATGGTGCTGTTGTGCTGCATAATTACATTTCCAATAAGTCGCTTTACATTCTCTCCTATCTTTTTGTCAAACTCAAGAGTATTGGCATTAATCAAATCTATTTTTGTACCTTTTTGCGCCACAATAGGCTCTAGAGCCAGAAAGCACAAGCCAAACAAAAAAATAATATTATGTAATTTGTGTTTCAACAACAATTTGTGTTTTTGCAAAAATACTCAATTGATAGATTGAAGCGTTCTAAAAAAATCCTAATTTTTCAGTCTATATTTTTAGTATTAATTTTAATCCGATTTATCAGGAGAGAATACTTATGCACATTGCATTGTTCAAAAAACTATTAAAAACTCATGAATGTCTGAAAATTGATTTCTATTTTTGAACAATACATAAAAAACAAGCACTTGCAAATAAAAAAAATAATCAGTTCAGCAAGCAGCAAACTGAGTTACATTCTACAAAAGCTACAAACGCTTCACCGGAAAACCATTTTTTTTTCGATATTGGGACTTGGTATTTTTGTTTTTCTTATTGTAATCCTGATATCCTTACCGGGCGGAAGCAGGAAAATTAATGCTTTTAAAGCCATTCCTGAAAATGCAGGAATGATTATTGAAATAAAAAAGCCATTAGAGTTCTGGGCTTCTTGCTCCGAAAATTCAGCGATATGGCAGCAACTTATTCAGTTTGATTTTTTTTCCAACATCAACCGCAATGCTATTTTTATTGATTCACTTGTAAACACGAACATATCACTAAGCGAATCGTTAAATAAAAACCCTTTATATATTTCATTTCATAACAACAATAAATCGGGAACATCATGTTTGTTTGTTGGAGCAATTCCTTCTGAAATAAATAAAAAAGAGACAGAAAATATTGTTAGTAATTATGGAAAATCGGGAACCATCAGTTCACGTAATTTTGAACATTTTTCCATTTATGAATTGCTTGGTAAAAAAGGAACTTCTTCATTTTTTTATTATTTAACCGGCGGTTTATTTATTGGAAGTACCGATACCGATCTGATTGAAAAGTCAATAAAGCAGGTTAATTCCAGCAAATCAATTTCAGATTTACAATCATTTAAAAATGTTTACCAAACATCAGGCAAAAACGTAAGTGCAAATATCTACATCAATCACAATAATTTTGCGCAACTTCTTGCGCAGCTTACCGATAAAGGCTCACAGAATGAGATTTTGAAACTCAATACTTTTGCACAATGGTCGGCTCTTGATTTAACATTAAAAGAACAACTTTTGCTCTTTAATGGATACTCATGCTTCAACGACACAATTGGCAACGATTTTTTGAGCACCTTTAAAGGACAACTGCCGCACGAAACAACCATTCAGAAAATAATTCCTGCTTCAACAGTTTTTATGATTTGCTACGGATTCAGCGACTTTCAACAATGGAATAAAAATTATCTATTGTATCTCAACAAAATAAAAAGTAGTGATCAACGTAAAAAATCCATAAGCGTTGTGAATTCACTTGCGGATACCGACATTGAAAAACAGCTTTTACCATGTATAGGAAATGAACTTGCATTGGTAATTACCGCTCCTGATAAAAATGATACAGCAGCAAATTATTATGGCATTTTTAAAACTTCTCAACTGGAAAAAACTTTGGCATTGCTAAAACCTGAGAAGATGAAAATTTCTGTTAAGCAAGAACAGAAAGTTACTCAACCCAAAAAGAAAGGCAAAAAAAAGAAGCAACAGGCAGCAAAAACAATTACAGTTACTAAAACTGAAGAAATTGAGAACATATACGAATATAAAGGCACTGGCGCACTGCAGGCATTATTTGGAAATATTTTTCAAAAAGTTTCCTGTAATTATTATTCTATAGTTGGCGATTACGTAGTGTTTTCCAATTCAACAAAATCGCTCAAACAATTTCTCGAAGCAGATAAAAGCAACAATACACTTTCTGAAAACAGCAATTATAATTTGTTCTCTAAAAACATTTCAGAAGAATCCAATATTTTCATTTATACTGATATTTCAAAAGCTTCATTATACCTCAGCAGCTATTCGGACAAAAACATTCAAAATGCCAGACTGGAAAAGCCGCAAATATTTGAAAAATTTGATGCAATGGCTTTTCAGCTAAAATGCGACGGAAAACTTTTTTATAACAATGCCTGCCTTACAATAAATGCATTGGCCGAAGCTTTAACAAATCAATTATGGACTGCTAAACTTGATACGCTAATGTTATTCGGTCCGCAATCCGTGAATGCTACTGACGGTTCCGGTAAAAGTATTGTGGCTTTTGATCAGTCAAATCAGTTTTATATTATTGACAACAAAGGCAGCATTCTGCATAAACTACAGTTCAGCGAAATTCCCTTGACAGTTCCGGTAGAAATCAATATGAATGTGAAAGGAAAAAAACAATATGTTTTCAATACACCGTCGTACCTTTATATCATCGACAGCGATGGGTTTGCTGAACCCGGATTTCCAATTAAATTCGAAAAAACATCCACAGCAGCAATGACTGTAGCCGACTACAGTGGAAACAATGATTATCGCTTTTTAATTCCCTGCGGTAAACAATTGTATAATTATACAAAAAAAGGAACTTTAAACTCAGGGTGGACTTTGGTAAATACAAAAAGCGATATAATAAAAAAACCGGAAGTGATAAGTTTTGCTGGAGGTGATTGCATTGTAATTACCGATAAGGACGGACTGATGACTGTTGTGGATCGTAAAGGAATTGAAAAAATTAAACTTAAAGAAGCAGTTAAAGTATCGTTTTTTTCGAAAATTTATATGGCCAAGATGCCATCAACAAAAGGCAAGTGCATGCTCACAACCGATTATTCGGGAAAGCTTATTTTTATTGATGAGAAAGGAAAAATGGAAACCGCAGTTTTAGGTAATTTCAGCGCATCTCATCAGTTTTTGTATGAAGATTTTAATGCAGATGGCACAAAAGATTTTATTTTTCTAGACAGCAATAAAATAGTCGTTTACAATGAAAAACATGCGCTTATTGCATCGCTTAACTTTCCCTATCCAATAGCGTCAGATCTTGTAATCATGAAAAAAGCAGGAAAAAAGGCTATTGTGGGAGCATATAGCGTTAGTGCTCAGAAAATTTATATCATTACACCAGATGGATTGATTAAAGAAGGTTTTCCGCTCAGAGGGAATACCTCATTTTTTATTGAAAGTCTTCACAATAATTCCGAATTAAATCTGGTGGTTGGCTTTGGCAAATCGGTGATAAATTATTCCTTTAAATAACACCTTTAAATATTTGATTTTTTTTGTTGCGTTCAGCTTAATAAATTTATACATTTACCCGATATTTTAAAAATGTAAATTTTTCCTTATGAAAAAAGTCTATACTCTTTTCTCCAGAAAATCAATAGTAAAAAAACTTTTCTTGTTTTCTTTATTTTTACTGCTTTCTTTATTTATGCTTCAATCCTGCATCAAAAAAGAAGAGTTTGATTTTGATAAAATAGCTGCTTTTGATTATGATCCTAATATTGCTGTTCCTCTTATTCATTCAAAACTTACCCTGCGTGATATATTGAATGATTATGACACCAATCATCTTTTTATTGAGGATGGCACCAATTTTCTTTACCTGATATACAATTCAAGAATTTTTTCACAACGTGCAGATGAGCTGATTTCGATTACTGACCAGAGCATAAATTCAAGTTTTAATTTTTCGCCTGGAGCCATTGTTCTTAACGACAGCGCCTCATATACATATTCAGGAAATTATTCTTTTACAAATTCGTACAGCGAACGTTACGACAGTATCCGGATTAAGTCAGGGATTTTAAATTTTAATATCAACGCCAATATAAATCACAATTCAAGAATATACATTACCCTTCCCACTGCAAAAAAGAATGGTATTCCCTTTAAAAAAACCATTATTTACAACTATACCGGCGGTTCGGTTAATATATCGCAAGCCTTTGATCTCACTGGTTATACTCTGTCTTTTAATTCAGGAAATCAAATTCCTGTTCAGTACAAAATCACTTCTTACGGCGATGGCAACTCAGATAATTCACCATACAATATCAACATGGGTGAATCATTTCAAAACATAAGTTATAGAGTTATTTTCGGCTATCTCGGACAACGTACTTTTTCAATAAATCAGGATTCAGTGCTCATTGAGATTTTCAAAAACAATATATGGGGTTCATTGCATTTTGAAGATCCGAAATTGCATATTTATGCCAACAATGGTTACGGAATGCCAATGGCAGTTTCATTCGATTTAATGGAAGCATATTCTCCGGTTAATCCTCCTTTCGTAGTTCCACTCACAAGCTCTTTACTTACCGGTCAATGGGTAGTTGGTTATCCAAATTTTGCTCAGCTGGGCCAAATTGTACAAACTACAAAATCCCTCGACAAAAACAATTCAAATTTTGACGATGCATTAAATATTTCACCTCGCTGGATCGCATATCATATAAACACTTTATCCAACCCTTCAGGAAACCCCGCCTCTGATCAAAATTTTGTTGAAGACAGCAGTCGTTTTGCTTTGGATGTTCAAGTTGAACTGCCAATGCACGGTTCTGCATGGGATTTTAGACTACAGGACACCATTGATTTTAGCTTTGGAGAAGATATAGATAAAGCAGAATGGGTAAAATTCAAAATCAATACCGACAACGGATTTCCTATTGATGCGCGCGTTCAAATATATTTTGTTGATTCTCTATACCATAAAATCGATTCATTGCTTTCGCCTTTTGAACAGATTATTTATGCTGCTCCAATTGGCCCATCGCCCGATTACAGAGTTACTTCAACAAATCATAAATATGTTGAAACTACCGTATACAAAAATAGGCTAACCAATTTAAAGAACACATACAAAATGTTCGTATATTCAAAACTGGCAACTATAAACAATGGTGCTTCTACCGTTAAAATATACTCAGATTACAACATCGATGTAAAACTTGGAATTCAGGCACAGGGACATTATCAGGTAAATCCTAACAATTAATTCTGCGAAAAAATGAAAAGACATATATTTACATCCATTGCAACATTTATCGCAGCAATTACTCTTTGTTTTAATGTTGCGGCACAACAGGATTTAACATTGCACCTCCTTCCTATTGTTCCTCAGTCGAGCTATACAAATCCGGCTTTTATGCCTACTGCAAAAGTTCATGTGGGATTCCCTGCTTTTTCTTCGGTATATCTTGGTTTGGGGCACAGCGGGTTTGCATACAAACACTTGTTTACTTTGCGCAGCGACGATTCGCTCCAATTAACCATGGATAAAGTTATCGACAAACTCGGAAAGAAAAATTATATTTCGGCACAAGCTATGGAAGAGATTTTTTCATTCGGTTTTAAAGTGAAAAAAAACTACTTTAATTTTAGTGCAACTGAAAAAATATCTTTTAGATTTGCTTATCCAAAAGACCTTATTTCCCTTGCCTGGAAAGGAAACGGACAGTTTATCGGCGAAACTGCTGATTTTAGTGGAATTGGTGTTAACGCCATACATTACCGTGAATATGCCGTTGGCTATGCTCGTGATATCAATAACAAACTATGTGTCGGCGGACGTTTCAAATACTTGCAGGGATTTGCAAATATATACACGAAACACAATGACGTTACGGTTGACATCAATGAAAATGATTTTGCTCATACCGCTCATACCAATTTCTTGGTAAATGTTTATCTTCCTAATTCTATACTCGATTCAACAGCACATGATTCCATTGATAACAACGATCCCAAATTTGATTTTAAAGATTACATTATGAACGGCGACAACAAAGGATATGGAATAGATCTCGGTGCTTCATATAAATACAACGACAAGTTTTCTTTTGGGTTAAGTGTGCTTGATTTTGGCGGAATAAAATGGGTTCCCGGGGAACAATCCACAACAAAAAATTACGGAAACAATTTGGATGAATTTACTTTTGATGGCATCGACATTCAACAATTTTTTAATAAAAATGATTCCATTATTGACGAAAAACTCAATACTATTCTTGATTCCCTGGCTGATATTTTTAAAATTAAGGAAACGGGAAATTCTTACTGGTCGCCACTTACAACCAAAATTTACCTTACCGGAATTTACGCACTAACCCCACACGATAAAGTAGGTTTGCTCATACGTTCAGATATTTTCAACAAGCAACTCCATCCTTCGTTCACTGTTTCTTATAACAAATGGTTCGCGAACATGTTTAGTGCTGCAGTGAGTTATTCGGTGCAAAATCGCAGTTATGCAAATATTGGATTTGCAATGGCTCTGAATCTCGGTCCATGGCAAACTTACGTTGCAAGCGACAATATTTATGCTCTTTTTAAACCCACAGGAACTCGCTCTTTTAATATTCATTTCGGTTTTAACTTTATTTTCGGATATAAAGAAGCCAAGCCAAACGACAGTTTGTTTAAGGATACTCCTTGATTTTGAGTTTTGACATGCCTCGCGGCAGTTAAAAATGCAGAATGTAGAATGTAGAATGAAGAATTTTGACATGCCTAGCGGCAGTTAAAAGTTCAGAATGCAGAATTTTGAATGTAGAATTTTGAATGCAGAATGTAGACATGCCTAGCGGCAGTTAAAAGTTCAGAATGTAGAATGTAGAATGAAGAATTTTGAATGCAGAATGTAGACATGCCTAGCGGCAGTTAAAAGTTCAGAATGCAGAATGCAGAATGCAGAATGCAGAATGCAGAATGCAGAATGTAGAATGTAGAATGTTGAATTGGGTAGGATCATTTTGCTATTCTAATAATCCCACTTTTTGCTGAAACTGTTGTAAAAGTTTACTCCGAATTTTATTGAGAAATCTGCTTTATTTAAATTATTGTCGGCTGTTACTGCAAAAACACCAATTCGGAACAATTGCCTACGGATACGAAAAACCCTTTCCAATCCTCCGAATACTTCCGCATGTCTGAAACTATTTTCCTGCATAAATAATCCGCCTCCACCCGCAGCCAAGCCAATTTTGAGTCGGCTCATCAATGGAATTTTATCCATAATGGCACCCTCGAAATGATGTATTGCATTAAACTGAATAAATGTTGACGAACTGCTTAGTGTTGGTCCTAAAAGTTGTAGGCTTCGGGCCGGACTGCTGAAAAAGATATTGTCCGAGCCTCTGAAATATTTATGTTCAAGTATTCTTAAGTTGTTTTTATTCAGAAAAGATCCGCCTTTCACGCTCCAGTTCAATCTTCCCCAACGTGACAATTTCAATTCGTGCTGAGCACCTATTTCTACATAATCAAAATTCACTTCACTGTTCAAAAGCCCCGGCACACCTTTCCTCCACAAGAATGAGAATTCAGGCCAGTTGCTTCCTAAAAGAATTTTTCTTTTATTTTTCATCACGTATTTCTGATGAATCAGATATTTAAATTCAAGTTGAAATTCTGTTTTAATGTATTCCGTAAATTCAAGGGGTGTATTCACAGTACCGAAAATATCGTTCGACCACTGTTCCAGTTGCATGTTGCTGATGGGAGTTTGATCGGAAAAAATAAATGTAAGCTCGCCAAAAAGTCCGTTTATCAATTCCATGCGCTGGGCAATACTGAATGTTTTTGTTCGTGCATAATTGCTCCGGCTGAACATGGAACCTATGGAAGCATTGTTGTTAACCTGATCGTAAAAATCGCCGAACCTGAAAAATGTACGTACAAACTTTTTTGGAAAATACGTAAGCCCTATTCCGCCCCTGCCACGCAAATCTTTATTTGCAAATCCATAATTCAACATCCCTTCCGATTCAAACAAATAATCATTTGGAAAACGTTTAAAAAAATATCCACCAAAACTATGTCTGTAACCACCTATTCCCAATGGATTAATTTGCGCTACCAATGGATTGATAAAATACACAATCTGTCTTTTTCTGTTGGTATGGCTGATGCCTTCGTACAAAAAATTCCATATATCGATATGGTTGGACGAAGAATCTGTTTTAAAAATATACGAATCGCTGTTGTAATATTTAGATAAGCTGTCGGTTCGTTTTATGAATTTATTTTCGTTTAATGTAAGTGACAGAGGACGTTGATCAGCCCACCAAGCAGAATCTTTTTCTAGCGCCCCATCTTGGTACACTTTTATTTCAGCCGAAAATGTTTTTAAGGGTATAGAATCGTTCAAAACATAATCAGAATAAAACACATCAGTAGTGCCTGTTATGGTTCGTTTTCCCTCTTTAACAATATAAGTAAATGTGCTTTTTTCAGGCACACTAATTCCCGATTGCAATTGATACGTTTGCTGCACTCTGAAACTTTTGCAATACAGCAACACATCCTGATTTATGCTCAGGTCAACAGATTGAAGCGCCCATGTATTGTCGTGCACCACAATGGTTCCGCTGTACAAGGCATCTGCAGGGAAAAGTGGCTTTACTTTTATTTTATAAAACTTTTTATTTTCGATATATAAAACGCCATCATAATCGTATAAATAGAACAATGAAGAACCCGGAGCAATAGGCGAAAGCAGAGGTTTTATGCAAATAGACGGCTGCGATATTGTTGGTTTGTAGAAGTTAAAATCGGCAGTTGCATCGTCATTAATAAGAATATAAGGATTGTACGGCTGATACGTCATGTTTTCAATCTCAATGCCTTCGGACATATCCGTGCCTGCCATAAAATAGAAACGACTTGGCCATTTAATGTCGTAGGTGTTTTCGGCAATTACGGATTCTTTGTATTTGGCAGGTTTGTCGAAATACAATGTCGCAATAGTTTCATCAAGGTCGGAGACATAATTTATCAAATACGTTTCCGCCTTTTTATTTTTTGTTGAATCATTCAGCTTTTTTCTTTTCCGTTCTTCGCGCTTTATATCCCGCTTTCTTTTGCGAATTTCCTGCTTTTTGAGATTTGCTTCGAGGCTGTCAACTTTTGTTTTTTCAATGGAATCGCGCACAAATTTTGGCTCAACATTTTCGAGCGAAATATGCCTGTAAATGGTGCATTGAAAATGCTGAACCGAATCAAGGAAATCCTTTCGTTTATCCTTGACATTTTGCATGATAGATTTTCCGAGACTGCGGTTGTCAGACGAAATAACAGTTTCGTTCAGCAACTTTGCATTCATACTTAATATTGTATCGAATTTAATTGGCAATTTCCCTGAAACTTCTAATGTTTTCTCAACAGGATTAAAGCCCATCATTTTAACCACAACAGTTTGCTTTCCCGGCTTAAGTGATATTTGATAATATCCATTTTTATCGGTCATTACGCCAACATAACTGTCCTTTATGCTAATGGTGGCGCCAGGCACAGGTACTCCACTTTCATCAGTAAGAAAACCTTTCAGTGTTTGACTGTAAATCAAAAATGATTGAAAAAAAATGAAAACAAAAAGCTTGATTTTTAGCACAGATACTAAACGAATAAATTTAAACTTTAGTTTTATTCAACCGCAAAAATAACTTATTGAAAAATACGTGCGGAAATTAATAATGAAAATGTGCGGAAAATTTTATTTAAGTGTATCACTCGGAGAATACAACTTATCCAAATCGCTGAGTTTGTATTTTTCAACAAGGCTGATTAAGCTCCAAGCATAATTGGGATCTTCAGCATAACCAGCTTTTTTCAAGCCAAGAGCCCAGTTCTTATAATCCGTATGACTAAGCAAAAATAAGTCAGCATACCATTTGCGCGATTTGATATGATTGGAATGATCTTTAAAACTTTCTAAAACCGAATTGTATTTTTTATAACAGGATGCTCCAATTGAATAGGTTTCGCCTTTCCAATCGGGTTTGTTTTTTATTCCGAAATGATTGTTCGCCATCAAAGCCAAAGTGCTGTTTCCGTATGCTGACTCGAGTATTCCCTGTGCCATTGTTACGCTTGCAGGAATTCCCGAACGGTTCATTTCTTTAACTGCAATTTCTTTATATGCCGCAACATATTCTGTTAAAGTATATTTAAGAAATAGGCTTCC
>JBBQSF010000044.1:0-21812 GCA_038214085.1 Bacteroidales bacterium | reverse complement strand
AATGGTTTTTAGCCTTGGACAGCTTAGGTCAAAAGCTTCCAATTCAACAAAAGTATCTTTCATTTCCACACCGTAAGCACCAATATTTTGAATAGGACTGGCTCCCACAGTTCCAGGAATTAAAGAGAGATTTTCCAGACCGCCCCAATTTTTTTCAACACAGTAATTTACAAACTCGCTCCAGTCTTCTCCTGCAGCAACTTTAACTACAACAAAATCTTTATTTTCTTCGGTAATTTCAATACCTTTATTACAGACTTTTATTACAATTCCTTCAAAATCTTTGGTAAACAGGATATTGCTGCCACCACCAAGAATTAATTTTGGCAGATAACGAAATTCGTAATTTTTAAGGATTTCCTTCAGTTCATTTTCTTCGGTTATTTCGCAATAAAAAGCTGCTCTGGCATCGATACCGAAAGTGTTGAAAGGCTTTAATGAAACAGAACGCTGAACAAGCATAAGTGTGAGTTATTGTGACAACAAATATATATATTTTTTTATCAGCTCACACAATTCAAATTTTACTAAACCGTTTTTCTTTTGTCAATTTTAACAAAAATCAATAGCAGAAAATTTATTTAGTATTTTCGCATGGCAATGACAAAACAAAAAAGAGCAATTGTTTCAGTAAGCAATGATCTTGTTTCCGATCGCAGGGTTGATCGTACCTGTATGGTTTTGTATTCAATGGGGTATAACGTTTTGCTGGTTGGCCGTAAAAGAAAAAATAGCTTGGCAATTGATTGCAGAAATTATAAAACAAGAAGAATTCGTATGTTATTTGATCGTGGACCTTTGTTTTATGCCGAGATAAATTTTAAAATGTTTTTTTATTTGCTCTTTCATAAAGTGGACTTGCTGTTTGCAAATGATCTGGACATTTTGCTTCCGAATTTTCTTGTCTCAAAATTTAGAAAAAAGCCGCTGGTATATGATAGTCATGAGTATTTTACCGGTGTACCCGAACTTGAAGGAAGGCCATTTGTAAGAAAAATTTGGAAGAAAATTGAAAAATTCATCTTCCCGAAGTTGGGAAGAATAATTACAGTAAATCAATCTATTGCTGACTTATACGAAATGGAATACCATAAAAAATGTATTGTAGTTCGCAATATACCTCAAATGCCAGAACATGTTGAAATAATTTCGCGAAAAGAATTAGGAATTGATGAAAATAAAAAAATAATTATTCTGCAGGGTGCAGGAATTAATATTGATAGAGGAGCTGAAGAGGCTGTGCTTGCAATGAAATATATTGAAAATGCAGTTCTTTATATTGTAGGTGACGGTGATGTTTTGCCAATTTTAAAAATAAGTGTTATCGAAAATAACCTGAACCAGAAAGTGGTTTTTATTCCAAAACAAACCTATTCAAGATTGGTAAGCTATACTGCCTCAGCTGATCTGGGCTTATCATTGGATAAGGATACCAATATTAATTACCGTTATAGTTTACCCAATAAATTATTTGATTACATTCATGCTGGTACTCCGGTTTTAGTTTCGCCTCTTGTGGAACTTAAAAAAATAGTTCTGCATTATCAAATAGGCGATTTTATTGACGGTCATGACCCCAAACATATTGCCGAAAAAATAAATTCGATGCTTAACAATAAAGAAAGGCTTTTAAAATACCGCGAAAATTGTAAGTTTGCAGTTTCGGAATTGAATTGGAAAAATGAAAGAACAAATCTCGAAAATATTTTCAAAGACTACCTCTGAACATAGAAAAACTGTTGAAGTTGTTTCGTTCGATGTTCCTTATCCACCAAATTATGGGGGTGTAATTGATGTATATTATAAGGTAAGAGCATTTCGGAAAGCCGGTATAAAAGTAAATCTTCATTGCTTTGAATACGGTCGTCCTGTTTCTATGGAACTTGAAGCCATTTGCGAAAATGTATTTTATTACAAACGAAATGTTTCTAAAGCAAATCTTTTTCGTCGCCGTCCGTATATTGTAGTTACTCGTTCTTCGGAAGAACTTTTGTCAAACCTTGCAAAGAAAAACAATCCGATTCTGTTTGAGGGGCTTCATACATGCTATTTTCTTGACCATAAAAGATTAAAGAAGAAGCGTAAAATAGTTCGCACGCATAATATTGAGCATGATTATTATCAGAATCTTGCTAAAGTTGAACAAGATATTTTTAAAAAGTATTATTTCTCAAATGAATCCCAAAAACTTCGCCGTTATGAAAAAATACTGGAGAAGGCAGAAGGTGTAGCTGCAATTTCTCTGCATGATAAAGATTATTTTTCTTCTATAAATAAAAACACAATTAATGTTTCCGCATTTCATCCCCATGATCATGTGGAAATAATACCCGGTTCAGGAAATTACGCATTGTATCATGGTAGCCTTTCGGTTGGCGAAAACAATGAAGCTGCAATCTGGCTCATTAAAAACATTTTCAGCGAATTGAATATTCCTTTCATTATTGCCGGGAACAAAGCATCTGCTGAACTTAAAAAACTAGTTGAACAATATCCTCATATTTCAATTAAAGGTGATGTTTCTACAACTGAAATATACAAATTGGTTCAGGATGCCCAGATAAATATTCTGCCTACTTTTCAGGCAACAGGAATAAAATTGAAGCTATTGTCAGCATTATATACCGGAAGACACTGTATTGTAAACAAACCTATGGTTTTTGAAACCGGGTTGGAGAAGTGCTGTGTTGTTTGCAATAGCGAAGTTGAAATGAAGGAATCCGTAATTGAATTATTTTCTAAGCCCTTTAATGAATCAGATATAAAAAAGAGGAAAGCAATTCTTGAAAATGGAATTTTCTCAAACGAATTTAATATAAATCAGTTGATCAATTTACTGTTCTGAAGCTTTTATTTCTTCTCTGATTGTTGCACATTCGCACACAAGGGTTCGTGCCGGAAAATTTTTAAAAAGCATAAAATCGTGTGTAGCCATTAAAACTGCTTTTCCAGCTTTGCTGATATCCATAAGGAGGGTCATAATTCCTTCGGATGTTTCGGGATCTAAATTGCCAGTAGGTTCATCGGCAAGAATTATTTCAGGATCGTTAAGCAAAGCACGTGCAATCACCACTCTTTGTTGTTCACCACCTGATAATTGATGGGGCATTTTGAAGCCCTTGGTACTTAGCCCAACTTTATCTAAAACCTCATCCAGCTTTTTCTGCATGGCTTCTTTGTCTTTCCAGCCTGTTGCTTTCATTACGAAAATAAGATTTTCATTTACGCTTCGGTCAATCAGCAACTGGAAATCCTGAAATACAATTCCGATTTTTCTTCTTAAAAAAGGAATTTCCCTGTTTTTAATTTCTTTCAAGTTGTAACCTGTAATTTCTGCAGCGCCATCTATCAGAGGTAAATCAGCATAGAGCAATTTTAATAAACTGCTTTTTCCCGATCCAGTTTTACCAATGAGATAAACAAATTCGCCTTTGAATATGTTGAACGAAACTGATGATAAAATCAGAATGTTTTTTTGAAAAACGGATACTTTTTCCAGATTTATGATAGGCTTGTTCTCGTCCATAATAAAATATTGGGACAAAGTTAATAAAAAACCGGAAACCGGAATTCTTAGATTTTGGATATTTTTCCGTAAGGAATTTCGTTTATTGCCTTTATAATTTCATTCTTAAATGCTTCCAGATTCCCTTTCTTAATGCCTAATTCTGGTTTACTGGCTTTGAAATAAGCAACAAGTGTAAAGTTATCGTCGCGTATCTGAATAAAGTCAGGAATCGAATAACTCCCTTTAACTTTAAGGATGTACATTATTTTGCTTCGAAAATTTTTAAGGAACTTGAAATAATTCCGTATGGTTTGGGACCAAGAACAAATGCTCCGTAAAATATTACATCGCCAGTGCCTGCAACAGGTGCTTGCCAGTTAAATTTCCAGGTTTTTGAACCGGTTGCGGATATTCCATCTTCCTTGTGAGTGATATATTTGCCTTTTCCAATAAGCTGGGTTTCTGTTTCATTTGTTACTATAAGCTTTCCAAGAAGCTTTCCGACTTTATCCTGTGGGGAAATTTCAAAACCAAATTTTTTTGTTGAGTTTAAACCAATTGAATTTACGGTTATTGTATAGGTTTTTCCTGGAATGTATCCAGAGGAATCAATATTAGACTTAATCCAACCGTCCTTGGTAGCCGAAAATCCTTCGTGGCATTTGGTGCAGTTTTTCCCATCTGCCGGTGATCCTGTTACTCCGACTGGAGCGCCTTCAGGAAAAGTAAGAGCTTGTACGCTGAAAAAAACGATTCCGATCATCATCAGAAAAGAAAGCAGAAACATTGATTTTTTTAACATGATTTGGTTTTATTTGGTTTCGGTTACATTAAGTTTAGAAGTAACTGCAATTTCGGGTTTCCCGCCAATTAAAAATGCAGCATAAAATGTAAGATTGCCTGTTCCTTTTGCTGGAGCAATCCATTTGAACGACCATGATTTGCTTGTTGTTCCGTCAGTTCCTGCTTCTTTTTGAGTGATGCATTTTCCGCCTGCAATTAATTTTGTTTCGTTTGCATTTGTAAGAATTATTTTTCCGGCAATTTTTCCAGTTTCAAACTGAGGAGATGCTTCAAATCCGAATTTTTTCGACGATTCTATGCCTGTTGCAGTTGCAGTTATTGTATATGTGGAATCGGGAATATATCCTGATTCTGGTATATCGGATACGATCCAACCCGGTTTTTCCTGATTAACAGATGTGTTATGACAACTTGTTGCACAGTTTGCGCCATCGGTTGGTGAGCCACTGCACGAAGGAGATCCACCGTTTGTAAAAGAAAATACTGTTGACGAAGCAGCAATTGTAATTGCAAGGACAACACTAAACAGAAGAATTGATTTTTTTAACATAATATATATATTAAATTATTACAAAGATATTATTTATTAACCACAGTAAAAAGCCTTAGAATATTAAAGCCGATGTGAAGGTTTCCTGCTTTCCATGTATCTGTTGTTTGGGTGATAAATGCTTTTTCTACCATTGTTGTTGAGTTGGTAACCATTATCTGAAAAACATGTTTTCCTGTATAAATATCAAAACCAAGGGAGAACGAGTTAACAACATCCGTGCCGTAAAGTTGTGATTTTATTTGATTGGGGAGTAAATAATAGTATTCTGCTGTTAATGCCATACGGTTAAATATTCTGTATCTTCCTCCAAAACCGATGGAAAAAATATCGTTTTTATCATTAGCTGCGGCCACAAGGTTATGATGTACTTGAGTAGGCATGATTTGAAGCGAAAGCCGATCGTTAAATTTTCGGGCTACCAGAAGCTGGTTGGCATAAGAAATTCTGGAAGAAAAATAATTTATACGATTTGGGTCAGCCCATTTAAGAGTATTGATATACATTCCTGAAAAAAATGTAGCTGTAACGGGCATGTTCTTTTTTCCTTCACTCTGACGAAGGAATTTTATTTTAAAAAACCCATCATAAAGTTTTTCTACATTGCTTCTTCCAAATCCAAACATGAGCCAGTCATTGTATCCATATTCGAGGCCGATACGTAAAGTAGCTTGATCCAAGCCAAACAAATCGTATGCACCATTGTTTAGGCGTCCCATTCGGTGCGAAAATTTCAAATCCAACCGACCTACAGGGCTTAATTCAACAGAATGTCCGTTGATGAGGCGGTTCGCATAAAATGTATTTTTTGTATAAGTGGTTTCTTCTGTTTTTGTCTCTTGAGAAAATCCCACAGATGCAATAAAAAAGAAGAAAAGCAAGAAAGTAAAAGTTGTATTTTTCATGATAGATGTTTTTTTAATTTGCTCCTGTATTGATCCATTTGTTGAACTGGGCTTTTTCGCAAGCTGTAAAAGTAAGGCTTTGATGACCGGCATTAACATATTCCATTAACCTGTTATTAGGCAATACAGCGTAATCGTGGGCAGCTGTGGCATTGTCAAAGAACGGGGACTGTCCACTTCCGGCCGGGCTATGGCACGAAATACATTTTGAATCAAATATTGGCTTGATCTGAAGTGCATAAGTCACAATAGATGTGTCGCAAATAACAGCATTGCCGTTTGCTGGGTTGTACATTTCTTCTTCATTATCATAATAACATGAATTCAATGTCAATGTTATAAAAGCGATAACAAAAGCCGGCATGATTAAGTTTTTTAGTAGCTTCATGTTTTTAATTATTTGGATAAGAGTTATTGATCCAGTTTGTGAATTTTGCAATATTACAATCGCTCAATTTGCCTGATGGAGGCATTTTTATCGAAGACGAGTAATTAATGGTTTTGGTGAAATTTGTTTTATGAGCATCCAGATATGATTTAACATTGGTATAGCCATCAAGGTTTACACCTCCAGAAACACTTCCCGAGTTATGACAACCCGTGCAATTATTTGCAAGCAGAGCTTGTATGGTTCCAGAATAAGTAACATTGGTGCTGTCGCAGCCATTTGTTCCATTATTTTCGCAGTTTGTTGTGTTTTCAGCGCCTTGTTCAATCCACAATTTTATTGTTTGTACTTGTGCGCTTGTCAATGGTGCTGAAGGAGAAGGTGGCATTTTATCTTCAAGTGTTCCATTGATAGAATTATACAGTTTGCTTTTGCCAGGATTTCCCGCTTTAACAGCCTGCATAATGCCATTATAATCAGAAAAATTATAATCTTTTTCAGCAGTAATAGCGTCATGACATCCACTTTTTGCACAATTGGAAACAATCACTGGTAGAATTTCCGATTCAAAACAAATAGTATGCTTTGGAATAACAGGGTCATGCTTGCATCCAAAATAAAATAGACTTCCGGCAGCAAACAACATAAATACTAAAATGGTTTTTTTCATATTTGTTTTTATTTATTAAAATTATTTTCCTTTTGCATTTTTGTAAGCATTAAAAGCATTTACAACAGCCTTGCAATAACCGCGAGAACTGATTGTAGAACCCGAAATAGCATCAATTACGCCTTGGTCTTCCTTTACTGAAATTAGTTCATTCGCAGGGTTCTTCCCGATAAATTGTTCTCTGAAATAATCTTCACTGATTTCAGTACCCATTCCCTTTGTCTCATTCTGACTGATTACAGCAATATTGTTAATGACACCAGCAGGTGTAAATCCAACGAGTAAAGAAATAAATCCATTGTAACCTTTTGATGAAGATTTTACTGCATATCCGACAGTCGTATTGCTTTTTTTTGCGGTATAAACGTCTAATCCATTCGTGGTTTTAACTGTGCTCCTGGGATTATTTGTGAAGTCGGGGAGTACACTTTTAATAATAGATAACGCAACCAGTTTGGTGGTATCAATTGCTGGTTCTTCCTTTTTCAAAGTATCACTTGAGGGTTTTTTAATTACATTTTTTGTAAGCGTTTCATAAGCCAGCGAAAGTGCCTCGCAAAAAGCACGCGAACTGATTGTTGCACCTGCAATTGCATCACAATCGCCATCATCTGCTTTTACTGCAATTTTAACTTTTGTTGGATTTTTGTTAATAAACTGGCTTTTGAAAACAGGATCAGTAAGTTTTGAACCATAACCTGCTGATTCATGATTTTTTAAAATATATGTGTCTTTAATTGTTCCATCGGGAGTAAAGCCGGCAAGAATCCATACGGGACCATTAAATCCGTTGGCAAAAGATTTTACCGAATAACCGCTGATAACTTTATTTTTTGTACCAGTGTAAACTTCAATACCATCAAAACTCTGATGGGTTTCGAGCGGATTGTTATCAAAATAGGGCATTACAACTTTAAGCGGGGCAAGTGACTTAATATTGCAAGTGTCGTCGCAGTTATTTTTGACAGTTATTTTTAAAACATTTTTTGCAAGTGTAGTATAAGCTTTATCAACAGCATCGCAAAAAGCCCTTGAAGTGATCGTGGAAGCGCTTATTGCATCAACATCTCCGCCATCTTTTTTGACTTTAAGCTTAAATTCGGAAGGGTTTTTACCAAAAAACTGATCTTTGAATTTTCCAGTCATATTAGAGCCCAATCCAGGAGTTTCTTTTTGCTCAAGAACTGCTATTTTGTTGATACTTCCATTTGGAAGAAAGCCTGCAATGAGCGTAATTTTCCCGCCATAACCTTTTTCGGAAAATGTTTTTACAGCATAACCCACTATTGTGTCCTTTAATTTTGCGGTATAAATAGTTAACCCGTTTATTTCTTGATTATCAGTTAAAAGATCATTGTCAAAGGCCGGTAAAACATTTTTTAAAGCTTCAATTTCTGTTTTCTTCTTCGTTTCTTCGATAGGAGCTTTAGTAACAGAGTATACAAAACCCAATGCTCCTGCCATAACAAAGCTGATTGCAAATAGCGATAACACCATGTTTTTTACACTCGATTCTAGTTTTGGCATATTTTATATAAGGGGTGCAAATATAGATTATTATTTATAAACGTATATAAGTATGTAAATATTTAATTTAACAAAAAATAATTATGGAGTATTGCTAGAAACAGGAATAACTTTGCCATTAATAAATTTATGTGCATTTAATGCGAAATCTGCGATATAAGCAGCAATATCAGAGGCTGAAATCGGAGCCTGATATCCAGGGAAGGCCTGTTCAAACATTTCCGTTTGTACTGCACCTAAACAGAGACAATTTACACTTATTTTATTTTCTTTTAATTCTTCAGCGAGACACTCACTTAATATCGAAAGTGCTCCTTTGCTGGCGCTGTATGCGGAAAGTCCCGGGAACTTGGAGCTACCCTGAAACCCGCCCATGCTGCTTATATTTACAATGTGAGCGCCACTATTAAGCAAAGGCATTATATTTTGTATAATAAAATAAGGTGCTTTGATATTTGTTTCAAACATCAGGTCAAAATCATTCTGAGAAATTTCTTTAAATGGTTTATTGATTAGTATTCCTGCATTATTAATAATTATGTCGAGTTTTGTAATATTCTGCTTAATAAAAGGAAGCAGGCTGTGGGTATAATTATTTTGGGTAATATCTATCGAAAATGGAAAAATGTTTTCTGAGCCGATATTTAGTAAGGGTTTTATATTTCGGGAAAGCGCAATAACTTTGTGATTAAGGGAAAGATTTTTTGCAAGTTCAAAGCCAATTCCTTTTCCTGCTCCGGTAATAAGAATATTCATAGAAATTATTTTATGAACAAAATTAATTAAATATGCTGTAAAATAAAAAAATAAATTAGTTTTGCGTCGGCAAAGGCTTAGAAACAGAGGCTAAATAAAATTAAAAAAATAAATTATCCGAAAGTTTGGTTAAATAAAATCTTATGTATATCTTTGCAACCCGATTTAAAAAATGAAGTTTATATGTATTTAGCAACAGAAAAGAAGAAAGAAATTTTTAAGGAATTCGGTAAATCAGAGTTTGATACCGGTACATCCGAAGGCCAGATCGCATTGTTTACATTTCGTATCTCGCATTTAACCGAGCATCTGAAGAAAAACAGAAAAGATAAAGGCACTCAAGGTTCTTTAATTGGTATGGTTAGTAAAAGGAGAAGACTTCTTAACTATCTTAAAAACACCGAAATTGAACGTTACAGGGAAATAATTAAGAAATTGAAATTAAGAAAATAAAAATATTTTCTATCATTGATAAAAGGCAATTCAAAAAAATTGCCTTTTTTTGTATAAAAAGAGACCTATATTAAAAAAATAATTTATGAGTAAAATTGGAATTCAAAAATCGTTCGATCTTGGTGATGGACGTATTGTTACTATTGAAACAGGAAAACTAGCAAAACAGGCAGACGGTTCAGTTGTTGTTCGTATGGGCGACACGATGTTACTTGCCACTATAGTTACTAAAAAAGTAGCCGCAGAAAATGTTGATTTTTTGCCATTATCAGTTGATTATCAGGAAAAATATGCTTCCTCTGGTCGTTTTCCTGGTGGATTTTTCAAACGCGAAGCCCGCGCTTCAGAATATGAAATATTAATTGCCCGCTTGGTTGACAGAGCACTTCGCCCATTGTTTCCATCTAATTACCATGCAGAAACTCAGGTAATGATTTCTCTTATTTCTTCTGGAACAGATATTATGCCCGATGCACTTGCTTGTTTAGCCGCATCTTCTGCAATTACAGTTTCCGATATTCCTTTTAACGGTCCAATTTCCGAAGTACGGGTGGCTCGCATTGATGGTAAATTTGTTGTGAATCCTGGTTTCAGCGAATTGGTTAATGCTGATATGGAAATTATGGTAGCCGCCAGCATGGATAATATCATGATGGTAGAAGGCGAAATGAAAGAAGTTTCTGAAAATGATATGGTAGAAGCCCTGAAATTTGCACATGAGGCCATTAAACTCCAATGTATCGCTCAGACCGAACTTTCTAAAATGGTTGAAAAAGCAAATCCAAAACGCGAATATTGCCACGAAGTTAATGATGCTGATTTAAAAGAACAAATTTCAAAAGCAACTTACGAAAAAGCATTGGCGTTTGCAAAAACTGGGAATACTAATAAACACGAACGCGGCGAAGGATTTGAAAAAATCAAACAAGAATTTATGGAAAGCCTTCCAGAAGAGGAACGCGCTGCAAAAAAAGTACTCGTTGATCGCTACTATCATGATGTTGAGAAAAAAGCAATGCGCGATATGATACTTCACGACCGTATTCGACTTGACGGCAGGAAGCTCAATGAAATCCGTCCTATTTGGAGTGAAATCGGATATTTGCCCGCTGCTCATGGTTCTGCAATTTTTACACGTGGAGAAACACAATCGTTAACAACGGTAACTCTAGGTACAAAGCTTGATATGCAAGTTATTGATGGCGCTGTTATCGAAGGAAAAAACAATTTTATTCTGCATTATAATTTTCCATCGTTCTCCACTGGTGAAGTGAAACCTAACAGAGGCACTAGCCGCAGAGAAGTTGGGCATGGCAATCTGGCTTTAAGAGCATTAAAGCAAATGATACCAGGAAATGATGTTAACCCATATACTATAAGAGTAGTTTCTGACATTTTAGAATCAAACGGTTCATCTTCAATGGCTACAGTTTGCGCTGGCACTATGGCTTTGATGGATGCCGGAGTGAAAATAAAAAAACCTGTTTCTGGCATTGCAATGGGTTTGATTACAGATAATGAAACCAAAAAATATGCAGTTCTTTCTGATATTTTAGGTGATGAAGACCATTTGGGTGATATGGATTTTAAAGTTTGCGGTACCCGCGACGGAATCACTGCCTGCCAAATGGATATCAAAGTTGACGGTTTATCATACGAAATTCTGATTGAAGCTCTACTTCAGGCTAAGGAAGGTCGTTTGCATATTCTTGGTGAAATTGAAAAAACAATCACTGAACCTCGCGAAGATTACAAACCATTTGTACCAAGAATTGAAAAGATGATTATTCCAAAAGAATTTATTGGAGCAGTTATCGGACCTGGTGGAAAAATTATTCAGGAAATGCAGAAGCAAACCAATTCTACAATTATTATTGAAGAAGTGGGTGAATTTGGTCATATAGATATTTTTGCTGTTGACAAAGCGTCAATTGAAGCGGCAATTGCCCGTATCAAGCAAATTGTAAGTGTTCCTGAAATTGGAGAAGTTTATCACGGTACTGTAAAAAACATTCAGCCTTTTGGTGCTTTTGTTGAAATTTTACCAGGAAAAGACGGACTGCTTCATATTTCTGAAATCAACTGGGATCGCGTTCAAAATGTTGAAGATGTGTTAAAAGTTGGCGATGAAGTTGATGTTAAACTTATAGAGATTGATAAGAAATCAGGTAAGCTGAAATTATCAAGAAAAGTGCTGTTACCACGCCCTGAAAAAAAACAGGAAGAATAGTGTAACATTATTATTTTCAAAGCGTAAAAGCCTTAGTTAAACTATTAATTAAGGCTTTTTTTATGAGGCAACTGAAAATTACCAAACAGGTTACAAACAGGGAAACAGCTTCGCTCGACAAGTACCTTCAGGAAATCGGGAAGGTGGATTTGATTACAGCAGACGAAGAAGTTGCACTTGCACAACGCATCCGAAATGGTGATCAGGCTGCGTTAGAAAAACTTACAAAAGCAAATCTACGATTTGTGGTCTCGGTTTCAAAGCAATACCAGAACCAGGGATTGAGTTTACCCGATTTAATTAATGAAGGCAATCTTGGTCTTATTAAAGCTGCACAGCGTTTTGATGAAACGCGTGGATTTAAATTCATTTCGTATGCAGTTTGGTGGATCCGTCAGTCAATACTTCAGGCACTTGCTGAACAATCTAGAATTGTAAGACTTCCGTTAAATAAAATAGGAGCCATTAATAAAATAAATAAAGCATTTTCTCAATTGGAGCAGAGCTATGAGCGCGAACCCAATGCCGATGAAATTGCTGATTTACTAGAGATCCCGGAAAACGAAGTTAAAGATTCCTTGCGTAATTCCGGTCGTCATGTTTCTATGGACGCACCTTTGGTTCAAGGCGAAGATACCACAATGTATGATGTGCTCAAACCTGATGACAGTATGCCTTCACCTGAAAGCGGACTGCTTTATGAATCACTAAAAAAGGAAATTAGTCGAGCCATTTCCACACTAACACCCAGAGAATCGGATGTAATACGTTATTACTTTGGTCTTGATGGTGAGAGTGCCCTGACATTGGAAGAAATTGGCGAAAAATTTGAACTTACCAGAGAACGTGTAAGGCAAATTAAGGAAAAAGCTGTCAGAAGACTTAAGCATACTTCAAGAAGTAAAATTTTGAAAACTTATCTAGGGTAAATTATGTTTTAAAAAAGCATGATTTCAGGACTAAAATCTTCAAAATTTATAAACCTAAATTTTTCTTAAGTAAGAATAAAATAAACCAATTGGCACAATCTGTTTTGGAAGTGATACATTTTGGTTATAAAACAACAGAAATATGCAACGATTCCCGTATTATTTAATTTCTGTTGTATCCAAATTAATTTTACTCCCTTTAAAAAAACGATATTTAATTCTGCTGTTGTTCTATTTTTTGCCAGTGTATTTGTTTTCACAAATTGCATATTTAAAAAACTATACCACTAAGGATGGCCTTCCAAGTAATGAGGTTTATCAGGTTATTCAGGATTCAAAAGGATACATGTGGTTTGCAACTGATTTTGGTGTAAGCCGTTTCGATGGATATAAATTTACAAATTTCGATTCGAAGGACGGTTTGCCCGATAATACGGTTTTTGAAATTTATGAGGATTATAAAGGGCGGTTGTGGTTTATTTCCAGCTCTGCTAAATTATCTTATTATTTTAACGACAGTATTTTTTTATACAAGTACAATAATGCATTAATAAACAATGTAAAAGATGTTCCCAACATTCTTAATAAATCATTTTCTGTAGATGAACAGGACAATGTGTATATTGGAATATACAGGCACGGGCATTATAAAATAAGCAAGAATGGAAATATTACAAAAAGATTTTCAATGTTTCCTGCTAATGATAATGCATTTATTGTTAAAAAAAACAAAGTGTATTTTAATACACCACCAAAAGCAGTAAATGACAATATTTTTTATGTAATTAAAGACAAATGTAGTTTCAAATATGAATTCGAACCTGAAAGCTTTCCAGGGAGAAGGTATTTGTTGCTTGGGTTAAATAATGAAATTTATTACTCATACACACTCTATACAGAATTTACGATTCAATAAATGTTGTGAAGTATCAGTTTGAAAAAGACAATATTATTTCTACAAATTTTGATAAAAATAATAATTTGTGGATTGGGACTTATTATGGCGGAATTTATTGCTTTTTAAAAGGAGATATTTCAAAAAAACCCTGTTTAAATTTGCTCAAAGGCAACGCAGTTTCAAATATTATGTGCGATGGTGAGGGTGGGTATTGGGTTTCAACTTTGAATTATGGTGTGTTCTATTTCCCTTGTGAAAAATTCAGTACCTATACCACCGCAGATGGATTGTCGGGAAATTCGTTTGATTTTTTAACTACCGATGGTAAAACTATTTATGGCACTGAATTGCTAAGTCCTTACCTTAATATTATTTCATCAGTAGATATTATTAATGAGAAATCAGAAGTAAAAAAGATATTGCCATTTAATGATAGTAATGTTTTGACGTATGCTATTTTCTTTGATAAAAATGAAGATGCTCTTTGGATAGGAACGTCTAAATCTTTTTACAAATATAAGAATGGCAAATATACCAGCTTAAATAAATATTTGAGCCTACCTGATTCTGTGAACCTTCCTTTTGCTAGATTTGCAATTTATGATATGGTGGTTGATAAATGCGGTAAAATATGGGTTGGTTCTAATGGAGGCATATTAAAAATTGTAAATGATAAGATTTACAGGCATAATTCAAAGGAATTTTTTCTAAGGGTTTTCTGCCTGATTGAAGATGGCGAAAATATTTTTTTGTTCGGTAGCAATAATGGGCTGTATAAATTTATCGATGGTAAATATGTTTATTGGGGTGATAAAAATCCGCTGTTTAAAAATAGGGTAACTTCTATAAAACGATGTACCATAAACAATAGCATCTGGATTGCAACCAAAGGCGCAGGAATTCTTGTAATGGTAGGCGACAAAGTATTACAGATACAAAAAAAAGATGGCTTGTTAAGCAATCATATCAAGCATTTGTTTATTGATAAAAATATTATTTGGGCTTCCTCTAATAAGGGACTCAATAAAATTACTGTTTCAAATGATAATTACTTGTCGTCAAAAATTGAAAGTTTTACCCATGCTGACGGGTTGTCCTCTGACGAAGTCAATTGCGTTCTTGGAATTGACAGTATAATTTATGTGGCAACAAGCGAAGGATTGTGTGTTTTTAACAGCAACGAAGTCACTACAAATAAAATTCCGCCGCCAGTTTATATAACAAATGTAAAAATTTCAAGTAAAGATACTTCAATTCAGGCAAATTACACCTTGCCTTACGACAGGAATTTTATTGAAATCAGTTTTGTTGGATTAACTTACAGAACCGCTGGAAACGTGATGTATAAATACAAGTTGTCCGGAATTAATGACCATTGGGTTTATACAAAAAGCACGCAGGTATTGTATTCATATTTACCAATTGGAGAATACAAATTTGAAGTTTATGCAATGAACAAAGATGGTGTTTGCAGTTCAAGCCCAGCTAAAATTTCGTTTATAATTAATCCGCCTTTTTGGAAAACCTGGTGGTTTGTTGTTATTTGTGCATTATTTTTTGCAGGACTGGTATGGCTCTTTATTTATTTCAGAATCAAATCTGTTAATAAAAGGA
The DNA here is from genome assembly GCA_038214085.1 of Bacteroidales bacterium. Classification (GTDB taxonomy): domain Bacteria; phylum Bacteroidota; class Bacteroidia; order Bacteroidales; family CG2-30-32-10; genus JBBQSF01. Next base: position 6,580 of record JBBQSF010000044.1, on the reverse strand, counting down.
ATGAATTAAAGTCGCAGTTAAATAATTACATGCAGAAAGCATTACGCAAACAAATGAATCCACACTTTATTTTTAACTCCCTTAATTCTATTCAATATTATATTCTTCAAAACGACAAGCTATCATCGAACAAGTATCTTGCAAAGTTTGCCAGGCTTATGCGAATTGTTTTAGATAATTCACATCATCAGCTAATTACATTACAGGAAGAATTGGATGCATTGAATTTATATATTGAGATCGAATCACTTAGGTTTAAAGATAAATTTGAATATTCTATTGTGGTTGATGAAAACTTAAATATAAACGAATATAAAATTCTGCCATTACTCATTCAGCCTTATGTTGAGAATGCTATATGGCATGGTTTAATGCATAAAGAAGGAACTGGGATTTTGACTGTCGACCTGCAATTGAAAGAAAACATAATTATCTGCACTATTTCTGATAATGGAATTGGAAGAGAAAAAGCTTTCGAAATAAAAAATAAAAAAAACCAATCTTACGAGTCTCACGGAACAAAGATTACCAGCGATCGCTTAAAACTCATAAATACATTAAATAATACAGAGCTAAAGATAAGTTATTTTGATTTAAAGGACGAATCGGGTAATGCTATCGGTACAAAAGTAGAAATTGCAATTCCTCAGATAAAATAAAATATTTTAATCAGAATTTGTTATATTTGCAAATGAATCAGCCTTTATAACCTATGAATGTAATTATTGTAGATGATGAAAAGGATGCCGTAGATTCGCTCGAGCTTATGCTAAATGACTACTGTTCTGGTGTTTCGGTAATAGGAAAGGCCAACTCAGTAATTGATGCCATTAAGGAAATTCAGAAAAAAAAACCGGATCTGGTTTTTCTCGATGTTGAAATGCCCCATGGAACTGGTTTTGATGTGTTGGACAGTATCCCAAATAGAACATTTGAAGTAATATTTGTTACTGCATATAATCATTATGCAGTAAAAGCAATAAAAGCTGCAGCTATTGATTATATCATGAAGCCTATGGATATTGATGAATTAATAGTTGCTGTGGATAAGGTAAAAAATATTTTAAAGGTAAAGATTCCGGATAATTGCAGTAAATCACTTCCCCTTGACATAGCTAATCTGCTTCCTCCAAAAATAACTCTCCGCACTATAGATGGTATGGAATATGTAAATACTGCTGATATTATTAGAATTGAAGCTGAAGGAAGCTATTCTAATATTTACCTTATCAACAAGAAAAAAATTGTTTGCACACGTAAACTTAAGGATTTTCAGAAAATTTTAAGTAAAGAAATCTTTTTTCGGGTACATCATTCTCACCTTATCAACTTACTCCTGGTTAAAAGATTTTTGCGAAATGATTGTGTTGTTGAATTGCAGGATGGTTCATTTGTTTCGCTTTCGCGCAGGAACAAGGATGAATTTGTTTTTCAAATGGAAAAATTGGCAATCTGATTATTTACACTCTGACCCATCAATATGTTTATTTATAATGCATATAAGCCTATTTTCATCCAGAGGTTTTTGCAAATAATCGTCGACTCCTGCCGTAACAAATTTTTCTTCCACATTTGATATTGCATAGCCTGATACCGCAATAATAAGCGTATGGAAATTCTTTTCTTTCTCTTTTTCTCTAATAATACGGGTTGCTTCAAAGCCATCCATTTTCGGCATTTGCCCGTCCATAAGAATTATGTCGTAAGTATTGAGTTCATATTTCTCAACAGCCTCAAAGCCGTTAATAGCAGTATCAACAAGCATACCTAATCCAGACAGAAACCTTTTAATATATAATTGGGTCAAACAATCATCCTCTACTACAAGTATTCGTAATTTAGTTTTGGAATTGCACATGTTATTAAGGAATTAAAATTTTATATAACCTAAAAAATCGATTCAGTAATATTATTAATAGGTAAAAATACAAATTTCTATTTGCGGATTTTTGTTCATTTCATAACTGGTAGGTTTTTTCACATAACTGTAAAGAACCATTTCATAACTGGTAAATATTTGATAAATTAGATTGATGAATTTAAATGATTTAAAATAGATTAATTATAGAGTAAATTGTAAATTTGCATTTCAAGAAATTCTAAAAATATGAGTCATTTAGTTGCCCCTTCACTTTTATCCGCTGATTTTGTAAATCTGGAAAGAGATATTGAAATGATTAATAACAGTGAAGCCGATTGGTTCCACATTGATGTAATGGATGGCGTGTTTGTCCCAAACATTACTATTGGTTTTCCAGTAATAAATCGTATTAAACAGATTGCGAAAAAGCCACTCGATGTGCATTTAATGATTGCGCATCCCGAAAAATATTTTGAACGATTCAGAGATGCTGGGGCAAACATTTTGAGCGTGCATTATGAAGGAGTTACTCATTTGCACCGTGCAATACAGGAAATTAAAAGTCTGGGCATGAAAGCTGGAGTGGTACTAAATCCGCATACCAATGTTGAATTGCTCCAAGATATTGTGCGGGAAGTAGATATTGTTTGTATTATGTCAGTAAATCCAGGGTTTGGCGGTCAGAAGTTTATAGAAAACACATACCGTAAAATAGCAAAACTAAAGCAACTTATACTTGAAACGCAATCCCATACATTGATTGAAGTTGATGGTGGTGTGGATTTATCGAATGCACAAAAACTAATTGAAGCAGGTGCCGATGTGCTGGTAGCTGGCAATTACATATTTAGTGCAGTATCGCCGGTTAAGGCAATTTCTGAAATTAAAACTTTCTGATTTTACCCGGCAATTGCATATTGCTGTTTAATTGAATCAAGAATATTTTTTTCTTCAGATGAAATCCCATCAACAGCAGCAGCTTTTTCCATAAGGTTAAAAATTTTGGTTTGCTTTTTCTTATCCTCAGGCATTCTAATAATCAGTTGATTGCTTTTTGCCATATTAAACATAGGCATAATTCTATCGGGTTTGTATCCCCATTTTTTAGCGAGTCCTTGAGCCATTTCTAGTTCTTCATTACTCATAGTTCCATCAGAAGCCATTATAACCAATACATTATTTAGGGCAATATCCCGAACGTCAAATAGTCCGTCGGTAATATCCGCTTTTGCTGTAACTATTGGGAATTCAGATGAATTTGCAACGGTGACTTTGTATTCTGCATTGCTAATAATACCCGAAATTATCCATTCATTTTTAGTGCTGTTTAATATTGCGCCACAATACTGGCAATTGATGTCGATGGTGTCTTTAACCGGACCTGCGCACGAAGGACAACTGTGTGCATAAAGAGATCCTTTTGATATTCCTGCTGCAATATCACGTTCCATTACTACTATTTCCGATTTTGAAGTAACAACAGGATCAACCAGTATAGCTTTATTATCTTTTAGCATTACCCTTTGAAATGAGGAATTCACCATAATGTATAACACATTTTTATTTTGAATCTGCGAAGCGCCGATCATGGTTACATTATTCAAATATAATCGGTTGTAAACAATACGGTCGCTATCAAAATTGTTGAACTTTTCATAAAATTCATCAGTAACAAAGCGACGCATTACTTTTGCATCTTGTACCACTTTTGCAGTGCATATTTGCAAATAACCGTTACTTGCTTTATCCTCTATATTCTGAACTGAAAAATCCTTGTCACCAGCATTAAGAGCACGAATTTTGGAAATTAAGTTGCTTTGCTTGCTTATTTTGCTGCTTTGTGAAATATAATCTTCCGCTTGAGTGATTTCTGAAAGTACCCAGTCGTAATCGCCAAGGTTGGTAATGGTTTTGCAAAATGAACACTGGCTTACATCTCCCGCGTTTTTAGGTAGTTCAGCTCCGCATTTAGGACAATTCTCTGAGTTGAATAGATTTTTTTCTTCAATACCTTTTCTGCGAATGAAAGTCCAGTATTCCACAAATTCTTCAAATCCACCCGAGTTCAGGTTGGGAAAAGCCTGACTGGTGAATTTATCGTTGATGCTTGCATTTACTGCAACATGAATAATGTCAAATTCTCCATCGTTTTCAATATTGTCGATTACAATGTTCTTAACCTCCAGTGAACTGATATTATTGGTTTGATTAAGAATATTCATCATTTTAAATTGCGTATTCATCCGCTGGTACATGCCATCGGAAATATATTTTCGAACAGTACCCATGTTTTTTTTCGCCCAGGCATCCTGTATCTGCAGAAAAGCGAGATTAACTTTTGATTTAAATTCAGGTAATTTGAAATTCGGATTTTTTTCAATGTATTTATTTATCATTGAAATTTTATCGGGTTCATTGCCTTTAGGTAATTGATTTAATACAGTTTGTTGTTTTTTTTGCTTGTTTCCCAGCCAACCGAGTAAAATCAAAATACCAATCACTACAAAGTTCCAGGGGAATGGAATGGCAAAAAGAATGTAAATGAGAATTCCAATAAGACCGTCATCTCCACCGCCGCCGCCACCACCGCCACCACCACCGCCGGCGCGGGCAAATAATTCAAAAGAAAACAAAATAAGAGCTACGCTTATTAATGAGCAGATTACTGCTTTTTTGTAAATTGATTTTCTGTCATTCATAAATGCAAAGATATTTTCAAATTATTTAAGATGCAATACCATAATGTTTTTTTATTTCGTCTAGAATTGTCTGTTCTTTTTCCGAGATAATACCGTCAATAGCAGCCGCTTTTTGCATCAGCTTGAATATTTTAGCTTGTTTATCAGGGTTAGAAGGCATCGATACGGATAGCTTTCCATATTTTGCCAGATCAAAAATAGCCTGAATTTTATCAGAATTATATCCCCATTTTTTTGCAAGATTCCGGGCTAACTCTATTTCTCTGAGTTCGAAAACGCCATCTGCTGCCATAATAACCAAAATATTATTGTAAGCATAATCACGAACATCGTATATTTCTTCAATTTTGGCCGGGCTGATACCAGAAATTAAACTTGAGCCGTTCGTCTGTATAAATTCCTGATATTCTGCTATACTTAATATGTCGCTGATGATCCATTCATTTTTAGTACTGTTTAATACAGCTCCGCAATATTGGCATTTAATATCAATAGTATCCTTTACTATTCCACCGCAATCTGGACATGAATGTGCATACAAACTTCCTTTGGAAATTCCCGGATTTATATCACGCGAAAGCAACACAATTTCCGAATGTTTCAGCATTACGGAGTCAAGAAGTTGGGCTTTGTTTCCTGCTAAACGTACACGCTGATAAGTTGATTTAATAGAAACTGCAAGAATGTTCTTGGTTTCAGACACATGAATACCTACAAGGCTTACATTGTTAAGGTAAAGCCTGTTGTAAACAATGTTTTCATCGGAATAATTCTGTAATTTTTCAAATAATTCATCGGAAACAAAACGGCGCATTAACGCGGGGTTCTTCATTATTTTTGCAGTAATGATTTGCAAATAGCCATTGCTTGCTTTGTCTTCGATATTCTGAACTGAAAAATCAGTATTGGATTTTAATAATTCTGATACCTTGTTGAATAATGAAGCTTCCTTTTTTGCCAGAGGAAATACTGCGTTATAGTCATCCGATTGCGTTATTTCGGACAGTACCCAGTCGTAATCACCTAGATTGGTAATGGTTTTGCAAAAGTTACAACAACTAATCTCACCAGATTCTTTTGGCAACTCGGCCCCGCACTTAGGACAATTTTCGGAAACGAACAGATTCCCTTCTTTGACTCCCTTTCTGCGGATGAATGTCCAATATTCTATGAACTCTTCGTAGCCGCCATCATTAAAATCGGGATATTTTTTACTTACAAAATTGTCTTTTATCGATGCAAAAACAGCAGTATCAATGCTGTCAAAATCGCCATCGGATTCAATACGGATTATAGCAATTTTAAGCACTTTTAGATTTTCGATGGTGTTAACCTGGTCTAGAATGTTCATCATTTTAAACTGGGTATTGAATCGCTGATAAACACCATCGGAAATAAATTTCCGAACCTTGGCGAGATCCTTTTTCATCCATGCATCCTGAATGGAAAGAAATGCGGAATTTACTTTTTGCTTGAAAGCTTCTTCGTTAAAATCAGGGCTTTTAGTTTTGAAGTTTTTAATAGCCTCAATATTATCTGATAACTTTTTGCCATCAGCCAGAATGTTAAAAGTGCTACGTTGATCTGCTTTTTTCTTACTAAACAGTGAAATAAGAACAAAAACAAATATTATAAAAGCCAATCCAACAAAGGAACCACCACCAGAACTGCCACCACTTCCACTGCCCCCATGATAGCCGCCTCCGCCGCCTCCACCGCCTCCACCGCCTCCACCACCACCACCACCACCACCAGTTCCGCCAGCAGACGCCGCCACGTTTGGCAGCGGTGGGACAGTTGGTCGCGAAAACTTTGCATTTGCGATCGCGGCACAATTGATGCTCGGGTCGGGCGTGCAATCTTGTGCCGGTATCGGCAATTCGTTTTGATAGTTACCCGGCGGCGAGTAGCGACAAACGAGATAGTTACCCGGCGGAAACGGACCGGAGCAGTTTGCTATTCCACAGCCGACGTGCGTTGTGTCTTTCCAAATCGCCTGCGTCCAATGTCCGCATTCGCC
>JBBQSF010000043.1:0-22091 GCA_038214085.1 Bacteroidales bacterium | reverse complement strand
AATTTAAAAGCAAAAGTAAGTATTTATAGCCGAAAAGTAAATTATTAACGCTCTGCTATCCTGTGTTTTTATAAATTTGTTGATTAAACAATGAAAAAAGAAAAGTTTATAGATATTTCACTGTTGAAAAGCGGTGATATTTTTTCGTTCAACAGTGTAGTGGAAATGTATACAAAGCAGGTGTTTGCAACTTGCCTTGGATTTGTCCATAATGCCGAGGATGCAGGTGATCTTGCTCAGGAGGTTTTCATTGAAGTATATCGCTCCATTGGTAGTTTCAGAAGCGAAGCAAAACTTTCCACATGGATATACCGTATTGCAGTTAACAAGTCTTTAAATCACCTGCGCAAAAACCGGAAAAACAAATTCCTGGTTTATATGGAAACTCTATTTACAGGATCAGATTCCAGAGAATACGAAATGGAGCCTGTTTCCCAGAGCACAGAAGCCGATAAAAATTTAAAAAATAAAGAACTGATTAAAGTGCTTAATGATGCAATAGATAGTCTTCCTAATAATCAGAAAGCAGCATTTGTTCTGGCAAAATTTGATGAATTATCCTATCATGAAATTTCAGAAATCATGAAACTTTCAATCTCGTCGGTTGAGTCGCTTATCCATAGAGCAAAGCTTGGTTTGCAGAAAAGATTGATTAATTTTAAAAATGATAAGTATTAAACGCAAGGATTTTAAAAAGTGATTGTCTAAAACACAGTAAAATGAAAATGAATTGCAATAAAGCACATACAAAATTAATTTTTCTTGCTGAAGGCTCTCTTAGTGCCGAAATGAAGCAAGACCTGCTGTTACATATATCAGTTTGTGAGGACTGCAAGCAGATGTATTCACTTTTTTTGCAAATGGAAACACAAATTTCAATACAGAAAGCAATGGAACCTTCTGCTTGGTTTGATTCCGTGTTATCGCAAAAAATCGAAAATATCAGCAATTTAAAAACAAAAGATTTAGTTCCAAAGATAAAACCACAGTGGGTATATGCTTTTGCAATCGGATTTGCTGTGATTTCAGCTTTTGTTACAGGATACTTCATTGGTAATAATAATTACCAGTATATCAATTCTTCTTCTCAAAGCGTTCAAAAAACAAATGTTCAGAACAGTTCTGAGAATGGACAAGAAGCGCAATATGAAACAGCATTTTCACTTTATTAACCTATTTTAGAACCTATTTTTAAATGAAATATCTCACTAAAAACCGAGTTAAAAATATTCTGATCATCTTTCTCCTTATCAGTAATTTGGCTACTATTGGTACAATTGCATTTCACCGATGGGCATTTAACCATAAATACAAACATTTTAACAAAGAGGAACGGATGGATGAATTCGTAAAAAAAGATATTGGTTTTTCCAGCGATCAACAGCTCAATTTTGAAAAGGATAAGGACTGTTTTTTTAAAGTTAAGGATTCACTTTTCAAAAACCTCCGTGACAACAAAATTGCAGTATGGAAAGAATATGCATCTTTAAATACTGATCCGCAAAAACTCGACTCTCTGTCCCTTAAAATAGCAGAAAACTTTGTTGCGCTTAATAAAGCAAGCTATAAACATTATTTCAACCTGCTTAAAATCTGCAACGACTCCCAAAAAGTCAAATTAAAAGAAAAATATAAAACAATGGCAGAAGAAGAATTCGATTGTGATAAAAAGGAAGAATAACAGTTTCCTTATTTAACAACAAGAATTTTCTGGGTTTTATAAACCACGTCATTTCTTAGTATTTGAACTATATACTGACCGCTTTGTAGATAAATAGTTGAACTTATCAGATGTTTCCCTTCGCCATAATATGTGCCGGGGATATACATTTTTTCATTCCCAAGCAAGTCAAGAATTTTTATAGCAATTTTGGTTTCTTTTTCAAGAGAAACAGGTAAAATTATAATTGAAGAGGCAGGATTTGGATAGATGTTTCCGATTGAAAAATAGTTTGTGGTAGAAATAGATGCCGGATGTGAAACCTGAAAAAACACAGTATAATCGTGTGTAAAATAGTTGTCGCCTACTCTAAAAGCTACAGAATAAGGATTCGTGCGAACCATAGCCGAAGAAGGATTCCATTCAAATATACCCGTTTTGGAGTTTTCAACATTTTTCTTTGAAATTAACGAAAAAGTGGCAGCAGACTGATCAAACAGGAAAGGTTCTCCGTATGCTTCAAATCGCAATGTTTCCATTGGATTTGGATCATAAGCGAATAAAGTAAGTGAATAAGGTTGATTTGATTGAACGGGAATAAATGGAACTCCAAGATTATTGAGCGGTATGGATCCGAAATTCGTGATTTTCGCAACCTGACTGGTGTCTGCAACCACTATCATTTGCATATCTCTTCGTATTTCACCAATTTTTATTCCGTTTCGGTATTCCTCAACCAAAACTGATGTGGAAAAATTACCTAAAGTATTTGGTGTCCAACTAATTTCGCCTGTAATTGCATTGATCAGAAAAGGACCGATAGTATCAGCCAGTGGGAGAAAGTAGCCAGCAACAGGAATTGAAGACAGCCCAATAGGTGTCGTCAAATTCCAGGAAAGTGAATCGCCATCAGCGTCATAAGGTAAAGGATTATATGTCCATGGAGTATTTACTTGTACAAAAAATACAGGTGGTGAAAGAAATACAGGTGTTGAATTTGATACTACCGAATTTGTAACTGTTGTAGTGAGTATCATGCTTTCACTAGCAGGAGATGCCATGTTCATAATAGCTGCGTTTCGGCAGCAATCAAAATATTCTACTGAAAAAGTACCAGTGCCAGGCAGGGTAATTGTGTCAATAAATACATACATTTCTACACCATAAGGATATCCAGGAATCAGTATTCCGGAAGTAACGGAGCTGTAAGGAGTAGAGAAAGAATATATTGGTGTACCGGAAGAATCATTCAAATCAAAATAGCCAATCAAGGACATTGGAATCCCAAGAGTATCACGATAAACAATCATGGTAACTTCGTAATCATTACCGCTGAGCTGACGAGCGGTTATCTCTCCGCCCATCAAATGAGAAGCGCTGAGCGAGTTCCATGAAAAAAACAGAATAATGAAAAGGAAAAGGTATTTTATTTTCATATTGTCGGTTTTAATTGGATAAATATACGAAAATAAGAAGCCAAAAGCAAATATTTTGCCAATTATTGAATACAATATTGCAAACCATTTAAATTTTATCATTAAAGGTTAATTATTGAAGATGGAAATACATTCATTTTTAATGCATATAAGTTGAAAAATCTAAACAGAGCAACAATACTTTTTAAAATCTTTCCAGTATTATATGTACTTTTGAAGCTGTTATGGAACCTACACAAATTTCAATAATCGGTGCTGGACCTGCAGGTTGCGCTGCTGCTTTGTACCTAGCAGAAAGGGGGATTTCTTCTACACTTATCGAAAGGGAAATTTTTCCCCGCGAAAAAACTTGTGGCGATGCCCTTGGCGGTTATGTCGCTTCCGTACTTTATCAGATAAGTCCGGATTTGCTCAAAGATTTTATCAAATCAAAAGAAAAAATTCCCATAAAAAGTGCATTTTTTTATTCGCCAAAATTTCGTAAAATTCAATTTGAGACAGCTATTGATGCAAAGGTGAATGGGCCAGAATCATTTATTTGCAAACGTATCGATTTTGATAATTTTCTTGTTGAAAGTGTCAGGAAAAAGCAAGAAATAATTTTTTTGGAAAATGTAAATGTCAAAGAAATACTTCGTGAAAATGAGGTTATTCATATTTTGGATAGTACCGGAAAAATTATTTCGGAGAGCAATTTAGTTGTGTTTGCAAATGGTTCGCATAATATTCTGAAAAATCCGTTACTGAATTTTCAAAAACAAAAACAAAACAGTGCCTTCGGAATTCGTACATATTTTAACAATGTTAACTGGGAAGGCGATGATGATTCTATTCATATTTTTTTCATTAAAGAACTTCTGCCTGGTTATTTATGGATTTTCCCATCAACAAATGGAAATGCAAATGTAGGGTTGGCTACAGAAACAAAAATTATTAAAAATAAAAAACTAAATCTGGAGAAAGTTTTTAAGCTGGCTTGTGAAATATATCCCGAAATAGCTAAGCGAATGAAAGGTGCAAACATGGTTTCGCCCTGGAAAGGCTTGTCAATTCCTTTTGGTACCGATTTCTCCCATGTTTATGGAGATAACTTTCTGGTTACCGGCGATGCGGCTGCATTGGCAAATCCATTAACAGGCGAGGGAATAGGAGAAGCAATGTACAGTGGAATTTATGCAGCACAACAAGCAATAAAAGCTATCGAGAAAAACAATTTTTCTGCAGGTTTTCTCTCAGAATATAAATGGAGATTGTATCGTAAACTTGGCCGACTTAATAAACTTTTTTTAATTGCACAGTATTGTGTCTCAGGAAAAAGGAAAGCTGAAATATTCTTTATTTTGATGAAGAAAAAATTTATTGCCGAACGGGCATTAAAAAGAATTGGAAAATTGAACAAGGGTTGATTCTGTTCATAAAAAAAACCGACAATTTACACTTGTCGGTTTTTTTATGTTGCATTTTGATGCTATTGGATTACCAGTTTTTGAACTTTTACCATAGAATTAACATCTGTAATTTTCAGCAAATAGCTGCCTTTTGAAAGCATAGAAGTGTTTAAAATGAATTTAGTTCCTTGTGCTCCGGGAATAAAGGAATGACTCATTATTTCTTTACCTATAAGGTCTAAAATAGTAATGGTATATAATGTTGCTGATGGTTTTGTGAATTCAACATTAACATAGTTGCTTGCAGGATTAGGATAAACAGAAAACTCAGAAATGTCAGAGAGATCATTTATACTGCTGCAGGGAGTTATTGTAACAAGTACGGGAATACGCGGACTGGTGCAAACAGGTTCTGTTACTTCCCAATCGTAGAAAAAGTAATAATTACCTGAACTGTTATATGGTGGCAACGATGCGCTTGATTCCGTAATGCTTAATTTGCCGGGAATTGTATAAGGATAAGATGCTGAATTGCTGTTGTTCCTGAAAAGATTGGCTGTTGTTGAACAAATGAGCTGTAATTTGTTTTGTACAGGCAAATCAAAGTTCAAGGAAACTCTGCTTTCGCCATCGGGTATATTTACTGTAAGTGTTTTTAAAACAGTCATTGCTGAATCGCGCAATTGAATGGTTCTGCTGCCGGCACCTGTGGCATAAACTTTTACAGAAGCCAGCATTAGTGGCTGATAGCAATTAAATATTTCATAATGGAAATTGGTGGAAGAATTGTAATTTCCACCTGCGCCTGAATTGGTGGTTTTTCCTCCATATACCGAAGGCTGAATGATTTTATCTTCTACATAATAAGTAGTTGAGTTATACAAAACCGGAGTTGTATATGAAGTACCGCTAAATAAGAGGTTTCCTCCGATTTGGGCATCGTACCAGTCGAGTTGTCCAATGCCACTTGCCGAAATGGTTACGCTATTGGAGTCGCATCCGCTTGCGGGAGTTACTGTAGGCGATGCAGGCATTGAAATAATAATATAATCTGTTTTTGTGATATTATTTGAGCCTATTATATTGGTAACCTGAAGAGTTACAGTATAAACACCATCAGCAGAATATGCATGTGTTGGGTTTTGAAGTGTTGACGTTCCTCCGTCGCCAAAATCCCACAACCATGAAGATGGCCCGTTTATGGACAAATCTTGAAAATCAATAACTCCTGTACATGAATTGGTTGCAGAAACTGAAAAACTTGCTACAGGTGGAACATTTGGTAAACTACATTGCCATGTGAGTTTAAATCCTGATGACGTAACTCCTTGGTCGGAAAACTGCCTTAATGTTATTGCTCCGTTGGTTGAATTTATAATTCCGCCGCCAGGAAGAGCAGAACCGTCATATTTTCCTATTAAGGGACTAGCTGTTGTTGGTCCGTTATAGATGTATAAATAATCAAAACCAGATTCAAAATTAAATGTAGAAAATGTAAGCTGAACACTTGAAGCGCCAGTAGGTGCAATGGTAATGGAGCCATCGGAGTTATTAGAGTAGTCACTGTTTCCGCCACTATCGTATAGTGTTCCTGTGCAGCAGGTAAGAGGCTGACTTGTGCTTGTTAATGGAATTGAAGCAATGTTTGTATTGTTGCCGTCGATGCTTATATAATCAGTTTGTAAAAGGGCATCTGATCCGCAACCGGTGCTGGTTCCTGTTAGATTTACATCATAATTTCCGGCTGCTGTATATATATGAGTAGGATTTGCAAGTATGCTTGTTGATCCGTCGCCGAAATCCCAAAGGTAAGTAGTAGCATTTGACGATAGATTTTTAAATTTTACGGAAAAAGGCGCAGAACAACTTACATGCATATCCGAGCTGAAATCTGCCACAACAGAAGCAATATATTGTCCGCCAATTCCCACTGCATACATGGCATTGGTAACTGTTTCCACTTCTGGAGTACAACCCCCGTAAATGTCGGTTGCGGCCTGAATAGCATAGAAACGTGCTTCAGTAAAATCAGAAGTGTTAATCAGGTAATAAGTGAGCATTCTGTATGCAATGGTGGCAGCTTTATTGATTCCAATTCCTGTAACATTAAATGCATTTCCTATATCATTGGTTCCGCTTCCGCCTTGTGATACCAAATAAAACCAATAGCTTAATACGGTGCTGTTTTGGTGAACTTCCTGTTGGTTGTCCCAGTATGTTCCAAGATAAGTGTCGGGGTTTTGCGTTGCGTTTGGGTTTCCGAGATTTCGAATCACAGTACCAATATTTTCGCCACAGGTCCAGTTTGCCATGCTGGGTTTTGCGAAAAATTCAACGGCTGTTCCAAAAATGTCGCTGAAGCCTTCGTTCATAGCACCTGATTCTCCAGCATAATCAAGGTTAGCTGTATAGGAATCAAGCCCATGGGTAATTTCGTGCGCGCAAATATCCAAAGCGGTAAAAGGAGTGTACGAACCACTTCCATCGCCATAAGTCATAACATATCCATCCCAGAAAGCGTTGGGGTATGCCTGGTCGTAATGCACATAACTGTTAAGTGCAAATCCATTTCCGTCAATACTATTTCTGCCATGTTTGATAAAGAAGTAATCGTAGGTCATTTCGGCACCCCAATGTGCATCGGCTGCAATTTCATCCTGATTGGTGTTTACGTTGTTCCAATAGTTGTCGGAATCGGTAAAATCAACAGCTGAATTATAATCTGTTTGCTGAAGCATGTTGTATGTATTAATTCCGTTGCCTCTTCCGGTTTCTTTTAGCCGGTATAGGGTAGCATTTACTGAATCTACAGTCATGGTTTGTGTCCCACTGTACTTGGTAACAGCAGTTCCCTGTTTATCAGTGGAGAAAAGTTTATTCAGTGTTTTTAATATTTTTCCATTTGCTGCATCTACGTATATATCTTGGCGCGACAATGGTGAACTAGCATAGATATCAAATTTGTAAGCGAGATAAAATGTTTTATTGGAATAAATAATTTCCTTTTCTCCAACAGGATAAAAACTCGCATCTTTATTTCCGGTATTGGCTTTGATCCATTTTTCTTCTAAAGGATTTTGCCATTTATAAGAAATTGCATTAACATAATCTAACGCATTACTCCGTGCCAAATCTTTATTTATTATGTCAGAATTTGAAAGCTCAATTTCATTAAAAATCTTTCCATTAAATGAAACTATTTTTTCATTTTTAACATGAACAATAAACTGCGCTTCCCGAATAGGAATGCCGTTTATGGTTTGTTGGAAACGGTAGTGGGTAAACCCAAATTGGTCAGTTTCATTGCTTGTTTGGATAAATGATAGCCCTTCTTCAGTTTTAAATGTTTCAGCAAACCACGTTTTAAGGTTGATGAAAAGGGGCTCGTTGCCATCGTAAAACTTTATAAACGAAGGCAGCACATCGTTTGTTGATATTCTAACAGTTTGCGCACCTTTAATGATTTTATCGGCATCCTTACCTTGAAAAATCTGTGCGAAGGATAATGAGAAACTACAAATTAAAGTTAGGAGAAAAACGAATATTTTTTTCATGGTAAAATTATTTATAGCAAATTTATAAAAAAACAAATTTTTTAATCTTATTCCAATGTAGTATTATACAACCTAGCCTGTTAAACCACATAATATGCAAAAAAAGTTCGATGAATTTTTGCTATTTTTTCCGTGTCCACCTTTCAACAAGAAAAATAACAAGAGCCAAAACAGGAATGGCAAAAACCGAATATGCCAGCATAGCCCAAATTGAAAGCAAAAAAACATTACCCAGATCTGAAGTGGATATTTTAAATCCGGTAGAAAACAAAAGAATAATAATAATCAACAACCAATAAGCGATAAGACCGGTAAGTGTAAGAAAAAACAATCTTTTTTGCTTGATGGCGGGAGTAATTATTCCCACCATAATGCCAATAGGAATTCCCGTTCCAGCAATGAGTAAAAACAAATCGAAATTTTGAGAAAGGACTGATTTTAATGAAAATTCACTAACGATAATACTTCCTATCAACGGAAAAATACTGAGTAAAATCGAAAATACAAGCGAAGCTCCAACCATTACTGTGGCGCCTTTTAACGCATTTTTAAAATGTTGTGATAATTTTGACATATAATTACTTTAGGTTACAGATTTCCTGCAAAATTAAAAATCCTGATTCACTCACGGAATTCGTGCTGTTTGATAATATTACAATACCTGATTTTGTTTGAAGGTCAAATCCGATAAAACTCCTGAATCCTCCGGTGCCGCCATCGTGCCATAAAATACGCCTTTTGTGTTTGTATTTTTTTATAAACCAGCATGTAGCAATATCATTACTATGGGAATATTTTAGTAGGCGCACTTGTGATTTTCGGATAGCTGTATTCATTGAATCGGAAGATTGCGGGTTTATGTTTTCTGATAAATACGTGAGCATATCATCCAAATTAGATTTTATTGCACCAGCGCCTTCAAATACATCAAAATCCCAGTTTATAACTTCTTTTCCTAAATTATAACCTTTAGCCAATTTCTTATAATCAGCACTGTCGCGAATTGTTAAAAAAGTGTTCTCTAAAATAAGTGGCTTGCAAATAAAATCGGTAATTAATTTTTCGTAAGAAGTGTGATTGATTGATGCGAGAATCTGCCCCAAAAGACCTATCCCTAAATTTGAATAAGAGGTTTTTTTCCCTGCTTTACCAACTATAAAAGTAGAGAGATAGTAGTATAAATCAGTGGAGTCATAGTTTATATAAGGATTTTTGATGTTGAAATCGACTTTGGTAAAAAAATCGGATGGCAATTTTGGGAAACCAGAAGAATGTGTTACCAGATACCAGAGTTTGATTTTGTTTTTGCTTTTTTCGGGCAGAGTTACATTGCGTGGCAAGTATTTATCGATAAAATCATTTGGAGAAATAAAACCTTTTTGCACAAAAATAGTGTACAATAAACCGGTAAATGTTTTTGTAATCGAACCGATTTCAAACAATGTTTTGCTGGTAACCGTTTCTTTACCACTTTTGTTTGTATTGCCAGCACAGTATTTGAAAATTCCCTGAGGAGTTATTGCGCCAATAGCAATTCCCACATTCCCTGAGTCGGATAAATAGGAAAAGGAATAATTTTTTATTTTTTCAAAAGGAAATTCTGACTGAGCTCTTAGATTCGAACTTAACCACAGAAAACAAAAAACAAAGAGAATTTTATACTTCATAATCAATAAATGCTCTTTTATCTCTTACATTTTTTAGCAATTCAACAAGTGCAAGATGTGCCGGATGTTTCTGATATATTTCGAGGTCTGTAAGGTTCTCAAATTCGCAATACAAAGCCAGATCGTATGCTTCCGCAGAAAGAGTTACATTTTTTCCGGTTTCCAGTTTAAGAATTCCGGGTATTTTATTCTTTAATTCCCATATTTTTCGCTCAATAGTGTTTATATTGTCTTGCTTTGCGCTTTCTGAGGAATCATCCTTAAATGTCCATAAAACTATATGTTTTATCATTTTTTTTGTATTTGATGAAGCCAAATTTATTGAAATAAATTATACCAACAGAAAAATTCTGAAAATTTCAGTTCACCGAGTAATCGTAGGAAGTTACCCTTTGTTTATAAAACTTTAACAATTCTTTTAATTGAGTATCGGGTAAAAATGTATTTTTGTAAAAACCTTGATCTTCGAAATGGAAAATTTTGTTGTTTCTGCCCGAAAGTACAGGCCGGCTACATTTGATACAGTTGTCGGGCAAAATGCTATTACATCAACTCTTAAAAACGCCATAAAAACAAATCATCTTGCACAAGCATATTTGTTTTGCGGCCCCCGAGGAGTTGGAAAAACCACTTGTGCACGTATTTTTGCAAAAACGATTAATTGCGAAAATCTATCGCAAACCATTGAAGCCTGTGGTAAATGCGGCCCTTGTCTTTCGTTCAGCGAATCCAATTCCTTTAATGTTTTTGAGCTTGATGCTGCCTCAAACAATTCCGTTGATGATATCCGTACACTGGTGGATCAAGTTCGTATCCCGCCTCAAATCGGACAATATAAGATTTATATCATTGATGAAGTTCACATGCTATCGCAAGCGGCTTTTAATGCGTTTCTGAAAACATTAGAAGAACCTCCAGCTTATGCTAAATTTATTCTTGCTACGACAGAGAAACACAAAATAATTCCTACTATCCTTTCCCGATGTCAGGTTTTTGATTTTAACAGAATTACTATTGATGATATTGCCAAACATCTTGCATATGTTGCTAAAAACGAAAAAGTAAAAGCTGAAACCGATGCTTTGCATATTATTGCGCAAAAAGCCGACGGTGCTTTGCGAGATGCTCTATCCATGTTCGACCAACTTGTTAGTTTTTCTGGCGACGATGGTATAACATACCAGTCGGTTCTCCAAAATCTGAATGTTCTTGATTACGATTATTATTTTAAAGCAGTAGAATCGCTGCTTTCTAATAACACATCCAGTATTTTAATGCTTGCCAATGAAGTGATAGAGAACGGATTCGACGGACATCATTTTATTACAGGACTTGGCGAACACCTCAGAAATTTGCTTGTTTCCAGAGATACCATAACACTTAAACTGATAGAAACAAGTGATAACATCCGTGAAAAATACAAAGAACAGGCTCAGCTTTGTTCACTTCCATTTTTGATGAAAGCACTGGAGTTAGGTTCAAAATGCGACCTGAATTATAAAATTGCGACCAACAAACGGTTACTGCTCGAATTAACATTATTGCAAATGTGCAATTCTCCTGTTGAGACAGGAAGTTATATTGCAGCAGTAGAAATGCCCAAACCTTCCGTTGCAGTTGATTTTTCTAACAAAACAGAAAAACCAATAGCTCCTCAGCAAGAAAAGATTACTCCTGCAGTTCCTGTCACTGTTGAGAAAACAGAACCCTTAGCCCATAAAGTTGAAGATCCATCTCCGGAGGTCAGAACATCAATAAAACCGAATGTAGTTGCAAAAACACTATCAATAAAAGAACAGCTCAATGAGGCCAATAACGCACAATTGATGAGCGAAAGCAATGCTGGTTATGGAACATCAGAAGATGAGTTTGATTCTGAAAAACTTAATGAAGCCTGGACAAAATTCTATGAACAAATTGTTAAGACAAAACCCGAAAGTGCAAGTGTTATAAAAGTAAGATTCCCTGAAATAAAGGAGAATTGGGCGCTCGATCTTTTGGTGGACAATCCCATTGCAGATAGCGACCTGCTTGAAACTAAAACAGATTTAATGGAGTTTCTCCGAAAAGAGCTGAACAACAATAAAATTTCTTTAACTACACACATGGAAGTATCGAAAGTTGAGGCCAAACCATTTACTGCAACTGAAAAATTCAATAAAATGGCTTCCGATAATCCCGATTTGCAAAAGTTTAAAGATAAATTCGACCTGGAACTGGATTTTTAATAAATTATAATAATGAGAAAAACTGCTTTTATTATTTCTGCTTTTTTAGTTTTGATAAGCTCTGCTTTGAAATCTCAAAGCATAGCGGGAACATACAAAATTGCGGGGGATTCATATTCCGAAGGCACACTCGTTCTTACGCAATCCTTAAGTGACTCAACATACTCTTTTTCGCTCAGTAAAAAAACCTCCGATTGCGGAATCAAATCACTAACAGGATCTTTATCGTTTAATTCAAAGGATATTGCAACGTATGCACTTACTGAAGATTCGTGTTCATTGATGTTTAAACGAAACACCGATGTTATTTCAATTATCGTTAATTGCAAAAACAATCTAGATTATTTATGCTCTTTTTCAGGAAGATTTCTATTAATAAAATAACAACCAAACCAGATAATATAAAATGAAAAAAATCCACAGATTCCGATTGATGCTTACAGCATTTTTTGCTGTTTTTGTAGTACTTTGTGCTTCGGCTCAGAAAACCTACACTTACAAAACAGTTCCGGGCGATCCTCTGAAAGCCAGGATTTACACACTTGATAACGGGTTAACTGTTTATATGACAGTGTACAAGGATGCTCCGCGCATTCAAACCTATGTTGCAACTAAAGCGGGTAGTAAAAACGATCCATCTGATGCTACCGGCCTTGCTCATTATTTCGAACACCTCATGTTTAAAGGAACAAAAAGTTTTGGCACAAATGATTATGCAAAAGAAAAACCTTTACTTGATAAAATTGACAGCCTTTTTGAAGTCTATCGCGTTACAAAAGATACACTAAAACGTACTTATTTATACCATGTAATTGATAGTGTTTCCACCTTAGCTTCTAAATATGCAATTCCTAATGAATATGATAAACTTGTGGGAATTATTGGTGCCGATGGTACAAACGCATTCACCTCGAACGAAATGACTGTTTTTGTTAATGACATTCCTTCGAACGAACTTGAAAACTGGCTCACCATTGAAAGTGACAGATTCACCAATCCAGTATTAAGATTATTCCATACCGAATTGGAAACAGTTTACGAAGAAAAAAACATGACTCTTGCCAATGATCAACGTAAAGTGTATGAGGCAATGCTGTCAGGACTTTTCCTGAATCATCCTTACGGAACTCAAACCACTATTGGAACACAAGAGCATTTGAAAAATCCATCACTGAAAAAAATCAAAGAATTTTTCGCAAGTTATTACGTGCCGAACAATATGGCTATATGCCTTTCTGGTGATTTTGACCCTGACAAAACTATTCAGATGATTGATGAAACCTTTGGAAAAATTAATTCAAGTGTTGTACCTCCTTTTACTTATGTTCAAGAAAAACCCATTATAGCTCCTGTTGTTAAGGACGTGATTGGACCTGATGCAGAAAGTTTAAATATTGCTTTCCGCTTTGAGGGAGCCAACTCTAATGATGCTGATTTGTTAACACTCGTGGATATGATTCTGTCGAATAGTACTGCAGGTCTTATTGATCTGAATCTAGTGCAGGCACAGAAAGTACTCAGTGCTACATCTTCACCAATGATTATGAAAGATTATTCAGCCGAAATGCTGACTGCAAAACCAAAAGAAGGACAAACACTTGATGAATTAAAAGACCTGCTACTCGGTCAGATTGAGCTTATTAAAAAAGGAGAATTTCCTGATTGGTTAATTGCAGCTATTATCAACGACCTGAAACTTCAGGAAATAAAGAGTTATGAAGACAATAATTCAAGAGCTATGGCTTTTGTAAGCTCTTTTGTACTCGGCACTCCTTGGAGCGATGAAGTTTCAAAGTTCGACCGTTTGGCAAAAATCACAAAACAGGAGATTATGGATTTTGCCACTAAAAATTTTACCGATAAAAACTATGTAATCGTTTATAAAAAAACGGGTGTTGATAAAAGTATCGAAAAGGTAAAAAAACCTAAAATCACAGCTCTCAAAATTAACAGAGATGAGTCTTCTGATTTTCTCAAGAAAATTGAAGCAAATAAAGTTTCCGAAATTGAACCTGTTTATATCGATTATGCAAAAGATATTATGAAGTTCAACATAAAGAACAATATTCAGGTGCTGTATAAAGAAAACACTGAAAACACTACATTTGAACTCGAGTATGTAATTAAAATGGGAAACAATGCATCTAAAATGACTTCTGTTGCATTAAAATATCTTGATTATCTAGGAACTTCAAAATACACTCCAGAACAGATCAAACAGGAATTTTATAAAATTGGCTGTACATACAAATTTATGAATACCGATGATGAAACCTTTATTACACTTTCTGGATTGAGTGAAAACATGGATGCAGCGCTTGTATTACTCGAAAGCGTTATGTCTGACCTTAAAGCAGATCAAAAAGCACTTGACAATCTGGTTAGCGATATCCTTAAAAAACGTAAAGATGCCAAACTCAATAAACAGAATATTTTGAGTGCACTGGTCAGCTACGGCGTTTATGGTCCAGATTCCCCTATGAAATACAGGTATTCAGAAACAGAACTTAAAGCGTTAAAGCCTGAAGATGTAATTGCTTTTGTAAAAGATCTTAATTCGTACGAACATCATATATTATATTATGGACCGCTTAGTCAAGAAGCACTTACAACATCGTTAAACAAAAATCATACTACACCTGCAGCTTTAAAACCTGTTCCTGCATCACTTAAATTTGCTCAGCAGCCTACACTTAAGACTCAGGTATTTCAAGTCGAATTTAGTATGAAACAAGCTGAAATTCTCATGCTCAACAAAGGGCCATTGTATGATAAAAATTCAGAAGCAATTTCAACATTGTTTAACGAATATTTTGGCGGAAGCATGAACTCGCTGGTATTTCAGGAACTCAGAGAAGCAAAAGCCCTGGCATATACAGCACTTTCATTCTGGCAACAACCTCAGTTTAAAGACAAGTCGTATTACAGCCTTTCATACATTGCAACACAAACCGACAAAATGGATGATGCACTCAAAGGTTTGCTCGACTTGATGAACAACATGCCTGAATCAGAAAAATCATTCGAACTTGCAAAAAGTTCGCTGATCACAAAAATGCGTACCGATCGTATTACAAAGGCAGACGTGCTGTCGAATTACGAAGCCGATCAAAAACTCGGTCTTGATTACGACATTCGTAAAGATGTATTTGAACAACTTCCAAAATTAACTTATGCCGATGTAAAAGCATTTGCTGATAAAAACATCAAGGACAAACCACATACAATTCTGGTTATGGGCGACAAAAAACTTCTGGACTTTAAACTCCTAAAGACTTATGGGAAAATCAAATACCTTACACTTGAAGAAGTTTTCGGATATTAATATTTATAATTAAAATATAAAGAAGCTCTGTGAAAACAGGGCTTTTTTTATTAAATATCAATATCAAAACAATTACTAAAGAACAGTATTATTAATGTGAGGATATTAATAATTCAAGTTGTTAATTTAATAACGAGCTATTCGCAAATAGTATTATAATTTTTTAAGCTTATTCAAACATGTGAAAAAGAAAACCAGAATTTATCTCAAGTCAAAACTATAATTATAATCAATTATCTTTTTTTCATCTTTGTTTTCAATCCACGCTTTTTCCTTATGGCTAATTTTAATAATTTCATTGGTAGTAACACTTTTGAAACGGTTACCGATATTCTCTAAAACATATAATTCTTCTGCTGTAAATACCGATGCATTAAACTTTCGATTTGGATTGGGATTGAATTGTTCACCTATGCCTCCATCGGCAAAGGTTGTATAAATCAATTCAACCGCATCATTATTAGCTAAGTATTCAAAAATGCTATTAAAATTATTAGGAACCGGCCCCATCGGAATTGCCCTGTATTGAACTCCGCTTATCGAAAATCCAGTTTGCTTATGCATTATAAAATCTGCATAGAATAGCAATTTATTGAGCTTGGTTTTCCAGGGCTGAAGCTTTTCGGTAAAAAACACCACCATTTCTGTAAACTTTGAGAAGTTTGAATGCTTATATCCCGTATATCTGTTGGGCAAACAATTGCCAAAAAAATAATTTTTTAACTGTAGCTCAAATTTGTGATGTTTTTGCTCTTCGAGTAATACATCGATTTTATGAAATATTTTATCTTTTACTTTTAACTCAATTGTATTGCATAAATTCACTAATTTCCTAAATTCATGCGGATCGTCGGCAAGTTGGATCAATCGGGCATTCGATTGGCTCGGAACTTCACCGCTTTCATATTGACGGTAGCTGTTGGGTCCGAATCCAAGCACCATCGACATTTTAATGGCTGATGATCCATATTTTTCCCTTGTGGAAATAATTTGTTCTGGAAAAGGTATTGTATGTTTTTCGCGATACTGGTTTACCAATTGGTTATAGTTTAACTGTGCGAATAAATCATCTTCAAATTGTTCACCAGTGTCCTTGCATTTATATGAATGAAAAAGTACACGAAATTCTTCCTTGCGAAAACTCATGGTTCGCCATTCCTTTTGAAGGCTCATCTCTTTACCAGTTAATGGACTTTTCATGTTCTTATTTTTTTAATGGATAATTGATTGATCGTTCTGCAATATGAAATGAAATACATACTGCACTGTTGTTTTCCAATCCCATACTAATTTTAATATAGACTTCTTTTTTATTTACTTTTTTGCCAAAAACCCACATGGGTAAAATTCCACGCATTTTCTCCTCCAGCGGACCTTCGGAATAATCGTCAACTTTAAGGGAAGCTATAATCTCTTTGCGCTTTGTTGGAGATATTTCCAAATCGTGCAATGTTTGCTGGTTTTTCCCCCTATCGTCAAGAAACAAAATGCCAAAAATTTGCATTTTAACTTTAAAATCGTTCAAATAATTTTCAACTTCTTGTTTCGTGATCATTTTTCCTATTCTCTGCAAATATAATTATTATTTTATGAGTTATGCAACTTTATAGTTGAATATTTTGTTAAATATTGCAAATATTGCACTTTAAGGTTTTGAAATATTTCTGACAGCATATATGGAAAATTTATTTAACATTGGCTACACCAAACGGAATATGAACTCGGCGAGGGTCATTTGAATACTTTTCAACAAATGTAGCTGTAATAATTTTGTATTATAAATATTTTAAAAAGTTAAAAAATGTCAATTCTTTTGAGTTCATTATAAAGTTGCATTTTTTTTAATATTTTTACATTCGAAAATAAAAATTAAACCATGAAAAAAACTCTCATTTTATCCGTATTGCTTTTTACCGGAATCTGCACTTTTGCCCTCAATCCTAAAAAAGATTATGCCATTACTCCCGCAGATTACGGAATGACTTTTGAAGAAATTTCTATTCCTACGGAAGACAATCTTAATTTGTTTGGCTGGTTTTTTAAAGCCACTGAAGCCAATTCGTATAAAATAATAGTGCTCAGCGACGACGGCGATGGCAACATGGCAGACCTAATTGAAGTTGCAAGCAATTTTCTGGCTCTGGGTTATAATGTGATAACATACGATTACAGAGGCTTTGGTAAGAGTAGTGATTTTACAATAAATAATAACTTTTTTATATATTCCCAATTCGAAAAGGATGTTGAAGCAGCTCTTGCTTATGTAAAAAAATATCATTCCAAGATGAGAACTGTTCACATGTATGGTTGTGGTATTGGCGCAGGGCTTTCGCTTGGTGTTGGAGCCAACCATTCAGAAGTTGGGAAAATTATTGCGGATTCTCCATATAATAATTTTGAAAATATGAAAAAGGTGATCAAAGAGGCCAATGGCTCTGATGCGTTGTTTCCTCTTGGGTACAATAAAAACACTATGGAGCCTACATACGCCTTGGAAGCAAAAGGAGGAACACTTGCTGGAATTTTTATTATTGCCGGAGAAAATGAAACCATTTTTACACCTAAAATTGCTAAAGAGGTTGCAAAAATACGGAGTAGCATTACCACTACATATATCGTAAAAGATGCTACTGCTTCCACAACATTTTCGTCAAACAAAAAGAAATACTTCGAAGAAATTAAAACATTCCTGAAATAAATTTCTGATTCTGCCACAATTTGCAACATAATTTATTCATTAAAACATTATACACATGGGCGCATTCAAAGCATATGATATCAGAGGTATCTATAATAATGACTTCAACAAAGAAGATGTTTACAAAATAGGATTTTTCCTGCCTTCTTTACTCAATACAAAAAAAATTCTTGTAGGTCGCGACGATCGCATTTCTTCCCCCGAAATATATCAATTTCTTTGTAAGGGAATCAACGACAGTGGTGCTGATGTATATGATATTGGGCTATCAACAACGCCTATGGTGTATTACTTTACAGCAAAACATCACTTTGACGCATCGGTTATGATTACCGCTTCTCATAACCCGAAAGAATACAACGGATTAAAAATTTCCCGTACGAATGCTCTGCCTGTTGGGTTTGACAGTGGTTTAGGAGAACTGGAAAAACTTATCAAAACGGGAGAAATTCATATTTCAGAAAATTTGGGACGCATTATTGATTATCCTGTAAATACTGAATACATTGAATTTCTCAAAACGTATCAGCGAGATTTGTCTGGTTTGCGCATTGCAGTGGATTGTTCGAACGGTATGGCTGCATTATTTATTAAAGAACTGTTGCCTGCGGATGTGAAATATATTTTTGATGATCTCGATTGTACATTTCCAAATCACGAAGCAAATCCTCTGGAAGAAGAAAATGTGGAAGCACTCAAACACCTCGTTAAATCAGAGAAATCGGATATTGGGGTTATTTTTGATGGAGATGCCGACCGTGTGATGTTTGTGGATGAGAATAGTAAATTTATTTCGCCAGACCTTATGATAGCTGTGCTTGCGCATTATTTTCTTGAAGAAAAAGGATTGAAAGGTAATGTATTGCAAGATATCAGAACTTCAAAAGCAGTAGCAGAATATATCGAACAGTTTGGAAGTAAAATGTACATGTGGCGTGTAGGTAGGGCTTACGCAGCGCTAAAACTCCGAGAAATTGACGGAATATTCGGTGGAGAACTCGCCGGTCATTATTATTTTAAAGATTTTTATTATTCCGATTCAGGTATTATGGCTTGCCTTCTGATACTTGATATTTTTAATAAAATGAAGCAAAAGGGAATCTCTGTCTCACAGCTTATTTCACGTATTGCAAAATATGCCAATTCCGGAGAACTTAATTTTAAAATTGAGCAAAAGGCAGCAGCAATGGAAGCCGTGAAAAAGCATTTTGAAGAACATGAAAATCCAACTGCATTCTATGATTTTGATGGCTATAGAGTTGAATTCCCTGATTGGTGGTACAATATCCGTCCTTCTAATACAGAGCCTTATCTGCGCTTTATTGCAGAAGCAAAAACAGAAGAATTGCTTGCTGCAAAAATTAGTGAAATGAAGAATATACTGAATAAATTTTAAAAGAATTTTGTAAATTATACTAAAGCACCTCACAATTGTGAAAGGTGCTTTTTTTATTTAAAGCGCTAATTTTATTTTGTGTTATTTTCTTTAATTACACAATTATTTATCACATAGCTGTTGGACCTGATATATGCTGAATCACCTTCAACTGTTAGAATAGTATAGTAATTCCAGAATTTTACTTTTGATTCTTCTTTAACAAAACATTCTTTCAATGTAGCAATATCAACTGGAGTATTAAAATGTAATTCAATATAATATGGACCTTCGGGATAATATTTACCAGTGATACCTTGCACAATGGTTTGCGATTTGTCAAGTTTTAGTTTTTTGACAGCATCTCTTGATGGGCTTGAAACAATTGAATCCTTGGGCGAATAAGCTAAACATTGTAAAATCTTTTTACTGCTCCAAATATTTTCGAGTACAAGGTTACTGAGTATGAGCTTTTTGTGGGCGTATTTATTTTTAAAAGCATTGGTATCCTTTTTGGCGGTAAGATAAAAATCCCAGCTTTCCACAGCAACAATTGATTTGGCAATAGAATCTGCTTTTGTAATAGAATCATTAGTGAATTTTTCTTTTTTTTCTTTAGCTGAAAGCCCGCAAGCAGAAATTAAAAATAGTGATGATGCTAAAAATAAAAAGATAATTTTTTTCATAATTTTTTACATTAATTAGTAAAAGTCTTCTTTCTCCAATAATATAAACAAAGATAGCAATATACTTATATCTTTAAAATAGTTGGTTTTAAATGTCTTATTGTTGGTGCTAAAAAACGCCCAATAATCGCATAAAGAAACTGTCTCTTTCTTTTTATGCCGCAATAATATTAACGATGGCTGTATTCAATTAAAATAAATAATAATATCTTTGTAATGTCAGCCATTAACAGTGTTTCCAATTGTATCTGTTTAATGGATTCAGAAGCTGGATTATTTAAATTATAAGAAGATGTTATTGAAAAGAATTGTAAAAATTCTAATTGGGTTTTTTATCCTCCTGTCTTTATCCAGCTACTCTATTGCTTCATCTATTGACACTTCAATTGTGAACAAGAGCAGATTGCATTGGGTAATTGGTAGCGAATCCGTTTTGTACGGAACATCACTTTATGCGCTGAACAGCTTATGGTATAAGGATTATCCGCGATCGTCGTTTCATTTTTTTAATGACAATTTAGAGTGGCTTCAAATGGACAAGATTGGTCATGCAACTACATCTGCTACTTTGGGGATGCTTGGTTATAAAACGCTTAAATGGTGCGGTGTTCCTGAAAAAAAAGCAGTATGGTTTGGCGGAAGCTTGGGCTTTATTTTTCTTACAACCATTGAAACCCTTGACGGTTTTTCTCAGGAATGGGGCGCTTCTACAGGCGATTTGGCAGCAAACACTTTTGGCTCGGCACTTTTTATAAGTCAGCAACTGGCATGGAAGGAGCAGCGAGTAATATTAAAATGGTCATTTCATCAAAGTGAGTACTCAAAATACCGCCCCGACCTCATGGGCAGCAATCTTACCGAAAATATGGTGAAAGATTATAATGGACAAACATACTGGCTTTCGGCAAACATAGGTAGTTTCCTAAACAAAGAATCCAAATTTCCAAAATGGTTGAATATTGCTTTCGGGTATGGCGCTGATGGAATGACAGGAGCCTTTCAGAATTCTTCTTCCTATAACGGAAATGCAATACCATACTTTACCAGATATCGGCAGTTCTATATTTCTCCCGACATTGATTTTACACGCATTCCAACAAAATCAAAGGCATTAAAAATCTTGTTTCATGCGCTGAATTTTGTAAAATTTCCTGCACCAGCATTGGAATATAACAGAGAGAATCATCTCAGGTTTTCTTTTTTATGTTTTTAATTCCACAAAAAACAAATTCATTTTTTTTACAAAGATGAAAAAAAACAGTACCTTTGTATCTTTAAATGCATATATATAGATATGAATAATGTAATTATTGAAATTGATAAAAGATATTCTCAACTTGCTGGTACTGATTGTTGCTTGTCGTGCGGGAAAGCATTATCTTTCATCGAAATAAAAAATGATGATATTTGCATTGACCTTGGAAGTGGAAAAGGAAATGATGTGATAAAAATGGCAGAAACAGCCAGATTTGTTTATGGTATTGATTTGTCGGAAGAAATGGTGTTAAAAGCGAGAAAAGAAGCCCAGCTTAAAAATATAAAAAACGCAAGATTTTTACGCGCCGAACTGGAGCATATTCCTTTGAATGATGGTGTTGCGAATCATGTAACATCTAACTGCGTTTTGAATCATGTAATTGACAAACAGGCGGTTTGGAATGAAATATATAGAATAATGAAAGTTGGTGGCAGTTTTGTTATTAGCGATATTTATGCCACTGAAACCATCCCTGAAAAATACGCTAATGATCCTGTTGCAATTTCTGAATGTTGGGGCGGAGCTGTTACAAAAGATGTTTACATGAAAAATATCATTAATTCAGGGTTCAGTACTGTTAAAATTCTTGAAGAATCTCAACCTTATGATAAAGGAAGTGTTCAGGTTATCTCGTTTACTATTACCGGAAAAAAATAAAAATAATTTTATATTTACATAATAATTAAATTGCTATGAAATCATTGATTAAAAAACAACCAAAAAAAGAAAAAAAAGTTGCTCAGTGTTGTGCTAAAATTTCTAAAACTGTTGCTGGTTGCCACGATTAATAGTACCTATATTTTTTTAGATGAATTT
>JBBQSF010000042.1:0-22244 GCA_038214085.1 Bacteroidales bacterium | reverse complement strand
CCTACTGTTGGACCAAATGGCGAAATTTATGTTTCGTGGGCAGGTCCGCAAGGATTAATGTTTGATAAATCACTTGATCAGGGCGAGACTTGGCTCGAAAACGATATTTTTGTTTCCGACATTCCTGGTGGATGGGATTATATGATTCCTGGGATTCAGCGCTGCAATGGCCTTCCCGTTACCATTTGCGATTTGAGTAACGGCCCCAATCGCGGCACTATTTACATCAATTGGTCCGATCAGCGCAATGGCACTACCGATACGGATATCTGGCTTATCAAATCAACTGATGGTGGCGAAACATGGAGCCAGAGAATAAGAGTAAATAATGATTCTACAGGCAAACAACAATTTTTTACATGGATGGCAATTGATGAAGTTACAGGTTACCTATATTTCGTTTTTTACGATAGGCGAAATTATTCCGATAATAAAACAGATGTTTATATGGCAGTTTCTAAGGATGGTGGGGAAACAATTTCCAATTTTAAAATCAGTGAAACGCCCTTTACTCCAAGTGCAGGGATCTTTTTTGGCGATTATACTAATATTTCTGTACATAATAATGTGATTCGTCCGATATGGACAAGACTTAGCGCTGGAAAACTTAGTGTCTGGACCGCCATTGTTGATACTGCCGTTCTTGGTATTGAAAAACCTGAACCAATATTATTTTCTCTTGAGCAAAATTTTCCAAATCCTTTTTATGGAAATACCGAATTTGCTTTTAAAATGCACCAAGCATCAATAGTATCGCTTCAGGTATATGATATGTTTGGGAAAAGTGTTGCAAAAATAATCAACCAACAACTCTACTCAACTGGGAAGTACTTTATTCATTTTGATGCGGAAAAATATAATTTAAAATCAGGGGTGTATTATTTTTCATTAATTTGCAACGAAAAGACAGTAACCCGAAAAATGGTATATTTAAAATAAAAATTAATTATCAGAGAAAAATCAGAAGAGGATTAGGATTTCTTGTAAAATATTTTTCAAAAAATATTTAGGTAATTGATTTTGGATGCAATATTTTGAACGTAATAATAGTTATATAAGGATAAAATCTAGAATTATGAAAATTAGAAAATTAACTGGAACAATTGCCATCATATCAGCATTAACTTTGCTAAGTATTTGGGGATGTAAAAAAGATAAAGAAGACACCGATCAGCGTGCTGCAATTGATAATGCCACAGCAGAAAATGCCTTCAACGATGTTTTTAAACAGGTAGATAATGGCGCCAAACAAACAGCCGAAAGCGGAGCACAAAAAGTGATGCAGCTTGATTCTCTAGGATGTGCTACCGTTTCCATTACACCTTTTGATACTGTTAACTGGCCAAAAACTTTAACCATTGATTTTGGGACGTCAAATTGCCTTTGTGCTGATGGCAAATACCGTCGCGGAAAAATTATTGCAGTTCTTACTGGCAAATACAGAACTGCGGGTACGGTAATTACTGTAACTCTTGATAATTATTATGTAAGTGATAACCATGTAGAAGGCAACAAAACCATTACCAATATGGGTCATGTTGGAACATACAACGGAGGAAATAATCTAAAATACAGCATTGTGGTTACCAATGGAAAAGTTACCACTTCTGATGGTGTTATAACTTGGGAATCTAACCGCTACCGCGAATGGATTGAAGGCGAAAGCACAACCTGGCCTAACTGGCAGGACGATGTTTATCTTATCACCGGAAGCGCTTCAGGAACCACAATTAATCAGAACCCATTCACAATAAACATTACTAATCCATTACGTGTTGCCCTGAATTGCAGATGGATTGAAAGCGGAACTCTTGAAATTACACCTCAGGGGCTTGCTACACGTACACTCGATTTTGGCTCAGGCAACTGCGACGATCAGGCCACTGTTACCATAAATGGAGTTACCTATATAATTACCATGAATTAATTTTTTCTGAATTCAATTAAAAAAGCCCTTCCGAAAATTATCAGGAGGGCTTTTTTAATTTATTTATTTTTTGGTTTTATTGTAATGGTGTAACTACATCAATTACTTCAGGAAGATCCATACCAATTGATTTTAAACGCTCAATAGTAGGTATTCCATTTGGGGTCCAACCGCGGCGGAAATAAACAGCATCAAGCAATTTTTCATATTGCTCTTCACGGAATTTACGTGTAATTGCAACTTTTTCAACTGAAGTTTTTCCACTAGGATCAATGCCAATTTTTTCAAGCATTTGTTTGTCGTAACGTTCCTGGCGAGATTCGTATTCTTCAACGGTAACAGGTCCTGCAGCGCGATAAGGCTGTGCATCATTCTTGCGTAACCCATATCCTCTGCGAATATTAAAAATTCTCTGGAATTGATAAACCCTTTCCGACTGAACAATAAGCGATTCATTATTCAAATCAAGGCCAGTAACTGCTTTGTAAATTGTGATATAGTTGTCAACATGTTCTGGAACTTTTCCAGGTTCTGCTTGCAAGTGGTTGTCGGCAGGTTCAACATCGTTCCATGGCAATTTGCAAAGACCCTGTAAGCCAAACCAGGTACGGAACATCGGGAAATAATACAATGCTTCTGCTTTCTTTTCAAATGTTGGAATTTGATTGTTCACCATATCCATAAATATCAACCAAGCTTCATCGTGCTGAGGTCCTTTATTTGTCATGGCATAACCACCTTGTTGTGCAAGTGATTCCTTAGAAACATATTGTGAATATTCGAGTCCTTTATTTTCCATTCCAATATCCTGTAAAAACTGAGCATCGCCCCAGCCTTTGGCTGCAAACAATTCTTTCATTTTACGAACACCTTGTCCGGCTATCATTCCAAAACCTTCACCTCTTGCAAGCTGGTGGAGAATTTCCATTGCTCCTTCGGAATTTCCAAAATTCAGTTTAATGCCACCGGTACGTTCTTCATTCAAAATACCATTTTCGTAGCATTCCATTACAAATCCTAAAATTGTTCCCCAGGTAATTGTACAAATTCCGTAAGTGTCGCAATAAAAATTCGCTTCAATGGTAAAGTCAGGATCAAAAATTCCCGCACAAGAACCAAGTGATGCTGCTGTTTCGTATTCTGGTCCATCGACAATTACTTTTGAATCTTTGTAAGGACCTGTGCGAAGCAAATAATTATCAACTCCTTTGGCGCAGGACATGTTGCACCCTATCCAGCATCCGTCGGGAACATTTTGAGTAAAGCGTTCTTTGTATACATTGGCATGTACTTTTATTGCATCAGGATGGCTTCCGAACTTGAAATTATTGGTTGGAAATAAATCATAATCATTCATGATATGTGTAAGGTGGGCCGTTCCAATTTTACGCATCTGGCATTGTGAATCGTCAAGTTCGCGCATTTCCTTATTGAAACGTTTACCACGTTCCATAATTGGGGCAAGATCAACAACATTGTTCAAATTTCCTTTAACTCCAGAAGTTTTAGCTACAACGGCAAGAATTTTTTTATCTCGCAAAACTGTTCCGATTCCGCCACGTCCGGCTTGTTTCAAACGAACAACTTTTCTTTTAACATCGTAAAACGTAAAGTTCAACATTCCAATTAGTGAATGACCTGCAGCAGTACCAGCAGATACAACGGCAACATTCATTTTGTCTTTTTCATCATTGGAAAATATTTCGTGCAATTCTTCTGCTAAAATATGGGAATCAATAGGAAGATTCTTCGCATCAAAAATTTCTACTTTGCCATTAACGCCGTCAAGATAAACAATTACTTCATCGCTTGATTTTCCTTGAAGTTCCAAGGAATCAAAGCCTGCAAACTTCATAAACGGACCAAAATATCCACCTACATTACTGTCAATTGGAATATCTGTTTGTGGTGAAATTGCCACTACTATAGATTTGCCTGAACCAGAATACTGGGTTATACCACAAATTGGGCCTGTGTTAATAATAATTTCGTTTTCAGGATCATTCCATTTGGTATTGGGTTTTGTAGCATCCCATAAAAGTTTTAGCCCGAAACCTTTTCCTCCTACAAATTTATCTTTCATAAGCTGAGAAACGGGTTTTTCCATTATTTCCTGAGATCCCACATTTACGTATAAAGTCCGCATGTTATAGCCTTTTTCAATTGGTTTTAACTGATACGACCATTCTTTAAGTAATTTGTGTTTGCTTTTAAATTCCTGAATATTCATATATGTGTTTTTTTTAGGATTTGTAGATTTGTTTACAAAAATAGAAATTTAAGTATTTAAAAACAATTTTTTTTTAAAAATTACGATATGCTTTCTTTAGCATATCGGGGCTTTCAGGATTCAATTCATCGAAAATACGATTGAATATTTTGAAATTACTTATAGGAATTATGAACAAAAAATATATTTCTTTTCATCCTTTTAAACCCAGTTCGTTTAATAACAGAAGAGGAAAAGAGTTCTGAAAATTGTTGTTCATTCATGTTTTCCCATTTTTCTTTGGATAAATTCAGAACAGTATGGTTTGGCTTGAAATGGTTTTTATAAATTGCTGTACTATTGAAAGGACAGGCATTCTGGCAGATGTCACAACCATAAATATTATTTTGAAAAGAGTTCGAAAGCGATTCTGGTATATCTGATTTATTTTCTATGGTATGAAATGAAATGCATCGGCGGGTATCAATGCAATGTGCTGAAGCGATAGCATTTGTTGGGCAGCTATTTATACACAATTCACAGGAACCGCAAATGTCAACTGCTTCATCATCATATTCTGAAACAGCATTCATCAAAAATCCTCCTATAAAACAAAAGGAACCTAAGCTTTTATTAATGATTATACTGTGCTTGCCAATACTGCCTAAACCGGCTTTTTTGGCCCAAAGTTTTTCCCAAACAGATGAGGCATCGACAAATGAAAAAGTTCTTATTTCCTTGTTTTCAGCTTTAATCAGAGCTTCTAATTCCTCAAGTTTTGATTTAATGATTAAATGATAATCTTCTCCATAAGCATATTTTGAAATTTTATAAAAGGAGTTATCATTTTGCTTTTCTTTGGTATTATAGCTGAGTAAAAACATTACCACCGACTGAACTTCAGGTAAAACCAATGCGGGGTCAAATCTTTTTTCAGTATTGCTCAAATAGTTCATGCTGCCATGAAATCCATTTTTCAGCCAATTGTTGAAATATTCTTTTTCTTCTTCTTGAATAAAAGGTCTGCAAATACCACAAGAATCGAATCCAATCTGGCTTGCCAATTCTTTTATTCTGGAAGAACTAATATACGGTTGAATAATTTTTTGTTCCATTTTTAGGTAAAGCGGAAAATAATTATTCGTTGAACAATCCGGCTTGCTGGGCTGGTTTTATTTTGCCAAGATGTTTGTATGCAAGAGCTGTGGCTTCCCGCCCGCGGGGTGTGCGCATAAGATATCCTTCCTGAATAAGAAATGGTTCATATACTTCTTCAATGGTTCCGGAATCCTCGCCTACAGCAGTTGAAATGGTTGAAATACCAACTGGGCCACCCTTGAATTTATCAATAATAGCTGCTAAAATTTTATTATCCATTTCGTCGAGGCCATTTTCATCTACATTTAAGGCATTGAGTGCATAATGAGAAATGTCCATATCAATGGTGCCGTTTCCTTTAATCTGGGCAAAATCGCGGACTCTGCGTAACAAAGCGTTGGCAATACGTGGGGTTCCTCTGCTGCGACGAGCGATTTCATACGATGCATCAGGCGTTATTTCAACATTTAAAATAGAGGCTGATCGTTTTACAATTTTATTAAGCAAAACAGAGTCGTAGTATGACAATCGTGAATTAATTCCGAAACGAGCTCTGAGCGGAGCCGTGAGCAAGCCAGAACGTGTTGTAGCTCCTATCAATGTGAACGGATTAAGCGAAAGCTGAATACTTCTTGCATTGGGTCCGCTTTCTATCATGATATCAATGCGGTAATCTTCCATTGCAGAATAAAGGTATTCTTCAACCACGGAACTTAATCGGTGAATCTCATCAATAAAAAGTACATCGTTTGGTTCCAGATTGGTTAGCAAGCCTGCTAAATCACCGGGTTTATCGAGAACAGGACCTGAAGAAATTTTTATTCCTACATTCATTTCGTTGGCAATGATATGCGCCAGTGTTGTTTTTCCCAGCCCCGGAGGTCCATGTAACAACACATGATCCAAGGCTTCACCGCGTTGCTTTGCGGCCTGAACAAAAACAATAAGATTATCTACCACTTGCTGTTGACCGACAAATGCAGTAAAATCGGCAGGTCGAAGCGCCTTTTCATACTCACGCTCGGCAGGTGTAAGATTGGTTATGTCAGGATCTATATTCGGATTGGGTGTTTGGTTCACAAATTTGGTAATATTTAACAAAAGTACTAAATTTGCACATTCTGAGTACAGAGTAAAATATATTTTCAATACAATATTGTAATTAAAAGAATATTTATACATTTACTACCTGTTAAAAAATATTATTATGAAAGAAATTATTGTTGGTATTGACTTCTCTAAAAGTTCCATTCACGCATTGGAATTTGCAATTGATATGGCTAACGATTTAAAAGCCAATATTCTGATGGTTCATGTAGATAAACCATATAGTTCAGAATCTATTTATTCAAAAAAAGGTATAGAACACAAAGAAAAAATCATTTCTTCGCTTGAGAAGCTGGTGAAATGTTATGAAACAAGACTCAAAGGAACCCTTTCATATAAAATCAGAAAAGGAAAGATACATATTGAAATGGCTAATCAGGCAAAATATAGTGATGCTTTTCTTTTGGTAGCGGGAACCCACGGCGTTTCTGGAGTTGAAGAGTTTTGGATTGGGAGCAATGCATATCGAATGGTAACATCTGCGCCTTGCCCGGTAATAACTGTTCGTGGAGGCTTTATTTGGAAGAAAAAACATATTTCAAAAATTGTTCTTCCCATTGACAGTACTATTGAATCAAGACAAAAGGTTCCTATAACATGTGCAATTGCAAAAGCATGTAAAGCAGAAATTCATATTTTAGGTCTTCATTCATCCAAACAAAAAGATATCCGTAAACTTGTTGACAAATATTCTGAACAGGCTTGCGAATACATCACTGCAAATGGTGCAAAATGTGTTATCAATTTGATAGATTGTGATAATATTACGAATGCAGCTTTAGAATATGCCTCCAATATTAAAGCCGATTTGGTTTCAATTATGTCGGAACAGGAATCTGCGGCATCAAATTTATGGCTAGGACCTTATGCACAACAAATGGTAAACAGATCCGTTATCCCTGTGTTGACAGTACAGGTAAAACAAATTTATGACGCTCAGACAAAAAAGTAACATGAAATCTTTCTTTTTTACAATAGTTGCAACAATTGTAGTGGTTTTTTTTAATTCAACTGTTTTTGCTCAAAAAGTTGAAATAATTGCTGATGCAAAAATATCATCATTGGTAGCCAAACATATAGCTTTTAACGAAAACCGTAAAGGAATAAAGGGCTTCCGGATTCAAATTTTCTTCGATTCAGGAAACAATTCTAAAAGCAATGCAGTTTCTGCAATGAAAGAATTTACAAATAAATACTCCGAAATTGGTGCTTACCTTACTTTTAACGAGCCAAATTTCAAAGTTCGTGTTGGCGACTTCAGAACACGGCTGGATGCAAAACGTTTATTGGCAAAAATTATTGACGAATTCCCGAATTCTTTTATTGTAATTGAGGATAATGTCAATATGCCATCGCTTGAGGAAAGCTATTGATCCTTGAATTTATAGGCAATTGATAAATGCAGATAAGTATTGAATAGGTTATTCTCAGGATTGCCGTTACTTGAAAAGAATCCTTTTTTGTATATTGGTTTTATGCTGCGGGAAACTTTCATCTCGAGAAAAACCTGACTAAAAATAGGTACAATCGATCCTAAAATAAATCCGAAATCAGTTTTATTTACAAATGAATTATTATTAAAATCCTGATAATAGTCATCGTAAAATCCGCCATCTCCTATCATTACCCTTACTGAACCCTCATCCTTTCCAGCAATGATCTGTGAAATATATGGCCCGAATAAAAGTTGCGTTTTTTTTGCCTTGAAAGCAACAAGAATAGGTAAGTCAAGATAATGGAAATTCATTTTCCCTTCAACGTGAGCGGTATAATAAGAAGGAACCGCCCCGGGAATTCCCATTATTGTAATGTTTACCATGGTATCTCTTGTATAAGTTGAAGAATAATCCACCCCTTTAAAAGAAAAATACAACTCAGGGATTAATGAAAATTTTTCGGAAAGCTTAAAAGTATATCCTGAGCCAGCATTCAATCCTATTATTGGAGTTCCGGAGGCTCCTTCCATTGATTTTTGTGGCAATGGCCCACCATAATTCATTCCGACAAATATGTGTAAATGGTCAATTTGAGAATGAACCACAAGGGATAACAGAAAAACAAAAATACTTACAAAAATGGATTTTAGCATGCCACTTCAAATTTTTTGCTGCCCAACAATTTTGTGCCTCTATAAATATTGAAAATGTATTTTCCAGATTTCAAACCAAATGTAGAAATTTCTGTTGTCACTTTATCAATTGAGCCTTGCTGAAATAATTTTCCATCGAGAGAATAAATAAAATATTCAAGTGGTTCAACAACTGGAGCATCAATTGTAACATTAATACGTGCCGAAGTTGGGTTTGGAAATATGGTGAAAACGATTTCTGGAGTTAGAGATTCAAAAACCCCAGCACCATATTCGAGCATTACATCGTCCACAGTTAGCGTGCTCCCTATCTGCCCTGCAAAATTTGCACCTCCAGCACTTGAGCTGAAAACCACGTCAATTGAATCTGGTGTTTCCACAGAGTAATATTCAAAATCAAGATCAAACGCTGTATAAGTTGGAGTGTTGCTCAAAACGGCCTGTATAGCAATTGCAATGGTATCGCGTTTTCCGGAAACAGAATTGTGTTTTGTAATCATTGCGTAAATGGCTGCAGAATCATTATTAACAGAAAGATATTTGTAATATCCTTTAAACTTAACAGGTTTATCGGTGAAAGGCTTACCTTGCAAAACAAATGGTGGAGCTGTAACAAATTTACCGGAAACCAACAAACCTGGAAGAATAAATGTTCCCCACATTTTTGTTTCTAATCGAGCTGCATAATTCCCGGAATAGGAATCAGATACTTTTGTAACAGTAACCGGCCCGCCTAAACTTTTAAGCTGATTTAATGAAGTCCACCAATTTCCTGCAGGTTCTTCGTAAGATGTTTGTTGAACCCAGTTTTCAAATCCGCCTTCAGGAATGGGAGTTTGCGAATATCCCTTCAAAATAATGAAAAGAAAAACAAGAGTAAAAAATATTTTTTTCATATAATTATCGTATTTTTGTACCACAAAGATATATAGAATATTATTTGTAAAATAAGAGGATAAAGATATGAAAAAAGAAGCCATTTTAGAAAAATTGTGGAAAGATTATTCTCAAAAAAATCCACAAACCAAAGAAATCCACAACCTTTTTATTTCTGAGGGTGAGCAGGTCGTAAATGATCATATTGCCTTTAGGACATTTGAAGACCCTAGAATAAATATTGATGTGTTGTCTCGTTTGTTTATTTCGGCAGGATATGAAGAAAAGCAATCCTATCGTTTCGACAGCAAGCACTTGATGGCAAAGCATTATGAACATTCAAGCGATGAACTAGCCCCAAGAATATTTATCAGCCAGCTTGTTACTTCAGAAATGAGTATTGGTATGCAGGAAGAAATCAAAACAATTTGCGATTCAATTCCTGAAAATATATTAGCATCAGAAGATTTGATTTTCAGCGGACGGCAATGGGGTCTTCCCTCGTACCTGATTTATGAAAAACTTCGGGAAGAATCAGAGTATGCTGCATGGTTGTATGTAAACGGATTTACCGTAAATCATTTTACTGTGAATGTAAATGCATTAAAAAAGCACGATTCCCTTCAAAAAGTTAATGCTTTTTTAAAATCCAAAGGCTATCAGATTAATGATGCTGGTGGCGAAATTCATGGTACTCCTGAAGAATTGCTGGAGCAATCAAGCGTTAAAGCTGAAATTCTTAAAACTACTTTTTCCGAAGGAGAATATGATGTTACCGGTTGTTATTACGAGTTTGCAAAAAGATACCCCGACAGTAATGGAAAATTGTATTCAGGTTTTATAGCAAAATCAGCCGATAAAATATTTCAGAGTACAGATTTGTATAAAAAATAATAATACTTTTTTGTTAATAACTAATAATTACAGAATATAAGTAATTACAAGGTTGTGATTAATTTTGCAATTCGGCAAAAACAACCATCAATGCTTAAAAATTCATATTCCAACAGACGCTTTGTGATTATTGTCATTATGTTGTCCATTGGAGCTATTTTTATTGCACGATTGTTTTACCTGCAACTCATTAACGACAGTTATAAATTGTCTGCAAACAATAATGTATTGCGTTACGATACGGAATATCCGGCACGTGGGCTGGTTTATGATCGGAATGGAAAATTACTTGTTTACAATGAGGCTACTTATGATTTAATGGTAACTCCACAATATGTTTCTGACGATGTGGACACCACTGAGTTATGCCGTTTACTTGGAATTGCTGAAGGCGGTTATTCCAAACGAATAAAAAAGGCAACAACTTATTCGATATATGCAGCATCTATTTTTGAAAAAGAAATTTCTAAAGAAAGTTATGGATTTCTGCAGGAAAAATTACATCGTTTTCCAGGATTTTTTGTTCAGGCTCGTACCTTAAGAAAGTATCCACTTTCAATTGCAGCTCATACTCTTGGCTATATTGGAGAGGTTGGGCCAGGTGTTGTTAAAAAAGACAGTTATTATAAATCGGGCGATTATATTGGCATCAGCGGTCTGGAAAAATCATACGAAAAGGAATTGCGAGGGAAAAAAGGATTAAAAATCCGCATGGTTGATGTTTTCAAACAGGCCAAAGGAAGTTTTC
Organism: Bacteroidales bacterium; assembly: GCA_038214085.1. GTDB lineage: Bacteria > Bacteroidota > Bacteroidia > Bacteroidales > CG2-30-32-10 > JBBQSF01. The sequence goes on along the minus strand of JBBQSF010000042.1, from coordinate 11,296 downwards.
AAAACGGAAAATACGACAGCGTATCTATAGCCGGTCAGGATCTTTATACCACTCTGGATGCCGATTTACAGGAGTACGGAGAAAAACTGATGAAAAATAAAAGAGGCAGTGTAGTGGCTATAGATCCTTCAACCGGTGAAATACTTGCACTTGTTTCAAGCCCTACATACGATCCAAATTTGCTTGCAGGGCACGATAGAGCTAAGAATTATGTAAAACTTTTGTCGGATAAAGTTGAAATTCCACTTTTCAATAGAGCATTGATGGCTCAGTATCCACCAGGATCTACGTTCAAGATTTTAAATGCTTTAGTTGGACAACAAGTTGGAGTGCTGACCGAGGAAACACGATATCCCTGCAATCAGGGATTTCAGATGGGAAATGTCAAGGTTAAGTGTCATGTGCATCCTTCTCCATTAAATTTGTCCCAATCCATTCAAAATTCCTGCAATTCATATTACAGCTATGCTTTTAAGGCAATAATTGATAAATCGGGGTTTAAAACGGTACGGGAAGCGTTTAATAACTGGCGAACCATTGTTATGAGTTTTGGTTTTGGACAAAAATTTAATTTTGATCTTCCCAATGAACTTTCAGGAAATATTCCAACAGCAGAGCATTATGATAAACTCCATGGAAAAAACAAGTGGAAGGCATTATCCATTATCTCTTTAGGAATTGGTCAGGGCGAGATTCTCGTAACACCGCTGCAATTGGCTAATTTTACTGCAATTATGGCGAACAGAGGCTTTTTTTATATTCCTCATATCGTTAAAGGAATTGGAAAAGAAAAACACATCCAAAAACGCTACACTACAAAAATGCTGACAAAAGTTGATGATAAATATTTTGGTGTGGCTGTAGAAGGAATGCATCAGGTAATTGAAGCGGGAACAGGCAGAATTGCTCAAATTCCAAAGATAAAAATGGCCGGGAAAACAGGAACAGCTCAGAACCCGCATGGTGAGGACCATTCAATATTTATTTTGTTCGCGCCATTAGATAATCCAAAAATTGCAATATCCGTAATTGTTGAAAATGGTGGATTTGGTGCTGAATGGGCTGCCCCAATTGCAAGCTTAATGGTTGAAAAATATCTGAATGGTGTGGTAAAAAGAGAAGATCTTGAAAAGCGAATGTTTGATGGGAAAATCTATTATTAGAAAATGAAAGACCAAAAAAGTATACTTTATAATATAGACAGAACTACTCTTATTATTTATTTATTGCTGGTTTTTATTGGCTGGATTAATATTTATGCTGCCGTATTTAAAGATGAGCACAGTAATATATTTGATTTCAGCCAGAGTTATGGCAAACAGATGATCTGGATTTGTTGTGCAATAGTTATTGGTGCAATTATTTTAATGATGGATGTGAAGATTTTTCCAGCATTTTCTTTTTGGATATATTTTGTGGTTATTATACTTCTCGTCTCTGTATTATTAGCGGGAAATGTAACCTCAGGTTCAAAATCTTGGTTTCTGATAGGTAGTTTTAAAATGCAGCCATCGGAATTTGCAAAATTTGCTACCAGCCTTTTGTTGGCAAAATATCTGAGCACACTGAATATCCGCATGGAAGATATTAAAACAAAACTTATTGCAGGAGTTATTCTTGGGTTGCCAATGGGCTTGATATTGCTACAGAATGATACTGGATCTGCCATTGTATATGTAGCATTTATTTTCGTTCTTTATCGCGAAGGATTATCTGGGAATGTTTTAATTTTTGGATTTCTTGCTGCTGTACTGTTTTTTCTTTCGCTATTGATTGATAAATTTGTTGTGATTGGTGTTATTGCCGGAATTGCGCTTATTATGTTCTTTTTTATAAGGAAAAAGAAAAGGGAAATTATTATACTCGTTTCCAGTTTTATTGCTGTTGCTGGTTTTGTTTATTCCGTTGATTATGTTTACGAAAATGCGCTTGAATCGCACCAGAAAGACAGGATAGATGTATTATTGGGCAAACAAACCGACCTGAAAGGAATTGGATACAATGTTAATCAATCAATGATTGCAATTGGATCTGGCGGATTTATTGGTAAAGGATTTTTACAGGGTACTCAGACCAAATTTGATTTTGTTCCTGAACAAAGCACTGACTTTATTTTTTGTACGATCGGTGAAGAATGGGGATTTGTTGGAAGCCTTACTGTTATTGCACTTTATTTGGGTCTGTTTATTCGGATAATAAAACTGGCCGAAAGGCAAAGGTCATCGTTTAGCCGGATTTATGGCTATGGGGTTGCTTCGGTTTTATTTTTTCATTTTGTTATAAATGTTGCCATGACCATTGGTCTTGCTCCAGTTATAGGCATTCCTCTTCCTTTTATTAGCTATGGCGGATCTTCGTTGTGGGCATTTACAATTATGTTGTTTGTTTTCATTAAGCTTGATGCCAACAGGTTACAACTTGTTTAAGAACCACATAACAGTAAAGAATTAAATTGTAATTTTTCTGTTTAGATTTCTTAAAATTCATTTACGCCTGCTTTCATTTTGCAGAAACTACAATGAACAAACAGATGCATAAACAAAAAAGCCCCAATTTACAGGGGCTTTGAGTTGCTTTTTGTTATTTTAAGTTTTCTTCTTGGTTGTCCGATCAGGGCTCGAACCTGAACTCCTCTGAACCAAAATCAGATGTGTTACCATTACACCATCGGACAATTTCCGTTTCGGGTTGCAAATGTATATAAAATATTTTTCTTCTGAAAATTTTTCCGAATTTATTACCTTTGAATTTCTTTATACCCTTTTGCAATGAACCTGGTAATTGATGTAGGCAATACTATAGTGAAAACTGCTGTTTTTTTTGAAAACACAATTGTTTATCAAAATTTTTCCGAAAATTTTTCTTTGGATATTCTTAATTCAATAGCTCTTCAATTCCCTGATATCAAAGCATCCATTGTTTGTACAGTAAAAGAACCCCATCCGGAATTAATTGAATTTTTATGCACACATTACAACACAATTCTTTTTGACCATAATACGAAAACACCCATCAACAATCGCTACAAAAGCCCTGAGACACTTGGAAAGGACAGGCTGGCAGCTGTGATTGGAGCGTCAGTATTGCATAAAAACAAAAATTGTCTTATCATTGATGCTGGAACATGTATTACGTATGATTTTATTGATGAGAAAAAAAATTATTCCGGCGGCGCAATTTCCCCAGGGATTCAGATGAGATTTAAGGCGCTTCACAATTTTACCGACAAACTTCCGTTAGTGAAATTTAAAGAATTTAACCAGATGATAGGCGAAACTACCGAACAATCCATTTTATCAGGAGTAGTTAATGGTATTATTGCTGAAGTTTCTTCATGGATAAGTTTTTTTGAAAAGAAACATCCCGGTTTAATTGTGATTGTTTGCGGAGGGGATACTGATTTTTTTGCAGATAGGCTAAAAAGTAGCATCTTTGCATATCCGAATCTTGTTTTGGATGGACTAAATGAAATAATAAATTATAATGAATATTCTTAAGAAAATTTGCATCGCATTCTTTTTATTAATAATGGTTTCAACATTAGTGAATGCACAGACCCGAATTGGCTCGCCTTATTCACGTTATGGAGTAGGTGATCTTCAGAGCAACAAATATTTTCGGAATTTAGCCATGGGGGGCATTTCACTTGGCTTCAGAAATGCCAACACAGTAAACTATGCAAACCCCGCTTCATATACTGTTTTTGATTCCACGTCTTTTGTGTTTGAAACCGGTGTAAACAGTCAGTTTCTTCAACTGAATTCAAAAGATAAAAGTCAATTGTCAAATTACACATCATTGGGATATCTTGTGTTTGGATTTCCAGTAACCAAATGGTGGGGCGCAAGCATCGGCCTGCTTCCATATAGTAACGTAGGATATAAAATTTCTGATGAGGAACTTGTTGAGGGCGTTGGTAATGTTAAATATTTGTATGAAGGCAGTGGTGGACTAAATCAATTTTATGTTGGAAATTCTTTTAAACTTGCGAAAAACTTTTCTGCAGGCTTCAACACTTCGTTTGTTTTTGGAAATTTAGAAAAAACACGAACCGTTTCTACAGATTCCTCCTACTTTTTAAACCTCCGCATGAAAAATGACATTGTGGTTAATGATTTTTTGCTTAATTACGGTGTACAATATTCAAAGAAATTTAAAAACGATCTTACGCTTGGAATAGGCCTTGTTTTTAGCAACACCTCTAATTTAACAGCCAAGCAGGATTCATTTGCTTATACATTTCTCTCCGCAACAACTTCAGAAGCAATTAAGGATACACTGATAAATACATCTGGAGCAAACGGGAAAATTGTGATTCCTCAAAATATTGGTTTTGGATTTTGTTTTGGAAAAAAAGACAGATGGATGACAGGTGTGGATGTTTCCATGCAAAATTGGGAAAAGTTCTCATCGTTTGGCGAAAAAGATTCACTTAAAAACAGCCTGCAGGCTGCCGTTGGATTTGAATTTACCCCAAAGAATTCGGCTGTTTCGGGATACTGGAAAAAAGTACATTACCGTTTTGGTGCCAGATACAACAAAACCTATCTTCAACTCCGGAACAATCAGCTATCAGAAGTTGCATTTAGCTTTGGCTTGGGTCTGCCACTCAAGAAATCCAAAACCGCAATCAATGTTGGGTTTGAACTTGGTCAACGTGGAACAACTGATGACAATTTAATACAAGAAAAATTCGGCAGAATTGTACTCAGCTTATCCGTTTACGAACGCTGGTTTATTAAGAAAAAATTTGATTAACGCTGATTCAATGAAAAGCAAACGGTTTTTTTATTTTCTGTTTTTTCTTATTTTCTTAATTACTTTTATTTCCTGCGAAAATGATATAAAAGTCATTAATACCATTGGCAACAAGGATTATCTTCCGGTAGAATCTGCCAAGGATATTGAAACGATTTATAGCGATTCGGGCAAAGTTCTCATGCTTTTAAAAGCGCCTCAACTCGATCATTACGTTGGTGAAAAAAATTATCTCGAAATGCCTAAAGGGGTAAGTATGTTTTTTTATGATTCGCTTCAAAATGTAAAATCGTATCTTACTGCAAACTATGCCATAAGTTACGAGAAAGAAAAAATAATGGAAGCCAAGAATGATGTGGTTGTAGTTAACGAAAAAAACGAGAAGCTCAATACTGAACATTTGGTATGGGATCAAACCAAAGGAATTATCTATTCTGATAAATTTGTAAAAATAAATACCGGTAAAGAAATTTTAATGGGTGAAGGCATGGAGTCGGATGAGCGTTTCGACAGCTGGAAAATTAAGCGCCCCAAAGGTTCCATTACAATTAAGGAAGATTAAACCGTGCTAAACGAATGGATTATTGTTATATGTATGATTTTGTTTTCTGCATTTTTTTCAGGAATAGAAATCGCATTTGTAACATCGAACCGATTAAAAATTGAACTGGATAAAAATAGAGGACTTCTCTCAGGCAAAATCATCTCCCGGTTCTCTAAAAAGTCATCCGATTTTATTGCCGCACTTCTTGTTGGAAACAACATTGCTCTGGTTATTTATGGTATTTATATGGCGCGGATTTTATTGATTCCTATTTCTAGAATTTTACCAGAATCGCTCAGCGGCAATTTCAGTATTTTGATAGTACAAACAATAATTTCCACATTGCTTATATTGGTAACCGCCGAATTTTTGCCAAAAGTATTGTTCAGAATAAACCCAAATTATGTAATGCATATCATGGCTGTCCCTGCTTCGATATTCTACTACCTTTTGTTTCCGGTAGTTTACATCACTATACATATTGCCGAATTTCTTCTTTTTGTATTTTTTAAAGTTAAAATTCCTGAAGAAAAACGCATTTTTGGCCCAGTTGATTTGGACAATTACTTAAAAGAATTTTTCCCCGATGCACGCAATGATCAGGAACTCGAACATGAAATTCAGATATTTCAGAATGCCATGGAATTTCCTTCGGTAAAACTTCGGGAATGCATGGTTCCGCGTACCGAAATTGTGGGAATTGAAGATACTTCAAACATTAATGAACTTATACAAACCTTTATCAAACACGGTTTAAGTAAAATTCTGATTTATTCTGGTACCATTGATAATATTATCGGCTATGCCCATCATTACGATATTTTTAAAAATCCTGAAAGTATTTCGTCTATTCTTCGCCCGATCAGTTATGTTCCAGAAAGTATGCTGGCCAGCAATTTATTGTCTGAATTTATTGAAGAACATAAAAGCATTGCAGTAGTTGTTGATGAATTTGGAGGTACATCAGGAATTATTACCATGGAAGACGTTATAGAAGAAATATTTGGAGAAATTAATGATGAATTTGACATTGACGCACTGGTGGAAAAACAAATCAATGAAAAAGAGTTTGTCTTTTCCGGTCGTCTAGAAATCGATTATCTAAATGAAAAATATCATTTAAATTTTCCCGAATCGGATGATTACGAAACACTCACTGGTTTTATTTTTCACCATTATCAAAGTATTCCGAAACTTCATGAAGAAATTATTATTGACAATTTTATAATTACCATTACCAAAGCCGCAGAAAATAAAATTGAGCAGATCAACCTTCGTGTTAATCAATAAGTTTTTTACAAAATAAAAAACCGCAATCTTTTCAGAATGCGGTTCTTTTAGAAAATCTTTTTTTTAATGTCAGGATTATGCTCCTGGGGCAGCATTGGCCGCAGATGCAGCTGCGCGCATAGCCATAATATCCTTATCAAATAAATATAGATTCTGACTTCCAAGAAGCTTTAGTTTATCCATAATATTACGGACATTGCGTTCCTCTTCAATTTGCTCGTTTACAAACCACTGTACAAAATTCTGAGTGGTGAAATCTTTTTCCTTGATACATACGGAAACAATTTCATTTATTGAATTGGTAATAAATTCTTCATGTTTCAGAACTTCTGCAAAGACCTCATTTATATTTTTAAATTTTGCAGGGGGTAGTTTTATTGAAGTAATTATTGCACTGCCTCCACGTTCGTTTACATAATGAATAAATTTGAGCATATGCATACGTTCTTCTTCAGCTTGCACATAGAGCCATTGCGAAACTCCTTCAAATCCGCTGGTTTCTGCCCAAGATGCCATTGCCAGATATAAATGTGAAGAAAATGATTCTTTTTCAATCTGGACATTCAAAATATTTTCAACATTTTTTATCATATAAAATAAGTTTTAAAGTTAATACAAAGTTATAAAAAAAAAGCATCAGTTGCAATTTTTTAAAGATTGCATTTCCGATGCTAAATTTTTTTTATTTAGCCCTTTAATGCTTCTGCACCACTTACAATTTCAAGAATTTCGTTGGTAATGGTTGCCTGTCTGGCTTTATTGTATGATAAACGAAGTGCCTTAATCATTTCCTGAGCATTGTCAGTAGCCTTATGCATAGCCGTCATACGTGCTCCATGCTCAGATGCATGTGAATCGAGAAGTGTTTTGTAAAACTGCAGCTTGAGTGATTTCGGAATAAGTTCCTCAACAATTTGCTCCTTATTTGGTTCGAAGATATAATCAGCATTTACCGTTTTTTTCTCAGAATTCACAATGGTTTTTTGTAAAGGAAGAAACTGTTCATTAACCAGTGTTTGAGAAGCTGCATTTTTAAACTGATTGTATAGTATCTGAATCCTGTCGTAGGTTCCCTTGGCAAATTCGTTCATCAGGTCTTCGGCAATTGGTGCAACATTTTCGAAAGTCAAAGCTTCGAATAATTTGATGTTGGTGTCCTTTAATGCGATTTTTCTGCGGTTAAAATATTCCGACCCTTTTTTTCCGATACAAATGATATCCAAATTGCCGCTATTAAAAAGTGCTGCATACTCAGTATTTAGAAGGTGTTGCGCGAATTTAATAACGCTTGAGTTAAAAGCTCCGCAAAGTCCGCGATTTGAGGTAACTACTACCAGCAGTGCTTTTTGAACTTTCCTTTCTTTTGAGAAAACGCTATCGCCTGAGGAATCAAGACTAGCACTCAGGTTTCCCAGTATTTCCTTGAGTTTTGAAGCATAAGGACGAAGTTTAATGATTGCATTTTGCGCCTTTTTCAACTTGGATGCCGAAACCATTTTCATGGCACTGGTAATCTGCTGAGTAGACTTTACAGATTCTATACGAGTGCGGACTTCCTTTAAATTTGCCATAATCCCTTATTTTACCTGGTACTTAACTGAAAGATCAGCAGCAACTTTTTCCATGGTTTTTATTGCTTCGTCGGATAAATTCCCCAAGCGCAAAGTTTCCAAAATATCCTTGTGATGCAACTCTAGAAAATGTAAGTATTCCTCTTCAAAAGCAACAATTTTGTTTATTGGAACATTTTTCAGTAAGCCTTTTGTTCCGCAGTAAATAATAGCAATTTGTTTTTCAACAGAAACAGGCGAATATTGGGGTTGCTTAAGAATTTCAACATTGCGTTTTCCTTTTTCAAGAACTGAAAGAGTTGCAGCATCTAAATCGGATCCGAATTTCGCAAAGGCTTCCAGTTCACGGAAAAGAGCCTGATCAAGTTTTAAGGTTCCAGCCACTTTTTTCATCGACTTAATCTGGGCATTTCCCCCAACACGTGATACAGAAATACCAACGTTAATAGCAGGACGAATACCAGAGTTAAATAAGTTCGTTTCGAGAAATATCTGTCCGTCGGTAATTGAAATCACATTGGTTGGAATGTATGCAGAAACATCGCCTGCCTGTGTTTCAATAATCGGCAAGGCTGTAAGTGATCCTCCGCCTTTAATAATCGGTTTAAGCGATTCTGGCAAATCATTCATTTGCTTAGCAATCTCGTCGGAAGTAATGATACGTGCAGCACGTTCAAGCAAGCGTGAATGCAGATAAAACACATCGCCTGGATATGCTTCGCGTCCGGGGGGGCGACGGAGCAACAAGGAAACCTCACGGTAACTAACGGCCTGTTTTGAAAGATCGTCGTAAACAACAAGTGCGGGACGACCAGTATCTCTGAAAAATTCGCCAATGGTTGCTCCGGTAAATGGCGCGTAAACCTGCATTGCAGCGGCATACGAAGCCGGAGCAGCAACAATTACTGTGTATTCCATTGCACCATGATCTTCGAGAGTTTTCACCACATTTGCAATGGTAGAACCTTTTTGCCCAATGGCCACATAAATGCAATATACCGGTTTTCCCTGTTCATAATTTGAACGCTGATTGATAATGGTATCAATGGCAATGGCTGATTTCCCAGTCTGGCGGTCGCCAATGATCAATTCGCGCTGGCCACGGCCAATAGGAATCATTGCATCAATGGGTTTAATACCTGTTTGAAGTGGTTCGTTAACTGGCTGGCGGTAGATAACGCCTGGAGCTTTACGTTCAATGGGTAATTCGTAGGTTTGCCCTGTAATAGGACCTTTGCCATCGATAGGTTCTCCAACTGTATTGATAACACGACCTATCATTCCTTCTCCCACGTTGACTGAAGCAATTTTTCCGGTACGTTTAACAGTATCGCCTTCTTTAATGTGAGTGGCATCGCCCAAAAGCACAACACCCACGTTGTCTTCTTCAAGGTTGAGAACAATACCTTTCATTCCGTCCTTTTCAAACTCAACAAGCTCACCCGATTGCGCATTGGTAAGTCCGTAAATACGTCCAATTCCATCGCCAACCTGCAAAACGGTCCCTACTTCTTCAAGATCCGATTCAAATTTAAAACCGGCCAATTGTTGCCGTAATATTGCCGATACTTCGGCGGGTTTAATCTCTGCCATATATTCAGATATTATTTCTGGAAATTTTAAAATCCTTTTTCGTAAATATTTATATTGTATTCTCGCTTGAGCCTGATGATCTTGGTTTTGATACTTTCGTCAAGTTGTTTGTCTGTAAATTTCAGCACAAATCCACCCATGATTTTCGCTTTTATTTCTTCTACAAGAACAACATCTTTTTGTGAATAATTTTTAACCATACTGATTACCTTCTCTCTTATTTCTTCCGTTGAAGGTACCGCAGTTGTTAGATAAGCTGTAACAATATTTTTGTATTCCCTGTAAAATTCAATAAACTGAAAAGAAATACCTTCAATATAGGATTCTCTTCGTTTGGAGGCGATGATACGCAAAAAAGAAAGAGTCATTTCATTTACTTTTCCTGTAAAGATTTCCTTTAGAATAGAAATTTTCTTGTCTGCCTTAATAATAGGGCTATGCAGCATTTGTTTGAAATCCTTATTTGATTGGCAAACACCGTAAACCAACTGCATATCATCGTGAATATTTTCAATAACATTAAGCTCATCGGCCAGATCAAACAAAGCTTTTGCGTACCGCAGCGAAATTCTTGATTCTTTCATTTTCTGGTTTCTTTGTTTTAATTGAAATTTACTTCATCAATAAGCTTGTTCACGAATGCCTGTTGTTTGGTATCGTTGGAAAGTTCTTCGCGCAGAATTTTTTCTGCAATTTCAATGGACATCACTGCCAGTTGATTCTTTAACTCAGTAATAGCAGCCATTTTTTCAAAATGAATGCTTTCTTTTGCCATATCAACAATGCGCCGTGCTTCTTCGCCTGCTTTTACACGTGCTTCGTTAATGATGTTTTCACTTATTTTACGGGCGTCGCGCAACATCAGATCGCGCTCGTTTTTTGCTTCTTTTAAAAGCTGCTCATTGCTGAATTTAAGATCAGCCATTTCGTCACGGGCTTTATCAGCGGCTCGCAGAGCGTTCTCAATGTTTTCTTCTCTTTCTTTGAGCATGGTCATGATAGGCTTCCATGCAAACTTTTTTAGAATAAACAGCACAAGTCCGAATGAGATAGTCATCCAGAAAATTAGGCCCAAATGCGGAGTTACGAGTTCCATAGTTGTTTGGTTTTTTAAATACTCAAAATAAATAAACCTTTACTCTCCGGCCAACCGCAAGAGAGTAAAGGCAAATGCTTGTTTAGATGAAAAGTATCAATAAACAAACAACAATTGCAAAGAAAGCAACACCTTCGATAAGAGCGGCTGCAACAATCATGTTAGAACGGATATCACCAACGGATTCTGGCTGACGTGCTATGGATTCCAAAGCACCTTTACCAATGTTTCCAATTCCGATACCTGCACCAATTGCGGCAATACCTGCACCAATACCTGCACCCATTTTTGCGATAGGAGCCAGGTCGCTTACTGCTTGTAAAATAACTGATAATGTTGACATAATTATATTGATTTTGGTTAATAAATATTCTCTTTTTTTGAAGGCCAATTATTTATGATTACATAAGATTTTCATTATTAAATTACTGTGATTGAAATTAT
>JBBQSF010000041.1:0-22704 GCA_038214085.1 Bacteroidales bacterium | reverse complement strand
ATTTTTATCAATTCATTTTGCCTCAACCCTAAAGGATGTAAATTGCTAAAAATCAATTCATCCTTCAGGATTGAGGCAAAGGAAGAAAATAATAAATTTACATCCTTTTAGCTTAAATGTTTTTTTTATCGGACATTAATGTTTTCATATATGTTATTAACGGAAAATTCGAATTTTAAAAATTTCTGGCTCGGGCAATTGGTCTCGCAATTGGGCGACCGCGTTCACACACTTGCCGTAATATGGTTAGTATATAGTTGGACCAATTCCGGAGCAACTGTTGGTTTGGTTTTAATTGCATCCACATTACCTGCTTTTATACTTTCTCCCTTTGCAGGCAACATTCTGGATAAATTCGACCGCAGAAAAATCATGATCATTTGTGATTTTATCCGTTCAGCGCTGGTTCTTTCGCTTGCTGTTCTTGGGTTTATGCAATTGCTTGACTTAACCATCATATTAATTTTTACAGTTTTTATTTCTATCGGGGCTGCTTTTTTTAATCCGGCAACCATGTCCATAATGCCTTCTATTGTTAAGCCTGAGGAGTTAGTGCGTGCAAATGCTTTTTACCAATTGTCGGTTAATGCCAGTGGCGCTTTGGGTTTTATGATTGGAAGCGGACTTATCGCAACTATTGGTATTCCTGTTGCCTTTGCTGTAAATGGAGTGTCGTTTTTGTTTTCTGCATATTTTTTAACAAGAGTCAAATACAAGCAGGAATCGGGTGTTTCAAAAAAGAGCAGTTTCTGGAAAGATTTTTCCGATGGATTGAAAGTGGCAAAACTTGTTCCCCTAATAAAGAAACTCATCGGGCCGATTATTGTGATTAATTTTTTCTTTTCATCGTTGTTTATTTTAATTCCAGTATTTGCCGAAGGCGTTTTTAATAAAGGTTCTTCAGGATTGGGAATTATGATGTCGGGATTTACCCTAGGTATGTTTGGTGGCGCTTTACTGATGAGTGGAAAGAATCTGAAAATAAAAATTTCGTACATCATTGTAAGTAATCTGCTCTTTATTGGCTTGGCTTTTATGGCAATGGGTTTTGTTGAGAATTTTTACTTTTTTATTGTAATGTTGTTTATTGTAGGTATTGCACTTAATTTGTCCAACATTGCACTCATGGCTCTTTTCCAAAGAATCGTTCCAAATGAAATCAGGGGTAAGGTCTTTGGTTTGGTTACTTCGGCTTCTGTTTCGTCGCAACCCATTGCATACGGTATCATGGGATTGATTACAAATATGGTAAAACCATCGGATATTCTTATATTCTGCAGTGTTGCTTTGTTGCTCACTGGAATATGGATGTGGAGCATTAAAGGCATGAACGACAAGTAAATCAAAACGTAGTTATAAATTATTTTTTATAAAATATGGCGAAAAACAATTTAAACCCTGAACATTTTTACAAAGATGTATTTCTAAAAGTTCCGGCTTATCGCGATTTTATGGGTAAAGAATGCAAAAGCCTTGACATTCCTTTTAATGAACTCCCTTTACTTACTAAAAAAAATTACCTGCTCGAATATCCGATAAAAGAATTGTGCTGGAATGGAAGCATTGGCAATTGCCATTTAATAGGTTCCAGTTCAGGGTTCAGCAAAAGTGGTTCGGTGTTTTGGCCAAAGCGCCCCGAAGATGAGCAGGACTATATTTTTTCGCTTGAGAAAATGCTTTCGCAGAATTACGGTATCGATAAAAAAAGAACGCTCATTCTTTGCTGCATGGCATTGGGAACCTGGATAGGAGGAATGACGATAAGTTCAGCACTTCGGGTTTTGGCTTCTCAAGGAAAACTCCCTGTTACTATTGCTACTCCGGGTTTAAACCTGAGCGAAGCCGTTGAAATTTATTCCAGGTTTCATGAAGAATTTGAACAAACCCTTTGGATCACGAATCCATCGAGTATAAATATTATTTATGCACTTTTGAAGCGAAAAGGTATTGATATTCCTGCTCATTCAAATTATTTTCCTGTAGTGGGAGAATACTATTCCGAAGATTTCAGAGAAAATATCGCTGAAAAATTCGCATTTGATGCGGATGAATCTTATGTAGTATGGACTGGATATGGTTCTGCCGATACAGGCGATCTTGGAGTTGAAACAAAGCCTACAATTGCACTTCGGAAGTTTATAAACAGAAACAAACCATTATCGAAAAAAATCTTTAACACATCTGACACACCAATGATTCTTCAGTTGGCCGAAGGACCTTTTGTTGAAATTATTGACGGGCAAATTGTAGTAACTAAAGATCAGTTGGTGCCTTTGGTTCGCTATAATACAGGCGATGAAGGCGGCATACTTCTGAAAAACGATTTGCTTGGTTATCCGGAAATTCCACTGGATATTTTAATGTTGCTTCCCGAAAAAATGATTTTTGTTTTCGGCCGGGCATCCGATTCCATTATTTTTTATGGAACCAATCTCAATGTTAAAACCATTCATCAGTTTTTACTTTCATTAAATGCAACTTACGGATATGCTGGATTGTTTCAAGTAAAGTTGATTGAAGAGGATGGAGTAGTTTTGTACCATTTTACAGTTTTCGCAAACGATTTCGCAAATGAAAAATTACGAAAGGAATATTCTGAATTGCTTATTGATTTTCTTAAAAAACAAAGTCTTGAATTTTCTGCAAAATATACAAATATTTCCAGTTCACTGGGGCAGGAGTTGATCACTGTATCGCTTGATGATATTGGCAAAATGGAAGGAAATGTAAAACATAAATTTATTGTTTAATAAAAACTACAATGGAACATATTACAATTGATCATCAGATAGAAAAAGGTTTGAAAATTTTTCATGAATCGTATAAATCCATTTTTTATAATGAAAAATATAAAGGATTATCTCTGCCTTCTAACTTGAAGGATTGGCAAAATATTCCTGTGTTAACGCGCGACGAAATTTATGCAAATTCGTTTCCTCGTTCCAAAGCTATGCTTACAAAAGCTGTTGACGATATGATCATCATTTCCACCGGTGGTTCATCAGGTGTGGCACGTTACACAACATATTCCCATAATGAATGGGACGATTTTGTAGAAATGCAATCCGATGCAATGCGTATTCTTGGCATAGAACCTCACGACAGAGTTGCGAATCTTTTTATTGCAGGTCATTTTTGGCCGTCGTTTCTTGGTTTGCACGAATGTGTTAAAAAACTCGGAGCTGTACATTTGCCAATTTCTGCAAATATTCCACCCGAGGAAATTGTAAAACTTTGTCTTGAATTTGAGCCAACTATAATGGTTTCTTTGCCTACACTTTTTGTTTTTCTTGCCGATATGGCACTACGTGATGGCTTCGAATTTAAAAAACTTCGAATGATCCAATATGCAGGAGAACATTTAAGCACACAGGCAGAAAATCATATTAAAAAAGCGTTAAATGTTCCATTGATAAAATCAGGTGCATATACAAGCGCTGATGCTGGAATTATGGGATACCAGTGCAATTCTTGCTCGCCGGGTGTGTATCATGTTCCCACTTCATTTCAGTTTATTGAAATTATAAATTTTGAAACCGGAGAAAGGGCAGGCGTAAACGAACCAGGCGAAATTGTTGTAACAAACTTGAGCCGGATTTCTACACCCATAATTCGCTATCAGGTTGGCGATGCAGCTTTTTGGACTGGAGAAACCTGTACTTGTGGTGACAAAAATCCTTTGCTGAAACTAGCAGGAAGGGCAGGGCAGGATTTTAAAATCGGGGGTGGATTTATTTCGTTGGATGTTTTTGAAGAAGTTATTGCACTGTTTTCTGATTTGTTCAGTCTGAATTATCAGCTTGTTCTTGAAGATTTGGCAAACAAACTTCTGATTAAGGTGGTAATTGAAACTCCTACACATCCTTCGGCACAACAAATCGAAGCGTTGAAAGAAAAACTCTTTGAAAAAGTTCCAGAATTCAGAATAGGTGTTGAAAAAGAATATATCAGCAATTTCGAAATTGTGGCCGTTGACCTTGGCTCACTTCCACGAAGCCCTATAACAGGAAAAGTAAAGAAACTTGAAGATAAACGAATTAAATAATAAATTTTATGAGCGAAATATATACCAATAAACTGCTAAACATTGGCGATGCTTTCAGTGCAACAGAGGAAAACCGGCAATTGCTCTTTAATTCGATGAAAGAAATGATGGAATTTCATTATGAACATTCTGACGTTTTTCGTGGAATTTGCCAGCAATATGGATTTGAAACGGCAAACCTGAATTCGTTTGAAGATATTTCTAAAATTCCGCACATTTTTGTTACGGCTTTCAAAAAAAGGAAAATGCTTTCGCTTCCTGAAAGTGAAATTACGCTAACCCTTACTTCGTCTGGAACGCAGGGGCAGAAAAGCCAGATAAATCTAGATGAGATTTCAATAAACCGGCAAACATTCATGCGGCAGTCAATTATCAAATCACTAGGATTGGCTTCTGAAAATCCAGTAAACTATATTGTTTTTTCTTACGACCCGGCAATTGCAGGAGCTCGCGGTGCAGCATACACGTTTCAGATGTACACCACATTTGCACCTTCGCAGGAAAAATATTTTGCACTTCAGGGAACTCCCGAAGGAGAACCGGAATTTGATTTGGAAAAATCGATTGAAACAATTGAGCGGTTTTCAAAAACAGGCTTGCCTTTGAGAGCTGTTGGCTTTTTAGCATTCAGTTATGTTACTTTTAAAGAAATGCTGAAACGAGGAATTCATCTTCAGTTTCCTGCTGAAAGTCTTTTACTTACTGGTGGCGGATGGAAATCTCATACGGGCGAAACGGTTACTTTTGAGCAGTATGCCGAAATAGTAAATAAAGTGTTGGGCATACATCCGCAGCGAATCCGCGATTTTTACGGAATGGTGGAACATGGCGTTCCATATATGAGCTGTTCGCACAGAAACTTTCATGTACCTATATACGCCAATGTGTGCGCTGTTGATGCTGGAACATTAAAAATATTGCCACAAGGAGAAACAGGACTATTAAAACTCCAGACAAGTTATATCCGTTCGGCTCCGGCAATTTCAGTACTCAGTACCGACATGGGAATGATTGGCACCAACTGCGAATGTGGACTCAAGGGAGAATACATCGTTCTTAAAGGCCGCGCAGGCGTTCAGAAACATGCCGGTTGCGCCATTTCAGCATCTCAATTAATAAAAATTTAAAGAAATAATACAATGGTTACTTGGTATAAATTTGGCGAATTCATTGAATCGCCCGAAATCACTCCTGAAATAATCAGGAATATTATTGATTTGGCAAAATCTAAAACGGATAATGCTGCAGCTTTACCTATTCTGAAAATTGCTGAAGTGCTCGACCGTGTAGGGCAAAAACTCTCTGATCCCGAACATCCCATCCGAAAGGAAGTGCTAAATATCATGCCCGACTTAATTCATTTTTCTCCTCAAATGGTGGTTGCGGGTATTGAAGCCGTTTGTGAGAATGTCAGGTTCGATAGCATTATGAAACGTCTTGCCATTGATCTCGATGATCCTGCATATATTGAGGATTTCACGTACAACAATCATTTTCAAGGTTACATAAAAGCTGTGCCACAGGGAATTCTTGCACATGTTTCAGCTGGAAATGTTTTTGTAGGTGCTGTGGATACGCTGATCCAGGGAATTATTACCAAGAATGTAAATATTTTAAAAATGTCGTCATTCGACCCTGTATTTCCATTGCTATTTGCGAAACTTATTTTGGAATGCGATCCTGAAGGCATTGTTTATCCTTATTTTTCGCTTGTTCCTTTCCGTGGAGGGCAACTCGAAATAGAAACTATTATAAAACAGGAATCGGATGTGGTAATAGTTTATGGTGGAAAAGAAACTGTTGAGGCCTACAGAAACGGCCGTGGACTTTTTACAAAAGATGTGGAATTCGGCCCTAAATATTCATGTGTCATCATTGATCCTGAAGAGATGGCCAAGCAAAATACAAGCGATGTATGTCATGCTGTTGCAAAAGATTTTACTATGTGGGAACAGTCGGCTTGTTCGTCTCCGCATTCGGTTTTTATAAAAGGATTGCATAATGCCGAGAAATTCGCCGCTGAATTAAAGAAATCATTTGTAAAACTTGCTCTGGAATACCCTTTTCCGGAAATAAATGTGGATGAAAAACTCGAAATCACACGAACCAGAGAATTGGCGCGTGTAGAGCAGGCTTTAGGAAACTCGGAACTGATAATTCCTGCAATAGATGATCAAAGCTGGACCATTATTCTTGAAAAAAATCCCCAATTTAATATTTCCTGCCAGCACCGGACTGCTTATATCATTGCCATTGAAAATTACGATCAGGTTTTTGAAGCGCTTTCCGGTTACGGTAAATATATTCAATCTGTAGGTATTTTAGCTGACGAAGCAACGTTGTTCAATCTTTCTGAAAGGCTCACCCAGATGGGTGCTGATAGAATTACCGAACTCGGATTCATGTCCAGACGAAAACACGGAACACCCCACGACGGAACACGTGGAATTGCTGAATATGTGCGCTGGGTTTCCATTGGTCACGACATGAAATTCACAGAACCTTTCGATTATAAGTCCGATGAATATCGCGATGCTGTTACATTGGCACGATTAAATAATTTATTGCATTATTCAAAAGAACATGCTGCTTTTTATGTGGATAGAATTCCCGTAACCAAGCTTTCATCATTATCTGAGTTGATGAAGATTCCAATTCTTACCCAGGATGAATTCAAAAAGTGTCTTTCTTCCGGAGGAAATGAAATATTAACAGGGCCATTGCAAAATTCTATTTCTTTTGGCAGTGGAGGTACTACAGGGAATCCGAAATTTGTTTACCGCACAATGGAAGAAACGCGTTTCAATGCTTCACGAATTGCGAAAGGACTCAGATTAAAAACATTCCAGAAAGGGGATGTAGTAGCCAATCTTTTTTTTGCAGGAAATATGTGGGCTTCATTTATTAGCGTGAATATGGCATTGGAAGAAATCGGTTGTCATATTTTACCTGTTGGCGGACATATCGGAATTGAAAATATTATGACCTATCTGCGTGCTTTTAAAGTGGACGGTGCCGTTTCACTTCCATCTATTCTTATCGGAATTGCGCAATATGTTGAGAAAAACAACATCAAAGATTTCAGCATTCCGAAACTTTCTTATGGCGGTGAGCATTTGCCACAGGCTGCGGAGGAATATCTGAAGTCGGTTCTTAAATGTGAAGTTATCGGATCGGCAAGTTATGCTATTAACGATACCGGAGTGGTGGGTTACCAGTGCGAACATTGTACAGGAGGCATTCATCATGTGCATGAAGATGTGCATTTTGTTGAAATTTTAAACCCCGAGACTTATGAACCGGTGCTTGATGGTGAAGCAGGAAATATAATACTTACCAATATTAACAGGAAGTTAATGCCGGTTATTCGTTATGATGTGGGTGATAGAGGAAGATGGATAAACAAGCCATGCGCTTGCGGAAGAAAAGTTCGCTTGTTTGAATTGCTTGGCCGGTCGGATGAAGTGCTTATTATTGGAGGAGATAACATAACTGTTGATGGCGTTTCTACTGCAATAAGCCATATAAAAGGATTATCGCAAAACTTCACCATGTATGGAAAATTTGTCGGACCGCTTGATCTTTTAGAAATTCATGTTGAAGCATTGTCCGAACTGAATGAAAATGAAAAAGCATTACTGGCGGAACAACTTATTGAAGTGCTCTTAACGCTAAAAACCACACTTGCGGCATTTCTAAGTGCAAATAGTATTGCACGACCAAGGGTTATTGTTTTTGATCCGAATGGTATTCCACGAAACCCAAGAACTGGAAAAATAAAAAGAGTAATAGAAGAAAGATATGATTAATAAAAAAATACTTCAAAACGATTTTATTGCGAAGCTTACCATTCACTCCGATGAGCTTTTTATACCGCAGGCACAGAGTTTTGTGCTCTACTACGCCGGGCTTTTCGGATTTACAAAAAATGAACTTCAGAAAATAGAACTCATCACCGAAGAAGCAATTCTTAATACAATCGAAAATTCCTTTGGAAAAGAAAATTTTGGAACCATTGACATTAAAGTAATTTATAAACCGGGAGAATTTATAATTTCAGTTGAAGATAAAGGCATTCCTCTTGATTTTAAAAAGTTGGAATCACAAATCAATTCATCAATTGGAATTTTACTGATGAAAAATCTTGCCGATGAATTTCGGTTTATCAACTTGGGTAGAGAGGGTAAAAAACTTGAACTTGTTAAGCGTTTGCCAGTTGAAAGTATTTCAGATCTATTAACGCAAGAAGAAAAAGACCAGTTCGAAGAAAAGAAGGAAACTACTGCAACGGATAAGCCATCAATCAGGCTGTTGGAAGTGGACGATGCTGAAATGCTGGCGCGCCTTGCATTTAAGGTTTACGGTTATACTTATATTTCAGTTTTCTATTTTCCGGAGCAAATACGCGAATTGATTGAAAGAAATATACTGGTTTCCGCAGTTTGTGTGAACAATGAAAATGAAATTGTTGGAAATCTCAGCCTTCTTTTTGAAGAACCCGGAGCAAAAGTTGCTGATTCAGGCGCTGCAATGGTAGATCCGAGGTATCGGGGACATAATCTTTTTAAAGAAATGAAAGTGTTTTTACGAGACTATGCCAGCCAAAAAAGCATGTATGGCTTGTATAGTGAGGCGGTCACAATTCATCCTTTTACCCAGCAGGGAAATATCACACTTGGAGCAAAGGAAACAGGAATCATGCTGGCTTTTGTTATTGAAAAGGTTACATTTAAAAAAATAAACGACGAAAAATTGCCGGAACAAAGGCAGGCTGTGGTGTTGTACTATTTAAAAACCAATCAGGAACCGCATCGAAAAGTTTATTTATTTGAAAAGTTTTTTCCCATTTTGAAAAAAGTATACGACAATCTGAACCTCGATAGAGAATTGATCATGATATCCGATGATTTGGAATATTCATATGCTGTTGAGAATTCTTCAATCCATACAAGTGTTAAGTCGGATTTGAATATTGCAGCTATTACTTTAAAAAGCATTGGAGCCGATGCTTATGACCTTGTGCGCCATCAACTCAGGGAATTTTGTTTTAAAAAAATCGAAACCATTTATCTCGAAATGCCAATTTCGGAGCCATGTTCGGCATTGCTGACAGCAAAATTAAACAAACTTGGGTTTATGCTCAGCGGAATTGTTCCTGAATTTGACAATGGTGATTATATAAAATTGCAGTATCTCAATAATGTTGTGGTTGACCCTGCACGAATTTCTTTAGAATCGGAACTTGCAAAGGACCTGCTAGTTGAAATAATGAAGGATTATAATTAAAATAATAAATCCCGATTAAGATCAAATCAGAAATCTGTTTGTTTTAATCCTCCATCCATTGTGGTGCAAATGTTCATTATGGTATCAAAGCCACTTATATGAAAAACTTCAAGAATGGATTCATTCAAGGCGCAAAGCACCAAAGTAAAATTCTTTTCTTTCAGTTCTTTTGCCAACACAAGTAATGATCGCAACCCTGCACTTGAAATGTAGTCAAGTTTAGCAAAATCCATCAACACATTTTTGCCAAGTTCCCTAGTGAGCGGAATAACCTGTTTCTCAAATTCAGAAGATGTTATGGCGTCCAGTCTGCCTTCTACATGAAATAGTAATGTGTTTGCTGTTGTTTCTGTTGATATATTCATAATTGAAATAATATTTAATAATGAATTACAATAGTTGTAATATTATTCGATTCTTGTCTTTTATATGTAAATGAATTGGTGAGGTTTTTCACGAGATGAATTCCGAGTCCTCCAACTTTACGGGTATTTATTTCTGAACTGGTATCTGCTTTGTCTTTCGCAATGGGATCAAATTCTTTACCATCGTCAATAATTGTGAGTTGAATGGAATTTGTTTTTATCGAAAAATCCAATACGATTTCGTGCAGAAGCTGGTCAGTGAATCCGTATGAGATAATATTTAAAACCAATTCTTCAGTAACAAGATTTAATTTGTTGATTACAGCGGGAGGCATTTCCCATATTTGGCTAATATTAGTAATTTCTGCTGAAACAGAAGCAAGGCATTCGGGCGAATTTTTAATTTTCAGATGAAACTTTTCCTGCTTTAATTCAGCCTCCGCATTCCCTTTGAATTTAATTGCCAAAATTGTCATATCGTCCGACTGATCTCTTCCTTTAGAAAAATTCACCACATCATTCACCACAATGTTTACAATGTTTTTCGGATTATT
This sequence comes from Bacteroidales bacterium, assembly GCA_038214085.1. Lineage (GTDB taxonomy): Bacteria > Bacteroidota > Bacteroidia > Bacteroidales > CG2-30-32-10 > JBBQSF01. The sequence goes on along the minus strand of JBBQSF010000041.1, from coordinate 12,454 downwards.
GTTGCCGGCATTATTTAGTGTTTCCGAAATGCGTTTTATGGAATACTGCTGATCTTCGGTATTGAACGCTTCACTAATGCCATCGGTGTACATAAATATTGTATCGCCCTTGCCTAGTGTTATTTTTTCAGGGTTACGGCATGAATTTACACTGATTCCAAGCGGAATGCAGTGTGTTTTATTCAATTCGGTGATGCTGCCATCATTTCTAATAACAAAAGGATAGTTGTGCCCTGCATTCACATATTCAATTTCGCCTGTGGCTGTATTCATCACTCCCATAAAAAGTGTAACAAACAAGTTGCTCTCATTTTTCTTACACAGGTAATTGTTCATTAATTCAATGGCTTTGCTCACTTCTAATCCTGAAACCTGGGTTTCTGCGCGCAATATGGTCATAGTAATTGCCATAAATAAAGCAGCCGGAGTTCCTTTGCCTGCAACATCGCCAATTGCAAAACACAGCCGCTCGTGGTCGATGAAGAAGAAATCGTACAAATCGCCACCCACTTCTTTTGCCGGTTCAATAAATCCGAAAATTTCAAGTTCTTTTCTGTCGGGAAAAGCTGGAAAATTTCTAGGGATCATCCCCATTTGAATATCTCTGGCTATTTTAAGCTCGCTTTCAATTTTTTCTTTTGCTGAGGTGGTCTGCTTCAGGTTTTTGATATATTCTTTAAGCGCCGATTGCATATGAATAAACGACTTATTCAATTGTCCCACCTCATCGTTCGATTTCCGCATAGGAATATTGACATTTAAATTTCCTGTACCCAGTTCTTCGGCAACAATTGCAAGGCTATGAAGCGGGCGGGTTATACGCTTTGATACAATAATAATAAGAATCAACAGCAGCAACATTCCTGAAACAGCAATAATTACAAGAGTGTTATTCAGCTTGTATAAATCAGCATAAAGCTCATTCTCAGGAAAAACAAAACCAAGCGACCAATCGTTGTTTTTTAAATGCGTGTAATAAATCCAACTTTTACTTTTATGAAATCCTGAATTAACACGAACAAAGTCTTCATGTCCGGCAATCATTTCTTCTCCGATTTTTTTCAGATCCTTATCCTGAAGTTTTTCTGCAAGCGAAAAAATGCTTTCCTTCATCACGTAGCTGGTATCAGGGTGGGTAATAATGGTGCCTTTCTGCGATATCAGAAAAGCAAATCCGGTTTCAAAAATCTTTATCTGCGAAACCACTTCCTCTAACCAGCTAAGGGACACGTCGGCAGTGAGAATTCCTATGATACTATCCGATTTTGTATCTTGTTTATAAACCGGAACAGAATAGGTGGTCATTAATTTATTCCCACCACCCTTGTCGTAATAAGGCTCGCTCCATGATGATTTTCCCTGTGCAACAGGATTTTTGTACCAATCCCAGTTCGGATAAAAATAATCGCCATTTGCCAGATTCTCATATAAAAGATCAACACCTTTTTTGTAGAAATAAGGCGCGAAATACTCAATTTCGGGTTTGAATTTATGGGGTGCATATGCCATGCAACTGCCATAAATTTCGTTGTTGTTTTTCACAACATTCAATAAAATGGATTTTAATTCCTGATCTGTTTTGTCGGTATCGCGAATGAGGTAACTTACATTTTCGGTAATTTTTTCAATTACTTTAAAGAAGCCTTCACTTTTATTTATAGCAGAGGAAGTAAGGTTCTTGGTGTTTTCCTGAACATTTTTCAGTATCAGTTTTCTGGAAATGGAATAATTGTAGAAAAGGATCAGAAAAAAAATCACCAATACCACTGAAAGAATCGCAGCACTGAACTTATACGCAAGAGATTTGTTTTTGAACACTTGGGAATATTTTTTATAATTAAGCAAATATAAGTGTTTATTTAATTTATAAGAAACAGTTTCGCTTATGTATTTTGAAATGTAAAAAATTTCAAGTGAGAATTGAAAAAAAATATTTGAAAATGAATTTGATTTTATATCTTTGCATGCGCTGAGAATTTATGCCGCAACAGAAGAGGTAAGTGCCCGCTTAATGTTAAATAGGGCTGAAACTAGTTCCGTAAGTACGGAACTAAACTGACGAAATGTTCTTTTAATAATGAATTGGAGAGGTGAGTGAGTGGCTGAAACTAGCAGTTTGCTAAACTGCCGTACTGGAAACGGTACCGGGGGTTCGAATCCCCCTTTCTCCGCCAAAACAATCAGGTCCCGCAATAGCGGGACTTTTTTATTTTAAGGAGCGTCAAACTCGTTTGAAAGCTCCTGAAAATAAAAAAGTGGTCGTTGCAAAGCAACGCCGACCTGATTGTTTTGAAGCCACCCCTTCGGGATCACGAGTTCCGCAAAGCGGAGCGAGTCATCCCGGATAGTAAAAAGTCAAAACTCGTTTGAAAGCTCCTGGAAATTAAAAAAGTGGCAGTTGCAAAGCAACGCCGACCTGATTGTTTTGATGCCATCCCTTCGGGATCTCGAGTTCCGCAGAGCGAGTCATCCCTTTGATTTTAACCACTCCAACTCGTTTGAACTATGCTGTAAAAGTAAAAAAAAAGTTAATTTTGCAATGCATATTCGATTTGACGCCCCAAATGGTACATGTTAACATGAATTGTTCACGTTCGTTCCCCAAGTGCTTAAAACCCAATAAGTGCTCTTTTTTTCTGCAAATTGCAATACCTCTGAATAAAAATGAGGATGCAAAAAAATGGCGACCAAGTTCAAAATATTCCTACATTTGAAATGTGAAAAAAGAAAAGATAACACCCAATTTATAGAAAAATTGAAAACAAGTTCCAATTATATTCTCAAAAGGTCGGGCAGGAATCCGGGCGAACAGGATTTTGAATGGACAGTGCAGAAAAAATTAATTAAAGAATTTTAAATGTTGTAAATAATTTTATTTTCTAATTCAGGCTGGTGAGAAAGATAGTATCGGAAAAAGTTACTAGTCAAATTACTTAGTATAATTTTAAAAATATGATAAAAAACCTATTTAAAAACAAAAGTTTTAGCACTTCTGCAATTGCCATAATCATCAGTTGCTTTTTTGGTTTTTATTCATTCGCACAACTCCCTGGGACACTTGATTCCTCATTCGGCGGAACCGGAATAGTAATGATTAATAACGGAATTAACGAAAATTTTGCTACATCGGTGGAGGTTCAAAACGATGGTAAAATTGTGGTTTGCGGCTTGTCCGGTTCGGATATTCTATTAACACGATTTAAAACAAATGGTATACCCGATAGTTCATTTGGTAATGAAGGCAAAGTAATTTATACTAATGCAAATTCATTTTCACTAGCGATTCAAAACGATGGAAAAATTATTGTTGGTGGAAGTTCTGGAACTGGGGTAAATAGTGTTTTTATTGGGATCCGCTTTAATAGTAATGGAATGCCGGATACAACTTTTGGCATTATGGGTAAAACAGTAATTCCAATTGGAAATAATGACGCTACTTGCTATTCGGTTGCCCTGCAAGCGGATGGAAAAATCGTATTGGCAGGCAGTTCCTTTAATGGATTAATCAGTAATTTGGCTTTGGTTCGATTAACAAATCAGGGCATAATTGATTCTACATTTGGAATAAATGGAATTGTAGTAAATACATTGGGGGATGGGGAATCTTTTGCTCAAACTTTGCTGATCCAACCAGATGGAAAAATTGTTGCAGGAGGCTGTTCGCAATTGTTCAACGGTACTAATTATATATATCAATTTTGCCTTGTAAGATTTGATTCTTCAGGTAATCTTGATATGTCATTTGGGACAAACGGACTTAGTGCGCTATATCCGGGAATTGGAACATCTGTTGTACTTCAAAACGACGGAAAAATACTTTTAGCAGGCCGCTGTCATATTTCCTCGGCAGATTATGCAACAATTATTCGCTTTAATACTGACGGCTCAATTGACCCGCTTTTTGGAAATAACGGTATTTTAAGCACATCAATAGTAATGGGCGATTTTGCTAAGGTTAAAATATATAGTAATAGTGAAATTGTAATTACATCAAGTTCTGATAACGGTTCTGATTTTGATATTGCCGTTGGCCGGTATCATATGGACGGAAGTCCGGATATTTCTTTCGGCACCAATGGCAAGGTTATAACTGCAATAGGTAGCAACAATGAACACAGTAATTGCCTTGCTATACAGAATGATGGAAAAATTGTGGTCGCAGGCTCCACAAGAAATAGCCCAATTGCAAATAGTGTTTTTATTATTCTCAGGTATTTTGGAGGGTATATTCCTGCAGAGGTTACAACGGATCCTTTGCCCCAAGAAGTTTGTGAAGGACAGCCAAGTACATTTTCGGTTGCGGCTTTAGGAAGTATTCCCATATATTATCAGTGGTATTTCAATCATAGTATTCTTAACGGCGAAAACAATAGTATTCTATCCTTTACGAATACGAATATTGTTCAAGCCGGTAGTTATTTCTGTATAGTAACAAATCAGGGAGGCGCCGATACGAGCAGTATTGTTCAATTAACAGTAAATCCTTTGCCAATTGTAAACATTGGCAATGATATCTCATTATGTAGCGGAACTTCGGCTTCACTTTGCCCAGGTCATTTTAGTTCATATAACTGGAATAACGGCGCATCAACTGATTCAATAATTGTGAGTGCTACCGGCGACTTTTGTGTAACAGTTTCCGATGGAAATGGGTGTGTTAACAGTTCAGATACGGTTCATGTTGTTTTGATTTCCCCGTATGCCAATCAGGAATTATGTATGGTAACATTTGACACATTGAGTAAACATAATTTAGTGATCTGGGAAAAGTCGGTGAATGAAGGAATTGCCGCCTACCGTTTATATAGGGAGTCCGGCTCCTCAGGCAATTATATTCCAATTGCAACAATTGCTTTTAATGCAATAAGTCAGTTTCTTGATACGATAGCCGATCCTCAGGCTTTTTCGTACAAATATAAAATATCAATAATTGATACTTGTTTAAATGAATCTGCTTTAAGCAATTTTTATCGTACTATGCAGCTCACGGTCAGTGCGAATACTTCAGGTGGCGGCTACAATTTGATATGGACTGATTATATGACGGGCATTGGACAGTATGCAGACCACTACACAATATATAGAGGCTTCAGCCCCAACCTACTTGTGCCTGTATACAACAATGTATTGCCATCAGGTTCGGGCATTACCACAATGGTTGATTTTGCAACAGGTTATCCGAAATATTATTACAGAATTGGTTATTCAATTCCAAATTCCTGCACATCATCTTTAGTAAAGGATAATGCTACAACTTATATTCAATCCTTTTCCAATACGGTTGAAATCAGCAGTTCCGGAGTTGATCTGATTCATCAACCTATGGAATTTTTAATATTCCCAAGTGTGGTTCAAAACGAATTTACCATAGAAACAAGTGCTGAGGGTAAGCAATATTTCGATATTGTAAATTCATTAGGGCAGGTAATTCATTCGCTCTGTGTTGAGCAAAAGGGAAACTTTGATGTTTCTTTTTTACCTGCCGGAGTTTATATAGTGCGATTTGCTTCAAATACTTCTGCAATTGTAAAGCGAATTGTCAAGCAATAAACTTAAAATTGCAATCAGAATGCATTCTTTAATATATTCTCACCTATTAATTTTAAGGTTGAGGTAGAAATTATTTTCGATGAATCGTTTTCCAAATTGAGAAATAATGAATAGTATTGCATAAAGAATTAACACGATATTTCAATCTTTAATAAACTTCTTTCAACATGAAAAACTTCTTGATATTATTATTCATTACAAACTCCATTGCAACCTATTCTCAATCGAATATTGTTATTGGAATGAAGTTGGAAGATGTAAAAAAGATTTGTACTGACTGCAAAATTTCGGTATATGAAAATACAACTACTCTTGAAACACCGGTTACATTATATGGCCTCGATGATTCGTGGGGATACCGGTTTCAGGGTGACACGCTGACCTGGATATTTTTCCACAAGTACATTGATGAACTCAATGATGCAAACTTTAAAAAATGTTTGTCGGCCACCGAACAAATAATTAAAGACTACACATTATTATATGGAATTCCTGATACCACTATAATTGGCGACACCACATTTGTGGACCCATATGTGAAACACCATTGGGGATATGACGTTATTGAGGCGCGATGGAAAAATTATAAAGGCATGAAAATTAAAGTGGAATTTACATTTATGGGAGGCAAAGGAGTGTATCATCTAATTGTACAAATCAATTATTTCGATAAGGATTATCCGTATTATGAATAAAAGGTAATTGCCAAATTAATGAATTCTGTAGTATCTTGTTGTAGCTTCTATCATATTGAAATAATTTGAAATACATAGCACTATACAATTTTCAAGGATTATTTTTTGTTTTTCCATTTATAAAATAATTTTTAATGTTCCCTTTCGATATCAAATTTTCACGACCAGTCGATTTAAAAGCGAATGCCATTAATGTGGATCAAATTCTTGATATTGCTCAGGAAATATTAATGGACATAAGAACTGATTATTTTTCACGCAAAGGAAATCGTTTGAATTTCCGCAACAGATTCCTTACCATCCGCTGGTTTTATGAAATTATGAAATCAACCGTTGGCGGATATGTGGAAGTGGAAAATAATTTTGACAATAAAACAGAAATAATATATGAAGTTAGGCTCACCCGCATTTGGGTAGAAAGCGCTATTGTTACCGTTTTTGTTTTGATCTTAACAAAAGAAATTCTTTTTTCTTTGTTAATTTGCTTCGGCTTGTGCTTTATGAACTGGCTGTTCTCCGTACTTAAACACCGTTGGTTTTCAAAAGTGCTGGTTAAGAAACTGAAAGAACGAATGGAAAATAAATCTCAGGTAAACAAAGATAAATCCATACAGAGCAAATCGGATTTTATGTCGATGCTGATAAATGATGACTGATTAAAAATAAAAGGAAAAAGTTTTTTTTGATTTAAAAAAAATAGGTTTACTCCGGTCTGATTTTTGCTTATATTGCACTCTGATTTTGAAACATTCAATAAAAAATAATTCAAATAATAATAATTCAAAACCCAATAATTATGAAAAATCTAGTAAAAGTAAGTTTGTTCTTAGCGGTTATGCTTGTTTCTGTAATTACAGCCAGCGCTCAAAAAGTATATTCCTGCGATTATAAAAGCGATGCAAAAGTAAAAGTGTATGTTGCCAGTTATAAAAGCGATGCCGACCTTGTGGTTTATAAATGTGATTATTCCAGCGACGCAAGTGGCAACGATGGTTTGTGGTATTTTACCAATTATAAAAGTGATGCAGGTGTAACCATTTATTTTTGCGATTATAAAAGCGACGCTGATCTTGTAATTTATTTTAGTGAATACAAGAGCGATGCCGGCTGGAAGAATTCGAGCAAAAAGTATTTGATGTATTAATTTTTTGTTTTTCAGATAGCCGAATTATCTTTGTTCGGGTATAATTGCCTCTTTTATTTCCCAATTTGCGGTTTCAACGAATACTGACCGGCGGATTGGGAAATTTTTAATATTTTTGGAATTCCAAAATTATAAACTATGAAACGATTTTTTATTTCTATTCTGCTTATCGCAGGATTTTTATTTTCAGCTTCGGCTCAGGTTCTTTCCCAAATAACACTTGAAGATATCTGGCAAACCTATAAATTTTTCCCGGAAACCAAATCAGATATTGTACACATGAAGGATGGCGAACACTATTTCCAGCTCGAAAATGATATCATGATAAACCAGTACGAATACAAAACCGGAACTAAAACTGGAACTATTGTACGCACAAGTGAACTCATTCCCGAAGGCGCAACTGAAGGCATTTCTATTGATGAATTTGCATTTAGTGCGGATGAAACAAAAATACTTATTGCAACAGCTACAGTTCAGATATACCGCCATTCGAGCGTTTCGGATTATTATATTTACGATATCACAACAAAAAAACTTACAAAGCTTTCTGATGGCGGAAAGCAGCGACTCGCATCTTTTTCTCCCAAAGGTAATAAAGTAGGATTTGTTCGCGATAATAATATTTTTATTAAAGATATTGCAACAAACAAAGAAACACAAGTGACCACCGACGGGCTTTACAACAACATTATCAATGGCGCCACCGACTGGGTTTACGAAGAAGAATTCGGATTTACTCAAGCTTGGTTTTGGTCGGCCGATGGTGCAAAGCTTGCGTATTATCGATTTGATGAGAGCAAAGTGAAAGAATACGACATGATTAAATACGACAGTCTTTACCCTACGGTTTATAAATATAAATATCCAAAAGCAGGCGAAGACAATTCATTGGTTGATATTTATATTTACGATGTAACAGCAGCAAAATCGACAAAAGTAGATTTGGGCACCGAAACCGATGTGTATGTTCCGCGCATCAAATGGACTGAAGATGCTACGCAGCTTTCTGTTTTTAAAATGAACCGTTTGCAAAACAATCTCGAAATATTTATTGCCGATGCTGCTACAGGAAAAACGAAAAGCGTTTATACCGAAAAAAATAAATATTATGTCGACATTACCGATAACCTGTTTTTCGCAAGCGATAAAAAAAGTTTTATTTATACTTCGGAAAAAGATGGTTATTCCCATATTTATTTGCTGAGTCTCGAAGGCAAGCCGGAAGTGCAACTTACCAAAGGAAAATGGGATGTTACCGAAGTAAAAGGAATCGATGAAAAAAACAAACTGGTATATTTTGTTTCGGCAGAGGAATCGCCTATGGATAGGGCACTATACAGTGTGAAGCTTGATGGGACTGGCAAAACAAAAATTTCAATTTTAAAAGGAACCAACGAACCTGATTTCAGTGTGGGATACAAATATTTTATTAATAATTACAGCGATGCAAACACGCCTTTTGTTGTTACAATAAACAAAGCCAGCGGAAAAGTTATCAAAACGCTTGTTGATAATGAAGCGCTGGTGGTATTAATGAAAGATTACGGTTTTACGAAAAAAGAATTTTTCAAATTTACCACTTCCGAAAATGTTGAATTGAATGCCTGGATTATAAAACCTGCTAATTTTGATCCTTCAAAAAAATATCCTGTATTCATGTATGTGTATGGTGGACCTGGCGTGCAGACCGTAGAAAACAGTTGGGGGTATTTTGATTTTGCATGGGCCGAAATGCTGGCGCAAAAAGGATACATTGTTATTTCGGTTGATAACCGTGGAACAGGAGCAAGGGGCGAAGAATTTAAAAAATGCACTTACCTGCAACTTGGCAAGCTTGAAACTGCGGATCAAATTGAATCGGCAAAATATTTGAGTAACTTGCCTTATGTAGATGCTAACAGAATTGGAATTTTTGGTTGGAGCTTTGGCGGATACATGTCAACACTTTGCATGACCAAAGGCGCCGATTATTTTAAAATGGGAATTGCAGTAGCTCCTGTTACCAACTGGAGATATTACGACAACATTTACACCGAGCGTTTCATGGGACTTCCCAAAGATAATGCTTCGGGCTACGACGACAATTCGCCTATAAATTTTGTAAAAAAATTGAAGGGGAAATTCCTGCTTGTTCACGGAACTGCCGACGACAATGTGCATTTCCAGAATTCCATGGAACTTGTAAAAGCCTTGGTAACTGCAAACAAACAGTTTGATTCATTTTTCTATCCAAACAAAAACCACAATATTGCAGGCGGAATAACCCGTTATCATTTGTATAAGAAAATGACGGATTTTATTTTGGAGAATTTATAGGGTGTGGTGTTGTGGAAATTTTGATTTGGAAGGGAATGTGAAAATGCATCAGCTGGAATAAGCCAACTCGCAAGAATTTCTATCCGATTCCTTTGCGGATGTAATCCTTGTCGAAATAATTAATTTTCATAGATTTAAACCCCATAATAACAAAATTTAAAAATTATTTTGCAACTGAATAATAGTTGCATATTGAGTAAATATTGTGTATCTTTGCATCAAATCAAAATGGATGGGCAGGCATGAAAAATTAATAGAAAAGCTCCTTAGAAAGCCAAAGAATTTTACATATAATGAATTGGTAACATTGCTAAAGGGCTTTGGATACGTTGAAGAAAACAGAGGAAGAACATCGGGATCAGCTGTCGCTTTTTACAATGAAAAATTTAATAATGATAAAATAATGATTCATAAACCTCATCCGCAAAAAGAAGTAAAAAGATATGTTTTAGATGAAGTTGAAGGAAAATTAAAAGCAAATAAGTTTATTAAATGAAAAAATAAAAAATATGGATACTCTAGTTTATAAAGGTTATGTTGGAACGGTTAAATTCTCAGCAACCGACGAGGTTTTTTGGGGGAAGATAGAACACATTAACGACTTGATAACTTTTGAATCAGATGATGCACATAAACTAAAAAAAGTTTTTGAGGAAGCTGTTGATGATTATTTAAAATATTGCACTAAAAAAAACGTTAGCCCTGATAAGCCATTTAAGGGTAGTTTTAATATTAGACTGACCCCAAATATTCATAAAATGGTATATTTAAAAGCACAAGAAAAAGGCATATCATTGAATAAATATATAGAAAATGTTATAGAAAAATCATTAACAAAAAAAACAGTATAAATAGATATGATTAATCAATAAATCTTCTCCAAGATGATGCGCAGTTCTCACTCAAAGCCTGTTAATCAAAAAACGTTGCTTCTTGATTATCACAAGATCCTACTATCACAATAACACAATTTCAAATCTCGGATAGTCTTTTGTTTGTTCGTCCAAGATGGCGCGGAATAAAAACAAAAAAGTTTGCGCCTGAATCTCCCGAAGGTCGGCGCTCCTGACAAATTGTACAATAATTATTAAGCGCCAATTAGCAAATTGTAGTTTAAAAAAAAGAGGCAAATCGATAAGATTTGCCTCTTCTTTTTTTTCTTTAATATTATAATTTAACCAGCTTCCATGAGCTTCCCATGATTCCAGTCATCGTCATTGATTTCTTATCTAACGATGGAGTAACTGTATAATTTACGCTGCTAATTTTTAATGAGCTGCCGTTTAATGTCCATTCCATAGTACTTGCGCTCGTTTTGTTTGCCATAACGTCATAACGTTGAACATAAGTTCCAGTTCCACTTGCCTGAAATTCGAAGCTGACAGTTGTGGTATTATTGCCAGTTTGAGTTTGACCAGCCATTTTTTCTTCCGTTACTTTCCAGGTGCCTTTAATCCAATCGTCAGAATTTGCGGCAGTGGTTGAAGTTGAAGTGCCATTGGAAGTTGTTGTAGTACCCGAAGAAGAATTCGTAGTAGTCTGGGTATTGTTTGCTACATCATTTACCGGTCCTGGTTTAAGTTTGATTTCGCCTGTTTTTGCATCAAGGGTATATTCCTTACCATCAAGTTTAACTGTTGTTACAATTTCGCCCAGCACATTTTGAAAACGCTCAGCACTTTCATATATTGGATCTTTAAAATAGTTTCCAGTTCTGTCAATATATCCCCATTTTGTGCCCACTTTTACAGCACATAAATCTTGTCCGAATCCACCATCGCCAAGCTGATCAAATTTGAAAGGAATAAGTGTAGTTCCGTTTACATCAACAAAACCCCATTTTGCACCATCTTTTGCCATAACAATTCCCTTGTCGTTATAGCCTTTAGGATAAATTGGAGCAATTTCGTCAAATTCCTTTGAAATAATTTTTCCATCGGCATCGCAAATTACCCATTTTGCATTGTTTTGGATCAAAAAAAAGTTGAGATTGTCAGTGTAGGCTAGCTCTATATTAAACTCGTGAACAACAGAACCATCATTTTTAACAATACCAATTTTTCCGGAAATTCCTCCAGTTGTTTCATTGCCTTTTTGTGCAATAGCTGTTCCGTTTTTGTTGAAAGATAGCTGTTTTGAGAATTCGGGTTCAAAAAGAGCTTTCCCTGTTTTATTTATTAAACCCCATTGTTTATTATTGCTGATACTTGCAACTTCATTATAGAAAGTTCCAATATAATCGTACGTAGGTTCTACGAGTATGGTGCCGTCATTTTTTAAGAGACCCAGTTTTTTTCCGGTTTTAGTAATTGCAATTCCGTCTGTTGAAAAATCATTAATTTCATCATACTTAGGCTCACAAAGCGTTTTGCCTGTTTTATCAATGAGTCCATATTGCTTATTAAGTTTTACTACTGCAGATCCGCTTTTGAATTTTTCAATTTTATCAAATTTTGGTTCTATAAGCACAGTGCCTGTTTCCCCAATCATACCTTCTTTTTTACTTAGATAAATTATTGCAACGCCGTCCTTGAATTTGTCTGCATCATCATAAGTTGCTGGAACTATCCATTCTTCAGCCTTATTTACATATCCATATTTTTTTGTAGTCTTATCCTTTTTTGGTTCAAGGTTTTGGGCGGATAAGTTGGTAACCATCAGGTAACAAATAGCAATTGCTAGGAATCGATTTTTCATGTTCATGTTTTTAATTATTAATAATTGGATTTGAATTATTCTTTGAAAT
>JBBQSF010000040.1:0-22794 GCA_038214085.1 Bacteroidales bacterium | reverse complement strand
GCAACAATTCCTTTTCCTGTAATAGAAGAAATAAAAATAGAAGGAATGGTTCGTGGCAATTCTTTTTTTATAGCTTTTTCGAGTTCATCATCGAGTAAGTCGCTTTTAGTAATAGCGAGAATACGGGTTTTGTGAAGCAATTCGGGATTAAACTGTTTTAATTCGTTAAGTAAAATCTTAAATTCTTTTTTAATATCTTTCGAGTCGGCAGGAACCATAAACAGCAGAATTGAATTGCGTTCGATATGTCTTAGAAAGCGAAGGCCTAAACCTTTTCCTTCGTGCGCACCTTCGATAATTCCAGGAATATCCGCCATTACAAAAGATTTATTGTCACGATATGCAACAATTCCCAAATTGGGAACCAAAGTAGTGAAAGGATAATCGGCAATTTCCGGCTTTGCTGCAGAAACAACAGAAAGCAAAGTAGATTTGCCTGCATTCGGAAAACCAACCAATCCAACATCGGCAAGTATTTTCAATTCAAGAACTTTCCATTCTTCGAGTCCCGGTTCTCCCGGTTGCGCATAACGGGGAGTTTGATTGGTAGAAGATTTAAAATGGTCGTTGCCCAAACCGCCGCGACCGCCTGATAGTATTACAAACTGTTGACCATCCTCCACAATTTCACATTCCTGTAAACCGGTTTCAAAATCGCGGGCAACAGTACCCAAAGGGACTTCGAGTATCACATCACTTCCAAAAGCACCTGTTCGGAGGTTGTCCGATCCGCTAACGCCATCATCAGCAATTACGTGTTTTGTATATTTGAGATGAAGTAGAGTCCAGAGTTGTTTATTTCCTTTAAGGATAATGTGACCGCCTCTTCCGCCATCTCCACCATCAGGGCCTCCACGGGGTTTCGAGCGAAAATGAGCCAGGTGTGAAGACCCAGCTCCGCCCTTTCCGGAACGGCAGCAAATCTTAACATAATCAACAAAATTAGAAGAAGCCATTTTTTAAGTTTTAGTTTAGCGATTCATCAATCTGGCGGCAGATAGCATTAAAAATTTCTTCCACAGAGCCTATTCCATGAATATGCTTAACAATATTTTTTCGAGAATAATAATCAAGCAAGGGGCTTGTTTGTTCTTTGTAAACTTCTAATCTTTTTACAATAACTTCTTCCGAATCATCAACCCTTCCTGATTCGATTCCGCGTTTTACCAGCCGTGTTATCAATTCTTCTTCGGTAACTTCGAGCGAAATAACCAATTTAACGGGCATTCCTTTTTCCTGAAGCATTTCATCAAATTTTTCGGCCTGAACAATGGTGCGCGGGAACCCATCAAAAACAAATCCTTTTGCATTTTTATGTAAAAGCATTTCAGAAAAGAGCATATCAATTACCAATTCATCAGGCACCAGCTGACCAAGCTCCATATATGCTTTTGCTCTTTTTCCAAGATCTGTCTGGTTTTGAATCTGGTTGCGAAAAATATCACCCGTTGAAAGATGCATCAAATTGTATCTTTCGACAAGTTTAATACTGTGCGTTCCTTTTCCTGATCCCGGAGGGCCAAATATAACAATGTTCATAAACAATTATTTATTATTCAACAATTTTATAAATATCTGCAAGATTTCTTCCGAAGCCATCATAATCAAGTCCATAACCTACAATAAAATCATTCGGGATTTCAATTCCGATATAATCAATTTTAAGTGACTTTTTGTAAGCATTTGGTTTGAACAAGAGTGTGGCAATATACAATTCTGAAGGTTGTTTTTCTTTAAGACCCGCAACCATATCTTCTATGGTATGGCCTGTATCTACAATATCTTCAACAATAACAATAGTGCGACCTTTGATGTCATCGTTAAGCCCCAGAATTGTTTTAATATTCTCTGTAGACTGTGTTCCCTGATAAGAAGAAAGTTTCACAAATGATATTTCGCAAGGAATCGTAAGCAATTTAAAAAGGTCGGAAGCAAACATAAACGAACCGTTTAAAACCACAACAAACAAAGGGTTTTTCCCAGCAAGGTCTTTATTCATTCGTTCAGCAACAGCTTTAACAGATTCATGAATTTTAGCGGCATCAATAGAAAGCGCAAACTGTTTATCTTTGACAGTAATAATGTTCATAAAAAATAAATAATAATGATCTGCTAAATTACTAATTTCTACGATAGAATTGTCGAATTCAAAAAATTAAAATATTTTTGCATTTATAATTTAACCCAAATCACTATGAATTCAATGGAACCAAAAGTAAGTATTATTATGGGAAGCACTTCAGATTTACCTATCATGGAAGATGCTGCAAAAATATTAGATGAATTCCGTATTCCCTTTGAAATAAATGCACTTTCAGCTCATCGTGTTCCTGAAAAAGTTGCTGAATTTGCAAAAGGTGCATACGACCGTGGTGTAAGGGTTATTATTGCCGGAGCCGGTGGTGCTGCTCATCTTCCGGGAGTAATTGCATCAATGACTGTTTGTCCTGTAATTGGTGTTCCTATTAAATCATCAAATTCAATTGATGGATGGGATTCTATACTATCAATACTACAAATGCCTTCAGGTATTCCAGTAGCAACTGTAGCGTTGGATTGCTCCGCCAATGCAGCAATTCTTGCAGCTCAGATTCTTGCAACCGGCGACAGCGATATGGCAGCTGCTGTTCATGAATACAAAGAAAAATTAAAAATTAAAATAATCAAAGCAAACGAAGAACTGTCAGAAATTAAATTCAACCATAAAGTAAACTAATGGATAGCCTTAAGAAATGGAACAAAATTGCAATAATTTTTACTGTTGCTGTCTTGTCATTTCTCCTTCTGCCTGCTGTTTTTGCTCAAGGAATGTTCCTTGATGGAGTAGTGTATTCAACAATTTCACGAAATCTGGCCGAAGGTCTTGGCTCTTTTTGGCATTTGCATTATACATCAGTAATATATCCTGTATTTTACGAACATCCTCCGCTTTCCTTTTACATCCAGTCTATTGTTTTTAAAATTGCAGGAGATACTATGTTCGCAGAGCGAATTTATTCTATCCTCACTGCAATAATTAACGCTTTATTAATTGCTAAAATATGGATAACATTATTTACCAAAACCGATAAAAGAACATTTTGGTGGATACCCGTAATTTTATTTTTCGCAACACCAGTTGTTTTCTGGTCGTTCAAAAACAACATGATAGAAAATACGCTTTCAGTATTCATACTTTCATCTTTTCTTTTTTCATTTTATACAGTTAATTCTAAAGGAAAAAAAACAATCCGATTTTGTATTCTTGCAGGAATATTTACCTGTGCAGCATTTCTAACCAAAGGTCCGGTAGGATTACTTCCTCTCGCCTTTCCCTTTTTAATTGGAATTTTTAAGTACAACATTAAACCCAAACAAATTGCACTCAATTCAATTGTAATAATGATTCCCGGAATACTTCTTATTGCATTGATATTTCTAAACCCATCTGCATCTGATTTTTTTAAACATTATTTTAACGTACAAGTTTTTAAAAGCATCCATGGCGATCGCGAAATTACAGCGGAAGGTCATTTTTATCTTATATACAGACTTTTGGGCGAACTTCTCCCTATGATTGGTATTGCTATTTTGCTTTTCGCGTTGAGGCTTAAAAAAAACATACGTCTTTTTAGAGAAAACAGAAAAAACAGGAATTATATATACATGTTTATTGTTTTAGGTATTTCTGGCAGTTTCCCCTTACTTATAAGCCCAAAGCAACATGGCTATTATCTTGTACCAGCAATGGTATTTTTTGCATTTGCATTTGGAATCATTATTTATCCAATTATTTGCAGTGCATTCAAAAATACAGTCATTGGGAAAAAAACATTTACTTTTTTAAAAATTATTTCTTCACTCTTGCTCATTGGGTCAGTAATTTTTTCAGTAGCTCAATTTGGAAGATACAGCCGCGACGAAGCGTTGTTAAAGGATATTGATAAAATAAAAGCGATAGTTCCAAAAAATACAAGCATTGCAATTCCATCAGAAATGTATAACGACTGGACTCTTCATGCTTACATGATGCGAAATGCCCATATCAGCCTTAATTGCGATGACAAAAATTTAATATTTATACTTCATAAAAAGGATTCACAATTGCCTGTGCCAGCTGAATACAAAAAAATTGACATTCAACTCGAAAAACTTGAATTGTATAAAAAATAATTTCGTAGTTTTCGCAATGTTATAATTATCACTCTCAATGCTGGATGACCGTTGCATTTATGGCAATTTTTAAAAGATTGATTCGGATTAGAAATCCCAGTATTCCTGATATAGCTGTTGCAAATATGACTTACCAGCTTTTACTATTGAATCCTGTTTATCAACAGAAATAGTATTTACCAACACTTTTTTCAGGTTGTGATCGTACACAAAATAGCCATCCTTACAAACCCAGGTGAAGCCAACTTCATAAGAAATAAAGGCATAATGTGGCGCATAAGGATTCAACAGATCTTTACTCCAGTGAAATGATGAAGTGTTATACCCAAGTTGTTTGAGAAGAGTTGCTGCAATATCAACCTGCGAACCAATTGCAGAATCCTGTTTACCCTTAAATTCGGGCTTAAGTGCATTGCCGTATAAAAGAAGAGGAATATGTTGATAGCCGGGATCGTAAACATTTCGCGAAATATATGACCCATGACCATGATCAGCAACAAGAATAAAGATCGTGTTATCATACCATTTTTGTTTACTGCATGAAAGCAGAAATGAAGCAAGGCAACTATCGGCATAATATGCGGCGTTGATATAATCTCTTTCAGGATCGCCATATCGGAGAATTTCCTTTTTATTAGGCCAGTCATAAGGTGAATGAGAACTCATTGTAAATAATGAATAAAAAAAAGGCTCCTTATCATTACAGATTTCACTTAAAACTCTGGGGTATAAAAATTCATCATGCACACCAAGTTTTCCCCGTGGAATATCGCTTGAAAAGTCATCTCCTTCAATAATTTTATTGAATTTATTAAAGTAAATATAGCTTTTCATATTGCCATAAATCAACTGCCCGCCAAAGCAAAAAGAACTATTATATCCGCTTTTACTGAGTATTGCAGGGAACGACGGAAGTTTTACAAATTTATCGGGCATGTGGGCAATGGCAGTAAGCGGTTGTGCGGGAAAAGCACTGAATATCGATGTCATTCCTTGTTCGGAGCGTGATCCGGGAGAAAATATATTTGTAAAAAGCAATCCCTTTTTCACCAATGTATCAAAACGAGGAGTAATTCCGGGTTTAGCTCCAAGAGCTTCTATAAGATCTGCCGACCAACCCTCAAGTATTACCATTACAATATTGGGCTTTTTAGAAGTAAAAATAGAAACAGTTGTATCCGCAGAAACTTTATGCATTTTTATTACTGTATCTTTAGCTTCATCAGGGTTATAAAAAATAAAAGGATTTTGACTCCAAGAAGCATAGTTCTGAAAAACGCTTTGGAAAAAATTCCAGAAAGGGTTTACACTTAAAAGATTTAAATTGTTGTTTAAGGAAAAATACGATTGACTCTGATTGATAGGAATCTGTCGAATTCCGCCTCGTAAACCTAGAAAAATAAAAAAAGGAAGCAGAAAGACAATTGCAATTTTGAAATGAAATTTGATTCTAATATCCGAAAATTTTTCATGAACAAATCTTTTAAAAAATAAAACTGATCCGGCAATAAGGGCAATAAGCACAATTAATAAAAAAAAGAAATTTGAGTTTCCGGCAGAGTTAATTATTTCAAATGGGTGCGCCAGATAAGCAATTGCTTTGTATGTAAGTTTTGTTTTCCATTCAGCAAAAACGCCAATTTCACTCACCGCAATCAATGAAACAACAGCTATCATTACATAATTGTAAATCAACGCTACATTATCTATCCATTTTTTTCTTACAAAAATCTGAAACAATAAAATCAAAACCGGAAATGCCAAAATATATGATATTGCAGAAATATCAAGCCAAATATTATAATAGAAAAATGCGGAAAGTATTTGTGAATCGGTATCTTTGAATAATGAAAAATGTACAATTACAAATATTATTCTTACAACCGAAAAAAATAATATCCAAAAAAGAAATTGACGAAAAAGCGAAGAAAATACAAATTTCATTATACAAAAGTAACAGATTACAACAATCGATTATCAGTATTATATTTTTTACCTTAGTTTATTATTTTTCAGGAAGATATATATTTATTTTATAAATTATTGAACAATTTTATGCCAATACCTATATTTTCATAGTATATTAGTAGGCTTAAACTGAACTAAAATATGAAAAAACAATTTTATTCTCTAATAATATTTGCATTATTACCTTTGCTGTCAGTTGCCAGCGGAGAAAACCCTCCAATCGGCGGACGTTCTGCAGGCATGGCAAATGCATCTGTTACTTCCACCGACTTCTGGTCACTAAGTTCGAATCAAGCAGGAATTGCATCGATACAAAATTTTTCGGCAGGAATTTATTATGAAAACCGTTTCGGAATAAAGGAACTTGGGCTAAAAGCTGGAGCCGTAGTAATGCCAACAAATTCAGGTGTTTTTGCGCTAAGCATTACCAATTTCGGATATTCACTGTATAACGAAAACAAAATAGGGCTGGCTTATGCCCGAAATTTTTCGAATAAATTCTCTGCGGGTATTCAACTGGATTACCTTTCCACTCATATTGCAGAAAATTACGGAAACTCTTCTGCTATTGCTGCTGAGTTGGGAATGATATTTAAAATGAATTCAAAAATGGCTATAGGCGCACATATTTACAATCCCACACGAGCCAAAATTGCATCCTATAACGATGAACGCGCTCCTACCATTGCAAAACTGGGAATGTCATATATCTTTTCCGAAAAAGTATCTATCGCAGTTGAAGCAGAAAAAGACATTCAATACAATCCATTTTTCAAAGCAGGAATAGAATATCATCCGATAAACCAGTTGTACTTTAGAACAGGTATATCTACAAATCCAATGCTGAATACTTTTGGTTTCGGTTTGGAATTAAAAAATTTCAACCTCGATTTTGCTACTTCTTATCACCAGACTTTAGGTTTTAGTCCGCAATTTTCAATTATTTTTCATGCGAGCAAAGTAACTGGTCAACCTAACTTACAATAAAAAGAAATATGGTAAATTATTTTTTCAGAATATTATTTGCTTCCATTGTTTTTTGCTTTTGGTCATCACTTTCGGTTCAAGCGCAAAAAACTGATATTGACACTACTGATATCGATAAAGAAGATGTAACCACAAAAGTTGAAAGCATTGCCGAACAGACCGACGCAGAGCTAGATTACACTGATTTACTCGACGATCTCAACTATTATCTCAAGCATCCCATAAACCTTAATTCCACAAGTGCTGATGAGTTAAAAAAGTTGATCTTTTTAAACGATATGCTTATTACCAATCTTTTGGAACATATCAAAAAAAATGGAAAACTTTTATCCTTGACCGAATTGCAAAGCATTCCTGGATTTGACATTGATATTATATACAAAATCCTTCCTTATGTATATGTTTCATCTGATGTAAGCAAAAGACATTTTTCCTTTAAAGAAATGATGGATAACAGCAACAACCAGATATTTGTAAGGTATCAACGTGTATTGGATGAGCAACAAGGATTTGCCCCGATTACAGATTCAGCATTGGCTGCCAGTCCAAATTCAAGATACCTTGGAAGCCCTGATAAATTATTTTTCAAATACAGGTTTACTTATTATACAAATATTAGTTTAGGAATTACAGCTGAAAAAGATGCTGGTGAAGAGTTTTTACAGGGATCACAAAAAAATGGATTTGATTTTTATTCTGCCCATGCATATTACAAAGGATTGGGAACGATAAGAGCAGTTGCTCTTGGTGATTATCAGGTAATGTTCGGGCAGGGTTTAACAATATGGTCAGGATTGGGTTTTGGCAAATCATCAGATGCTGTGGGTGTGAAGAAAAACGGAATCGGTTTAAAACCTTATACTTCGGTTGGTGAAAATTTATTCCTGCGTGGAGCAGCAACTACACTTGGGTATAAAGATCTCGAACTTACCATGTTTTATTCCAACAAAAAAATTGATGGAAATATAGCATTAACAGATACTTTAACTTCCGAAGTTCAGTATATTTCTTCTATTCAGGCTACGGGACTTCATTCAACTCCCAATGAAATGGCTGATAAGCAAGCTATTAGTGAAGAAATTATTGGAGGCCACTTAACTTACAAAAACAAAAGGTTAAACATTGGTGCAACTGCGCTCAAAAACACTTTTAGTACACCTCTTGTTCGATCTTTAGTCCCTTACAACCAATTTGAATTCAGCGGCAAAGAAAATTCCAATATCGGAATCGATTACAGTTATGTATTCCGCAATTTTAATGTTTTTGGAGAAGTAGGGCAAAGCGAAAATGGAGGAAAAGCTCTTGTAACAGGCGCTCTTATAAGCCTTGACCAGAAGATTGCATTTTCCGTTGTTTACCGAAATTACGAAAAAAACTACCAAGCACTTTATGCCAATGCATTTTCAGAAAACAGCAAAATTGCAAATGAAAAAGGTATTTTTATAGGAATTCTTTTA
Organism: Bacteroidales bacterium; assembly: GCA_038214085.1. Taxonomy (GTDB): domain Bacteria; phylum Bacteroidota; class Bacteroidia; order Bacteroidales; family CG2-30-32-10; genus JBBQSF01. The sequence goes on along the minus strand of JBBQSF010000040.1, from coordinate 14,230 downwards.
AAACCGTTAAAAAGTTTTACGGTTACTGCTTATGCTGACAATGTTAAATTCCCTTGGCTGAAATATCGTGTTGACGGTCTCTCCCAAACACTCGACTATTTGCTTCAGGTGAATTATAAACCCTCAAAAAAGCTGGAAATGTATGTTCGGTTCAGACAGGCCAACAAAGAACTGAACAATTCCGATGAAGATGATATCATTGATATTACAACAAGTACATTGAAGCAGAATTACCGTTTTCATGCATCATACAAAGTTTCACCGTCCTTTACGCTAAAAAGCAGAATTGAAGCCACTGACTATAAATTAGGAAACGAAACTACCAAACATGGCTTTATAATATATCAGGATGTTGCCTTTAAAAGCATGAAAAGCCCATTTACTTTTAATTTCAGGTATGCAATTTTTGACGCCGATTCATACGATGCACGAATGTACACTTACGAAAGCGATGTTCTTTACGCCTACTCTATTCCTGCTTTATATAATAAAGGAACACGTTTTTATGTAAACTTTAAATACAGAGTTTCAAGGAATATTGATGTATGGCTGAAATTTGCACAAACTTATTACAGCAACATAAATGTGATTAGTTCCGGTTTATCCCAAATTAATGGCCGTTCAAAATCGGAAGTTAAAGCCCAGTTGCGGATAAAATTTTAATTTCTGAACAATCAGCCGTTCTATGATTCGCCGAAAAGATATCAACATTGAAAAGGGGAATAAAAAAACCATAAACGGTTGGGTGATGTATGATTGGGCAAACTCGGTTTACCAATTAACTATTTCTTCTGCAATTTTTCCTGTTTATTATAATTCAGTTACCAAGGGAACGGATTATACCATAAGTTTTTTTGGTCTTAAAGTAATCAATTCTGTAATTTACTCATGGGCCATTGCATTTGCTTATTTGTTTGTAGCAATGTTATCCCCGTTTTTTTCATCCATTGCAGATTTCACGGGTCGCAGGAAATTTTTCATGAAAGCTTTTACCTGGATTGGCGCAATTTCGTGTGGTGTATTATTCTTTTTTGATGCAAACCATATTGAACTTGGCATCATTGCTCTTGCGCTTGGAACAATAGGATATGGCGGAAGCCTTGTTTTTTACAATTCGTTCTTGCCCGTAATTGCAGAACCTGCTGATCAGGACAGAATCAGCGCCAGAGGTTATTCAATGGGATATTTTGGAAGTGTAGCGCTCCTAATAGCAAACCTGATTCCAATACTGTTTCCCGATTTTTTCGGAATCACAGATCCTTCCTTTGCGCCACGGCTTTCATTTGTAATGGTATGTGTATGGTGGGTAGGGTTCTCTCAGATCACTTTCAGCCGCTTGCCAAAATACACTTTCCGTCAGCGAACCAGAGGTCAGAATGTGGTTTTTAATGGGTACGAAGAACTTCGCAAAGTATTTAATTATGTGAAGAAATCGAGACAAATGAGTATCTTTTTAATCGGATTCTTTTTTACAACAATGGGGTTGTTAACTGTTATGTTTATGGCTGCAACTTTCGGTCAAAAAGAATTGGGTGTAAAAGATACTGTGCTAATTCCTACAATATTACTCATTCAACTCATTGCTGTTGCAGGTGCATACTTATTTGCTTGGTTGTCAAAAAAATGGGGAAACCTGAAATCTTTGATTTTTGGGATCTTTATCTGGATATTGATCTGTATGTACGTTTACACGGTTACGGATACCACCGGTTTTGTGATTGCAGCAATGCTTGTAGGTATTGTTATGGGTGGCACACAGGCACTGGCACGATCAACCTATTCAAAAATGCTTCCTGAAACCAAAGACCATACTTCATTTTTTAGTTTTTATGATGTTATGGAAAAACTGGCAACTGTTGCCGGACTCTTTAGTTTTGGAATAATTGAGGCTTTAACTGGCAGTATGAGAAACTCCGTACTTGCAATTATTGTTTTCTTTATCCTTGGTATTATATTCCTGAGTTTCGTTCCTAAAATCAAAACACTAGAACCTAAAAAATCAGTTTCGTAAAGTTTTTTTTATATTTTTGTCGAATAATATTAACTTAAATTATATTGTTTTATGTTTAAAGGACATCCCAAAGGACTCTTTGTAGCCTTTTTCACCAATATGGGTGAGCGCTTTGGTTTTTACACCATGATGGCAATTCTTGTCATGTTTTTACAGGCAAGGTACGACCTAACAGCCGAACAAGCCGGAAGTTATTACTCCTGGTTTTATTTTGCCATTTATGCCCTTGCATTAATTGGCGGCTTGATTGCCGATTGGACAAAAAAATATAAAACGGTAATATTATTCGGACAAGTAATAATGTTTGCCGGATATTGTATTATTGCTGTCCCAGGTTCAGAATTATGGGTATCAATTTCAGCATTATTTGTAATTGCACTTGGCAATGGGTTGTTTAAAGGTAACCTTCAAGCTGTTGTGGGCCAAATGTATGACAATGACAAATACAGAAAATTCCGCGATGGTGCATTCATGATTTTCTATATGGGTATTAATGTTGGTGCTTTTTTCGCTCCATTTGTTGCCAAAGCTGTTAAAGTTTATTGGTTAAAAGCCAACGGTTATCTTGAAAACAGCAATCTGCCCGCATTGTGCCATCAGTATCTTAATTCCATCAAACCAGATGGCAAATTAATGGACACTGCTCAATTACAGTCGTTTGCTGATGCTGCAATTATTTCTGATGGCGGCAAATCCGCTACCAATCTCAGCACTTTTGCATCTGATTATATTAACGTATTCTCAACAGGTTACAATTATGCTTTTGGAATTGCTGCAGGTGCTATGATCGTATCATTAATAGTCTATCTTATATTCAATAAATTAATTCCCTCTAAACAAAAAGAAAAAGTTTCTACCCCAAAAACCGAAACTAAATCAGCTGTTGCTTTAGGTAGCAATTTAAAAGCTATTCTGATTTCATTGGGTTTGATGGTATTGGTTGCTGTTGGTTTTCATGTTGCTGATAATTATACAGATATAAGTGATATTAACTATAAATTAGGGTTGGCCGTTGGATTATTCGTGGGTTTTGTTTCTATGATATTCCAAATGTCCACCAAAGAAGAGCGCCCAAGAGTAACAGCATTAAGTCTGGTTTTTATCGTTGTAATTTTCTTCTGGATGTCCTTCCATCAAAACGGATTAACATTAACAATGTTTGCTCGTGACTATACTGATATTTTAGTAGGCCCGTTCACAAATCTTTTCTTTAACATGTGGTCGATTCTTTCTGTTATTGCAGCGATTGCAGGATGTTCAATGTTGTTCTTCAGCAAAAAAGGCATGGCAAAAATGATTGGTGCAGTTGCGTTTTTAGGTTTTGGTTATTTATGCTATTATTTCGCATCAACAAGCCCTGATTTAAATATCATTTCTCCTGAAGTTTTCCAGTCGTTTAATCCACTGTTTATTGTTGCACTCACGCCGGTTGTAATGGGTTTATTTACGCTCTTGAATAAAAAAGGGAAAGAACCCTCTTCTCCCAGAAAAATTGGGATGGGTATGGTAATTGCCGCTTTTGGGTTTGTACTTATTCTTATTGCTTCATTAAGCCTGATCTCTCCTAAAGACCTCGGTGGAGCTGCTGTTGAAGAATCAATGCGCGTTAGCCCTTATTGGTTAATGAGCTCTTATCTTATTCTCACAATTGCTGAGCTCTTTTTGAGCCCTATTGGATTATCATTTGTATCAAAAGTTGCTCCTGCCCGCTTTCAGGGACTTATGCAAGGCGGTTGGCTTTTAGCTACTGCAATTGGAAACAAATTTTTATTTGTCGGAAGTTTGTTATGGGGCAAAATTGAACTTTATATGCTTTGGGGAATATTTATTATTTGTTGTATCCTTGCAGCAATTTTCATTTTTTCTATCATGAAACGTCTTGAAAAGGTGACACAATAGCAATAAAACACTATTAAAGCCGGCTTAATGCCGGTTTTTTTTATCATTATAGTAAACTTTTAACAAATTTAATTCTACTTTTTTCTTTTATCTTTCAAATTAATGTTTACATTTGATCTATTCATTCACAAAATTCTTTGCTATGAAAAAGACATTTTTTACTTCCATTTTATTTTATTGCCTTTTTGCAGTTGTTATTGCACAGGCTCAGTTTCCCATTGGGCATCGTTCAATAACGTATCAGGATCCAGCTCGAAGTAACCGAAATGTTACAACAGAAATTTACTATCCTGCAACTGCTGCAGGAAATAACACAACTGTAGCAACGGGCTATTTTCCATTAATTGTATTCGGACACGGTTTTGTGATGGGTTACGATGCTTATGCTTATTTTAAGGATGGTATGACTCCATTGGGATATATCATTGTTTTTGCCACTACCGAGAGCAGCATGTCTCCTGTTCATGCCGAATTTGGTGCAGATCTCGCTTTTTTGGTAACAAAACTAAAATCTGAAGGCACCACTAGCGCATCTCCTTTTTACAACCATGTTGGGCCTACTTCCGCTATTATGGGCCATTCAATGGGTGGAGGTTCTTCATTTCTGGCATGTGCCAATAATACCGTTCCAACCTGTATGGTAACTTTTGCTGCAGCAAACACAAGCAATCCAACTTCTATTAGTGTTGCACCCAATGTTAGCATCCCTGCACTTATAATTTCGGGGGAAGAAGATTGTGTTGCTCCTTCTGTTGATCATCAAACACCCATGTATAATGGACTTGGAAGCAATTGTAAAGTTTTTCTCAGCATAAAAGATGGGTGTCATTGTTATTTTGGCGACTATAACTTTAATTGCACATTCGGGGAATCAACATGCAATCCCACTCCCACGCTTTCTCGTGCAAAACAGCAAGATGTAACTCTTGATTTTGTTAAAATTTATCTCGATTATTACTTAAAAGGAAATGCGACATCTTGGACTATTTTTAACGATTCGCTCACCGCTTCAAACAGAATTACTTATTTAAAAAACTGCACTACCACCCAAATTGCTGAAGAAAAGAGCACTATTGACAACATTAATATCTTCCCAAATCCAGCCAAGTCTGTTGTAAATGTTTCTTTCTGGGCTACAGAACAATCAGAAATATCATTTGAAGTTTATTCAATATCCGGATCATTGGTGTATTCCGAAACAGGAATTTTTACAAAAGGCAATTACACTGTTATCATTCCAACTGCTAAACTTAGTGATGGGGTTTACACGTTAAAACTCAAATCAGATAAATACCAGTACATTCAAAAAATTATAATTGGTTAAATAATCGTCTTTTTTTTGAAAAAGGTTGTCGGATTATTCCTGCAACCTTTTTTAATTGGAATCAAGTGTTTATACCGATACTGAATTCGTAGTAGTCCAAAAAAATGAACTCCAACGATTTCATGATTGGACTATTTAATAATATGTATTGGTATAATTTCGGAAAATTCTTAGTTCTTTGTTGTAAAAAAAAATGGCTGTAGGTATCCCAACAGCCATAATAAAATATGAATTTCTATAAATTACTTTACAATTGCATCGTAACGTTTTTCTACTTCTTTCCAGTTAACTACTTTCCAAAAAGCCTCAATATAGTCAGGACGCTTGTTCTGATACTTTAAATAATAAGCATGTTCCCAAACATCAAGGGCAAGAATTGGCGTTCCTTTTTTTTCTGCAACATCCATGAGTGGATTGTCTTGATTGGGAGTTGAACTTACAAAAAGCTTTCCGTTTTCATCTACACTCAACCATGCCCAACCACTTCCAAACCGTGTTTTTGCAGCATCTGAAAACTTGATTTTGAATTCTTCAAATGAAGTAAATGTGTTTTCAATTGCCTTAAGCAAAGCGCCTTCTGGTTTTCCACTTCCTCCAGGTATCAATAACTGCCAGAACATGGTGTGGTTATAATGTCCGCCTCCATTATTTCTTATTGCAATTGGATATTTACTTATGTTTTTCATTAGTTCGTTTAATCCAATTTTCTCCGCATCAGTTCCTTTTACTGCATTGTTTAAATTGTCAACATAAGCCTTATGGTGTTTTGAATAATGAATTTCCATTGTCATCTTATCAAAATAAGGTTCAATGGCATCGTAGGAATAAGGTAAAACAGGTAGTTCATAGGGAAATACCAAGCTATTTTCAGGAAAATCTAATGTGTTCATGATTTTAATTTTATTTGAATTTATACTCAATTTATGATTATAATTAATTGATAACATGAAAATTAACAATATCACTGTGCTGTTTAAATGAAATTTTGTCATAATTTTCTTTATTTTTATTTAGACCGATTATAAACAAAAATAATGCCAATAATAATCAACAATAACAAAACCGTCAAATTGTCAGATTAAAAATGCGCGATTATTCTTAGATTTAGCTGGCGGGGGGTAAGATAATTTGGCACAGCATATTGTCTGTCATTAACATCTTTTACCCAGATATAAGATATTGTGTTATTCACTTGAAGTAAATTAAACACTTCGAGGCTGAGCCAAACTGATTTGAAATACCTGAAAGGACTTTTTGCCTTATGCTTAGAATCTTCGCTAATAAGTTGTTTTGAAAATCCTATATCAACTCTTCTGTATGGCGGAATACGTAATGTATCTTTGTATCTTTCGAGAGAAGGCGGGCCAAAAGGCAGGCTTGTGCCAAAAAGCAGACTTAAGTGCATTTTATAAGTTGGATTTTTAGGCAAAAAATCCTGAAAAAATAAAGCAAAATTTAAGCGTTGATCAGTAGGACGTGGGATAAATCCAGGCTCATGTCTTATACTGTCGGCAGGAACATTGTCGAGCGTTACTCCCGAAACAATCTGTTGCCCTGATTTATTCAAATACGTGTAATAGAAATCACCTTCAATATCTTCGCGGGTTTGCATCATTGATAAACTCGCCCATGATTCAATTCCTTTAACAAACTCGCCATTCACTTTCATGTCAAATCCTGTGGCATATCCATGGGCTTTATTATTTGCATAATAACGAATACGGACATTGTCAACTTCATAAGGAATCAAATTATCAAGGTATTTGTAATAAATTTCGGTAACAAAGCGGAAAGGCCTTTTCCAAGCTTCAAAATCATGTTGTGATGACAGCACAAAGTGATAAGAATTCTGAGCTTTTAAATTCGTATTTATCTGTCCGTAAATATCACGCAATTCACGATAAAAAGGAGGTTGAGAATACACTCCAGTCGCAAAACGAAAAACATAATCTTTTTCCCAATTGGGTTTATATGAAATTGTAGAACGGGGACTAAAGATGAACTGCTTGTTTAGATCCCAGTAGTTGCCACGAACTCCAGCAGTAATCGAAAATCCGGTACTGTCTGTTTCAAAAATCCATTTTTTTTGATAATATCCAGCAAGTCTGTTTGAAGAAAGATTAATTTTAGCTTTAACAACGTCCTGCATCTGAAGAGGAAAATATGGCTGTACAGAAGGATCAATATAACCAACAGAATCAGAAGAATAAGGAATTGAATACCCAGCAGAATCGATCATTTTCCATTCAGAAATATTATCATTAATTATCTCGTGCTGATATTTCAGTCCCCAATATGTAATCACATTATCTTTAATCAGCGAGCCTTTGTGTTCTGCATTAAGAACAGTAGCATCGAGATAATTTCGGGCATGATTAAGAAATGTACCTATTCCTCTGTTAAAGGCCACATCGCCAAAATCGTCCTGACCAAAATTAACATCAAGTTGTCCGAGCCAGTATTGCCCCTGAATATCATAAGTTTCGGATTCCAAAGTACGGAAGCCGGAAGCAATAAACTTTAACAATACATTTTCTTTAGGTTTGAAGTTAAATGATGTAGCGCCAAAATATGTTTCAAAACGGTCTTCTTCCTGACCATCGAAATAAATAGTAAGCCGAAGAGCTTCATTTAATGTTCCGAAATCAGTTTCACGAGTAGTGGGAACAAAGCGGTATTGATTACGTGCAAAATTTCCAAGAAAATCCACATTAAGTTTTTCGTTTATCACAACATTAACCAAACCCTGAACATCAATAAACGAAGGTTTATAATCGCCTTTTGTTTCCATGCTTTTCAAAATGTACTGATTTGATTTTTGTCTTACACCAAACAAATATGAAACCCTGCCATTTTTGGAAAGATTTTCAACAGCAGCAGAAAATCCGAGCAAACTAGCAGAAACCGATCCGGCAAATTCTTTAGGTTTTTTATATTGAATATCCAAAACAGACGAAAGTTTATCGCCATATTTTGCCTCGAAACCTCCGGCAGAAAAATTTATTCCAGAAACCAGATCAGGATTGATAAAACTTAATCCCTCCTGTTGACCAGAACGAACTAAGAATGGGCGATAGACCTCAATATCGTTGACATAAACAAGATTTTCATCAAAATTTCCTCCCCTAACCGAATACTGTGAACTCAGTTCATTATTAGAAGAAACGCCCGGGAGTGTTTTTAAAATAGCTTCTATTCCACCTGTAACACTAGGAATAACGGTAGCTGTACGCGGATCAATTTTTACAAAATTATTGGAAATTGAAATATTCTCTTTTATAGTTAGATTGGGAAGAATAGTTGTAAAACTTAAAAGATTTTTGCTTAACAATAATTTTTCACCTGATTTTAAATAAACTACTGAAGTATCGGTTTTGTATCCTATTGAAGTAATAAAAACATTTAAACTTACTTCAGCGGGAACTGTTAACTCATAGTACCCTTTATTATTAGAAAGTGTTTTATTTGTGTAGCCTTTAATTGCTATGGTAACATTGCTTAATTTTAAATTGTTTTCGTCGGAGATGTAGCCATAAATAACCGCATTTTCCTGAGCAGAGACAATCTTTGCTAAGCAAAATAAAGTTATTACAATTACGGTTACAATTATTCTTTTCATCTGCATTCAAAAATATTACGAAATATTGCTAATCTTTTCGCTTGAATTTACCTTGTTTCCATGCCTTAATAAATTCGGCCCAGGCAAAAGGATTTAATAAATTATTAGGCATGTACTGTCCGTTATAATAATTTTTAGCAACTTCTTTGCTGATAAAATTCCTGAAATTCATTGATCCGTCCATCGGAATGGCATCCATGCGTTGTTTCATTTCCGCAAAGTCGAGATTTTTACGTGCTCTTTCCTGGTCATCGTCAGGAATTTCAAGTTTCACAAAAGCTTTTTTAAACTGTTCAATAGTTGGCCAAGGATAAATAACAGTTTCGGAAAGGTAAACGGTATCCGAACTCATTACCTGAATCCATGAATATCTTGAAAGTTTTAAACTATCCGGAACTTTAAACAAAACCGGTTTAAACCCCATTGCCGAAAATTCAATTACATCGTTCTGATAGGCGACAAAAGAGAAAAATCCCCTGTAATCAGAATAGGTGAGTTTGTTTTGCGTAACAATTTTTATCAATGTAAAAGGAACGGGTTCCACACTGTCTGCACTAACAACAATACCCGTAAATTGCACAACTTTTTCAACCTTTTGTGCAGATACTTTAATTGCTGCAAAAAAGACAAAAAATAAAAAAATATATAAGGCGAAAAATTTTTTCAACAAATATTGGTTCTAGATGAAACGCTAACGTATGTTTTACAAAAATATTTCTTTTATTGCAGGAAGCAAAGATTATTTATTAAAATAAAAAAAGCTGCCGAACAATGTCAACAGCTTTACAATTTCTTAGTGCAGATATTTATTTGATATAGCCTTTTGCCAAAGCTTCTTTTAAACAAGCGGTAATTCCTTTTTTATCGATGTTTCTCAAGCCTGAAGTACTAACTTTAAGAATAACCCAACGATTTTCTTCGGGAATAAAAAATTTCTTTTCCTGTAAATTAGGGCTAAAGGTTTTTTTTGATTTATTATGTGCGTGAGAAACTTTATTTCCCATCATTATCTTTTTTCCTGTAATTTGACAAACCTTTGACATTGTTGTGTTATTTAAATTAAATTTTCAAATAGGGGTGCAAAGTAAGTAATAATAAATTAATTTACCAAACTTCTACTGCTTTTTTATTCATTATTTCTTCCCTGAACTGTATTTCTGATCTTCATCAGCCTTCTTTGTATATTTAGAAGGACACTTAAGAAGTAATTCTTTTGCTTCAAAATAATCTGTTTTCATGTTTCCGGTAACAACTACCTGTTCTAATTTCTCAAAATCACGGGGTTTATCGCCATAATACAAAACTTTTGCTGTGTCGTTATTTTCATCAATCATAGAAAAAGTCAGATGCTGATCGCTGCTAAGTGAGTCGAAAACAACGGTGATACTTTTATCAAGTTTGCCAATAATTTGAAAAACAACATCAGGATTTTGTTTCGCTTTTTTAAAATTGCCGTAAGTATCCGTTTTATATAGTGTGCCAACAATAATAGCTAGCAGAACAGCAATGGAGAGCAATGCAAACACATGCGATTTTTTCATTTTTTTTCTCCAGTTTTGATTTCTTTTTCAAGGCGGCTGATTTTCCGATCGAGTGAAAACAGAAAAACGCAAATAAATGCGAAAATTATTGCAATTACTCCAACAACCAAATAAAGACTATTCATATTATCCATCTGAATTATTTTTATGATTTACTATTTTTTTATATCTCACCCTCAACTGGAATATCCATAATGAGAGTAAAATCCAACCCAAAATGGCTGGATAAAAAACAAGGCGCATGCTGCTGTCCAGATTAAAAACAGGGATCACATCGCCTGCACTGTCGCCGGGATGAACAGAAGCATTTGCAACTTTTGGAAGAATAAAAACAAAAAGCACATACATGATAAAACCAAACACATTGTAAACAGCCGAAATCCGGGCTCGTTTTTCCTGATCAGTTATTGCACTCCGAAGTACCAGATAGGCCAAATAAATAAGTATCCCAACCGCAGCGCCATTTAGCTTTGGGTCGCTTATCCACCAGTGCATCCATGTATATTTTGCCCAAACACTCCCAGTAACCAAACCCGCAAACCCAAACAACAATGCAACATTTACACCTTCAATTGCATTTATATCATTCTTTATTTTGCTGTTCATCAAGTACCTCAAGCTGTTCACAAAAGAAACACCTAACAATACAATCATAACAAACCACATGCAAACATGGAAATACAAATTCCGAATGGTCTGGTGTATCTCAAGATCGGGTACTTCGCCAGTTAAACCGGCAATTATTGTATAAAATAGTAACACAATTGCCAGAATTTTCCACCAGTATTTTCTTACTCTTTCCATAGATATGGGAATAAAATATATGCTAAAATAAAAACAAGTAAAAAAATGGAAAAAAGCACGAGGATATAAGAAATATTCTGAAAACTGAACCCTGCAGCTTCATTTTCTGAAACCCTGATCAAAGTCAACAGCAAAGGCAATAAAAGCGGAAATGCCAGCACTGCCATAAGTGAAAAATTATTGTTTGTTTTGGAAGCTATTGCAGAAACGAGCGACAATACTGCACCAAAACCTAAACTTCCGGCTGAAATCACCAACATCATTAACATGTAATTTGCCGCAAATTGATTAAAAAATGTTATAAAAAACAAAAAGCTCAATAAGGACAATACCACCAGCATCATGGAATTATATAAAATTTTTGACACTACCATTGAACGGGGATTCACAAGCGTATAATAAAGGAAATATCGTCCTCTATTTTCCTGTACAAATGATTTTGAAATAGCATTTATTGCGGTAAACAAAACAATTAACCAGTATAACGAGAACAAAACATCTTTTTTTAAAGCTGCAGTATTTGACTGAAAAATAAGATAAATCAGAAAAAAAGAAGAAACAAGATAAAGCAAAATACTGCTAAAGGCATGCCTGTTACGTAATTCAAAGCGAAGCTCCTTTAAAAAAAGATATTTAACTTCAAAATACTTCATTTACAATACGAATGTTTCGTTTTTTGCAGGGATTTCAATATTTTTGAAACCTTCGAGTAACATTTTTTCTCTATACACTTTTTGTGTTTCAAATTCGCCATGAACAATAAAAACTTTTTTTAATTTTTCCTTGTCAAATTTGTTCAGATAGCTGATCATTTCAATATAATCGCCATGTGCAGAAAAAGAATCAATAATTTCGATATCAGCATTTACCTGATACGTTGTTCCATATATTGTAACTTCCGGATCGCCCCTGCGTATATGCGCTCCCAATGTATAAGGCGCACAATATCCAACAACCAAAACTGTATTCCGCTTGTTCGAAATGCTATTTGCAAGATGATGCTTAACTCTTCCTGCGTCCATCATGCCTGATGCACTAATAATAATGCAGGGTTCTTTGGAATTATTCAGTTTTTTTGAATCCTCAACACTTTGAATATAATACAAACCATTAAAGCCAAAAGGATCGGGGTCATCTCTAAGGGATTCTAGAACTTCCGCATTAAAACATTCCGGATGAAAGCGCATAATGTTTGTAGCATTCACCGATAGCGGACTATCAAGATACACTTTAATAGGAGGAAGTCTTTTTGCATTGGAAAGAAGATTTAATGCATAAAGAATTTCCTGAGTTCGCCCTACGCTAAACGAAGGAATAATAAGCTTTCCTTTCTTTTTTACACAGGTATTGTGAACCACAAGCCACAGTTGCTCATCAGCATTCTCAATGTTTTCGTGCAGTCTGTCGCCATAAGTTGATTCGGTTATAAGATAATCAGCAGATGGCAAAGGTTGTGGTGAGCGTAAAATTCTATTGTATGGCCTTCCGATATCACCAGTAAAACAAATGCTTTTAACCTCTTTGTCTTCTTTAATCTTAAGATTAATCGCAGCACTTCCAAGGATATGGCCCACATCGGTGAAGCGAATACTAAGATTTTCGTCAACATTAAAGTCGAGGTTGTAAGGAATACTTACAAAATACTGCATGCTGTTTTCGGCATCCATGTGGTCGTAGAGTGGTTCAATAGGTGGCAATCCATCAACAGCTCTTCTTTTATTTTCGGATTTCGCATCATTTTCATGGATTCTACCACTATCCAAAAGCATGATTACACAAAGCTCTCTAGTGGCTGGAGTTGAAAAGATCAGACCTTTAAAACCATTTCGAACAAAATAGGGAATTAAACCAGAATGATCGATATGAGCATGAGAAAGCAGTATATAATCGATATCTGCCGGATTAATTCCCGGATTCCGGTTTGCTACATCAGTTTCTTCGCGCCTTCCCTGAAACAAGCCACAATCAATAAGTGCTTTTTTTCCGTTCGGCAATTCTATTAAATGTTTACTGCCCGTAACTTCGTGAGCAGCGCCTAAAAATGTAATTTGCATAATTGATTTTTTTTGTAAAACTACAAATAATAATGGAGAAAAACAGGAGGAAAATATTCAACCCAAATTAATCATTAGGAGTCTGCGAACTAATGATTTAATTGGGTTTATCCCGATTTAGTAAATGTTCCTAACAAATTCTTCTTGTTTGAAATACATTTACTTTATCGATTCCGGAACAAAAATGTGAAGTGTATATTTATGAAATTCAACTAATTGTATTATGTTTCTTTTAACGCTAAGCATTAGAGATTTTTTAATGCGGAATTTGGGTTCAGTTTTCAAATACCTTACGCAATAATTACTTCTACTGTTTGAGTTTGGGAAAAAAGAAATACTTTTGTTCTACATAGTTAAGCAATAAACTTTTAAAATTTATCATTATTCGATAAATAAATAGTTAATAACACAAACCAAATAGTTTCAATATTAGCAAATGAAATACTTCTTGCTGTTTTTTTTGTCATTTTTTTGTTTAATTAGTAATTCTCAAAACCTTGTGCCTAATGGCGATTTTGAAACATTATCTGATTCAGTTTTATGTCCAGTTGGTGGTATGGATGCTTGCCCTCCTTGGGTGAGTCCGTCCGGTGGCTCTCCTGTGTATTTTAACAGTTGTACCACTTTGCAACTTGATTTTAGTGTACCTCAGAATATTTTCGGATTTCAATTTGCACAAAGTGGCAATGGTTATGCAAATATTGGCGTTTATAATGACGCACCATTAAATTTCAGAGAATACTTACAAGTTAAACTGATTGATAGTTTGAAGCCAAATAATAATTATTTAGTGAAATTTTATATAAATTTGTCTGATAGCTCTTGCTATGCAGTAAGTAAAATTGGTTTATATTTCTCAGATACAGCAATTAAAAAGAGTATTTACGATGCATCTCCTTTCACCAATTTCACACCTCAAATTCAGAATGCTCAAGGTAATCATATTACGAATAAAGATAATTGGTCACTAATAACTGG
>JBBQSF010000039.1:0-23252 GCA_038214085.1 Bacteroidales bacterium | reverse complement strand
GAATCGTTTACAAAATCAGTTTGCGATGCTTCAATTTTAGTATTGCCCTGATCCATGCTTATTAAAGTTGATTTTAAGCTGCCAGAATCTTTAGTTATAATCAATGCCATTCTCAACTCCATTGAACTGTAAGGGAATTTCCCAAACCAGTTTCCGCTGAAATCATTTATTATTTGTGCATTAGCGGATGCTGAAAGAACAATCAGTATCACCAAAGTAAGAACTAACTTTTTCATATTAAATAATTTTACGCAAATTAATAAAAACAAATTCAATTGTATAAAAAAAACCATTTGAAATATCTTTTTGGAAACACAAAAAATCAACAGGATATGTTTTGTAAATTGTTTTTCGAAAAATTTATATAAAAAAGGATGAGTATTTTTTATTTTGGCAAACTAAACTTAAAAGTACTTCCTTCATCAGGCTTACTTTCAGCCCATATTCTGCCTCCATGTTTTTCGACAAACTCCTTACATAACAAGAGACCCAATCCTGTTCCTGATTCATTGGAAGTGCCGGGAGTGGAATATTTGGTCTCAATTCTAAATAATTTATCAATCCCTTCTGCTGTAATTCCAATTCCATTGTCCACAATTGAAATCTCAACTGCACTTGAATTCTTTTCTTCTGCTTTTACAGATATAATCCCGTTCTGATGCGAATATTTAACAGCATTGGTGAGCAAATTGCGAAATATTATTTTTAGCATGTTAAAATCAGCCTTTACGGAAAAACCTTCCGTGATTTCAAATATGATTTTTATTTTTTTATTAATTATCTGATTTTCTATAGAAGCAAGGCAATCATCAATAACATTTCTGAGCTGAAGATTTTCAGGCTCGAATTTAATTTTACCAGTCTGAGCCATTGACCATTCCAATAAATTATCCAGCAAGTCGGATGCGCGTTTTGAAGAAATTTCAATTGCATCAATTTTCTCCATAATTTCTTCGCGAGAATATTTTCCAATATTTGACTTGAGCAATCTAGAAATTCCGATTAGGCTACTAAAAGGATTTTTCAGATCATGCGATATTATTGAGAAAAATATATCTTTTGTTGCATTTAATTCTTTAAGATTTCTAGCTGTAAATTCAACTTTTAGTCGTTCCTTATCGTAATTCTTCTTAAGCAATATTGCAGTAAATCCAAGGATTCCCAATGATATTACAAGACTAAAAGACAAATCTAATAATCGAGAATCCCTATCCACATAAGTAAATAATAAAGTTGGAAAAAAGTATTGCACCAAAATTAAAATTGCAGAAAGGAGAATGTAAATGAATAAAACAGACCAGTATTTTTTTCTTGAATTACTGTAAATAAATGTAAAAGCAAGAAGGTAAAAATAATAGGGCCCGGATCCTTCAATTCCCTGATTAAAAAACCAAGTAATGGTTAGCAAAGAAATGGCAAGAATCTGAAGGGGAATTTCCAACGGTTTTGTAATTTTTTTGAATACGGACAAATAATAAAATAGTGTGAAAAGAATCCCGTATACCAATAAGATGATGTTAAAAATTATAGGAAACCCAACAAAAAGATTTACTGTAAAAGATATAAAACAGGTAAAAGCAGCAAGAAAAGAAATAATATTGAATATTTTGTTTTCAATTATTAAATCTTCCTGATTTCCTGTAAGAAATAATCCAAGTTTATATAATATTCTTACTATTTTTTTATAAAAAACCATAGCTTAACTAAAAGTATTTATTGTCAAATTTATACCTTTTTTAGACCATATAGTTTTTTTAATTGTTAAAATTGCAGTTTTATCATAAATTAGTAACTTAGCCTCAGAAATTAATAAAAGAAAATGAGTATTAAAGGTACAAAAACAGAAAAAAATCTTGTAAAAGCATTTGCTGGAGAATCACAGGCTCGAAACCGTTACTTTTTTTTCGCAAAAGCTGCAAAAAAAGAAGGATTTGAGCAAATTGCAGAAATATTCACCAACACTGCAATGCAGGAAGAGCAACATGCAAAAATATTTTTTCGGTTTCTGGAAGGAAATATGGTAGAAATTACTGCAACTTTTCCCGCCGGAAAAATAGGAACTACAGAAGAAAACCTCCAAGCCGCTGCCAATGGAGAAAAGGAAGAATGGACGGAGCTTTACCCTAAATTTGCTGAAACTGCAAAAGCAGAAGGATTTCCAAAAATTGCAAGCATGTTCAAACTCATTGCCCAGATTGAGGAAATGCACGAAAAACGTTTTGCCAAATTGTTAAAAAGAATTGAAGAAAATAAAGTTTTTGAAGAAGAGGCAAAAACCGAATGGGTTTGTAGAAAGTGCGGACATGTTCACATAGGAAAAAAGGCTTTGGAAAACTGTCCGGTTTGCAATCACCCCAAAGCATATTATGAACGAATGGCAACAAATTACTAATTTGAAACACCTTACTTTAATTCTGTTTTTACTAATATCAAGCTTTGTAAATTCTCAAACTTATTCAGCAACGGGCGCGGCAATACCCGACGATGGCTCAATAACCGATTATCCTATAACCGTGAGCGGGTTATCGCCATCCACTATTGATACTACTTTATTTGGATTAGAAAGTGTTTGTCTGAATTTAACGCATACATGGGATGCAGACCTTGATATCAGGCTTGTTGCACCTGACGGAACTGAAGTAATTCTGAGCAGTGGAAATGGTTACGATGGCGACAATTATACCAATACATGTTTTAGAAGTGACGCTGCCAATTCGATTATTTCAGGCGGAGCTCCTTTTACAGGAACTTTTAAACCTCAAACATCATTAGGAAAAGTAAATAACGGACAGAACGGAAATGGAACTTGGAATCTGAGAATTCATGATTTATATCCCGGAGCAGATACTGGAGAGTTGCTTGATTTTAGTTTATTTTTCGGGAATAATCCTGCTTCAATATTTAAATTTAAATCTTCAAACTTACCCATTTTAGTTATAAATACTTCGGGACAATCCATTCCAGATGAGCCCAAAATTACTGCTCAAATGGGCATTATTGACAATGGATATGGAAACCGGAATTATTCAACAGATGCATTTAATGGTTATGATGGCACGATAGGAATTGAAATGCGAGGATCGAGTTCGCAAATGTTTCCTAAAAAGCCTTATGGTTTTGAAACCCGTGACAATTCAGGAAATAATTTAGATGTTTCGCTGCTTGGAATGCCACCTGAATCAGATTGGAGTCTTATCCCCAATTACTCCGATAAAACACTGATGCACAATTCAATGTCGTACGATCTTTCGCAATTAATGGGACATTGGGCAAGTAGAAACAGATATTGCGAAGTAGTATTAAATGGCGAATATCAGGGCGTATATGCACTGATGGAAAAAATTAAACGCGATTCAAACAGGGTGAGTATTTCCAAACTTGATCCCAATGAAATAACAGGAGATGACCTTACAGGAGGATATGTTGTAAAAATAGATAAATGGACAGGAAGCAATAACGATGGGTGGGAATCAAATTACCTTCCTGCACAAAGCGGCTCGGGGCAAAAAATTGTTTTTTTGTATGATTATCCCAAAGCCGATAAAATTGTACCACAACAAAAATATTACATACAACAGTTTATCGATACAGTTGAAACAGTTTTATATAGCCCCGGTTTTGATGATCCGGTTAACGGCTACAATAAATACATAAAAACTTCAACTTTTATTGATTATTTTATCCTCAATGAACTGAGCAAAAATGTGGATGGTTATCGTTTGAGTACTTTTCTTCATAAGGACAAAAACAGTAAAGGTGGAAAACTAAAAATTGGACCTGTTTGGGATTATGATTTGGCGTGGAGAAATGCCAATTACTGTGGTGGCGATGATTATACCGGTTGGGCATATAAATTCGGCGATATATGTAGTGGCGATGGTTGGCAAATTCCTTTTTGGTGGGATAGGCTGATGGAAGACACCCTTTTTAAAAATGCCCTGAAATGTCGCTGGGAAAATTTAAGGCAAAGTATTATCGACACCACTTTCTTATACCAATATATTGATTCGGTTACAACTTATCTCAACGAAGCCCAAACACGAAATTTTAAATATTGGCCAATTCTGGGCACCTATGTTTGGCCTAACCCCAACCCTATTCCATCAACTTATGAAGGGGAAATCATAAATTTAAAAAACTGGATCAATAACCGGATTGCCTGGCTCGACGATAATATGCCAGGAAGATGTGACCATGCCTCAATTGATGAATTTTCATTCAATTTTGACTTTTCGCTCTATCCAAATCCGGCTTCCAATTATGTTACAATTGAATTAAACTCAATTACTAAAATTATTGGATATCAAATATACGACTGCTATGGAAATCTTGTTAAAGAATCATTTAACCATGCAGGTTTTCAGAAAAATATTGATATACCTTTAAATTATAATGCCGGAGTATATTTTATTACACTTTTTACAAAAAACTCCTCGCTCACAAAAAAACTTGTAATATTTTAATACTGACAATCAATACTTTAATAATTATTTTGTTAATTTTTAGTACTATGTATTGCATAATACTAAAATATATTTATATCTTTGCATCACACTTAACCGGAATATAAATGAACATTGAAAATTCACAGGCTCAGATGCGCAAGGGTGCCTTGGAACTGTGCATATTGGCACTACTGTCAAAAGAAGATTCATATGTACCTGATATGATAGAAAAATTAAAGAGCGGAAATTTAATTGTTGTTGAAGGAACATTATATCCCCTGCTTACACGATTAAAAAATGATGGTTTTCTAGCTTATAACTGGGTTGAATCACGATCAGGACCACCACGAAAATATTACCAGCTCACACCATTGGGAACGATATTCCTAAACGAATTAAAAAAAGGGTGGGAAGAACTTATACATTCAGTTAAAAAAATCACAGAATAAAATTGCATAAAAAGCTAAATATAAAAGTTAGATTATGAAAAAGACACTCACGATAAACATCAGCGGAATCATTTTCCACATTGATGAAGATGCTTTTGAACTTCTAAGCAATTATCTCGAACGGATAAAAAACTGTTTTACTAAAGCAGAAGGTTGCGATGAAATTATTGCAGATATTGAATCTCGCATTGCTGAAATGCTGCATGCAAAGATAAATGAACAAAAACAGGTGATTACCATTGCTGATATTGATGAAGTAATTACAGTTATGGGAAAACCTGAAGAAATTGGATCCGAAAGCGGTTCAGACTCAAGGAAGGAGAATTTCGCATACCATACTACAAAAAGATTATTCCGAGATCCGGAAAACAAGGTAATTGGTGGTGTTTGCAGCGGCATTGCATCGTATTTTAATATTGACCCTGTTTGGATACGTATAGCCTTTGTGGCTGCACTCTTTTTGTTTGGAAGCGGTCCACTGCTATATCTAATTCTTTGGATTGTAATTCCTGAAGCAAAAACTACAGCCGAGAAACTCGAAATGAAAGGTGAGCCAATAAACATCAACAATATTGAAAAGTCAATAACCGATGAAATCAATCATTTAAAGTCGCGGTTAAAAAATTTAAAAAACGAAGCAAAAGATTCCTACAAAAAGAATTTCAGAAACATTAAAAACTCAACAGCAAGCGAACGCTTAGCGGGATTTTTGCTGATGTTGCTGAAATATTTTATTCGTTTTGCAGCTATAACAATAGGTGTAATATTTATTATTCTTGGTATTTTCCTCATCACCGGATTCATTACATCTCTATTCCGTACGGACGAAATGGTTTGGATTTCGTCAATAGGAGTTTCAAATATATCACTTTCCTATTTGCTGAAAATGATATTAAGCGGGTCGGGCCAAATTTCCTTAGCAATTATAGGTTTGGCTTTATTTTTAGGAATACCTCTTCTCATGCTTATTTACAACGGAATAAAACTAGTTTTCGGAATAAAATCAAAAATTAAAATTGTTGGCATTTCTGCACTATCGCTTTGGTTTGCGGGGCTAATAGTTTGTATTATCATTACAGTTAATGCTTTTAATGCATTTTCTTCCAGTTCAACTGATCCAAAAACCATTGAACTCGTTCAGCCAAAAGATGGTGTTTTAAAAGTTTATGTTAAAAAAGACAACAGTATTGATTCCATTACTTCATTTGAATCAAATTTCCTTCTGGGGCAATGGAATATTGTTCAAAGCGAGGATAGAAACTTTAGTTTCGGTATACCCGAAATAAAAATTCAGAAAAGCGAAAATGATCAATATCAAATGTCATTTGTTTATTTTTCAAAAGGATCAAACAAGGATGAAGCCCAAAAATATATCAAACACATTAATTACGACGCTACCTCAGGAGATACAGCAGTTATTCTTAATCCATTTTATACACTGCCTGAAAATGAGAAATGGCGTGCACAGAAAATTCGCATTGTAATTAAAGTTCCATTATGGAAAGCCATTTATTTTGCACCTGCTACTTCGGCATTTTTCAAAACTGAATACGACAACAATCATTATGAAGAAAGTTTAGCCGGAAAAAAATGGATTATGACCACCGATGGCTTACAGGAATACAAATTCAATTTAAAGGTTTCCGGACAGGATACTTTAATAATACATAAGGATACCACAAAGAAAAAGTAGATTTCAAGATAACATATATTCACTTTTAAGAAAATTAAATCCTAATTATCTTCACAATAAAAATATTATTTGATCTTGAATAGATAAAAAAAAGAGGCTACAAATGCAGCCTCTTTTATTTTGTTTTATGCCTGAGCAGTGGGTCCACCAAGATTCAGCGGATAAGCAGTAGCCTCATCCACTTTTATTGCACCATGCGCGGCCTCATATTTGGCAATATTGTCTTTTATCGCCATTAGCAAACGTTTTGTATGCTGTGGAGTAAGAACAATGCGTGCTTTAACCTTAGCCTTTGGTAAACCAGGTAACATTTTGATAAAATCAATTACAAATTCTGAATTTGAATGAGTAATTATTGCCAGATTTGAATAAATACCGTCTGCAATATCTTCAGGTAAATCTATATTAATCTGATTTTGAGGATTTTGTTCGTCTGCCATAGTATTAAATTTTATATTATTCAGAAATAGCTTCTTTTGAAGCAATAAGGTTTTGATATTCTTCCATTGATCCTACAATCAGGTTATCGTATTCACGTAAACCAGTACCTGCAGGAATTAAATGACCGACAATTACATTTTCTTTCAGTCCGAGCAAGTAATCTTCTTTACCATTAACTGCTGCTTCTGTAAGAACTTTAGTAGTTTCCTGGAACGAAGCTGCTGACAACCAACTGCGGGTTTGAAGAGCTGCACGTGTAATACCCTGTAATATCTGGCTTGATGTTGCAGGAATAGCATCACGTGCTTCAATAAGCTTCATATCCTTGCGTTTTAGAACAGAATTTTCGTCGCGCAATTTTCTAGCAGTATTAATCTGACCAGCTTTAACCGTTGTGGAATCGCCTGAATCAATAACTATTTTCTTTCCAAAAATCCAATCGTTTTCTTGGTTAAAATCGAGTTTATTAACCAGTTCACCTTCAAGAAATTTAGTATCACCCGGGTCAACTATTTCTACTTTACGCATCATTTGACGTACAATCACCTCAAAGTGTTTATCATTGATTTTAACACCTTGCAAACGGTAAACTTCCTGTACTTCATTTACTAGATATTCCTGAACTTTGGTTGGTCCTTTAATAGCCAAAATATCTGCAGGAGTAACAGCACCATCAGACAATGGGGTACCAGCTTTTACATAATCATTTTCCTGAACCAAAATATGCTTGGATAGTGCGACCAAATAGCGTTTTTCTTCACCAGATTTGGAGGTAACGATAATTTCTCTGTTTCCACGTTTAATCTTCTTTGAAAAAGCAACAACACCATCTATTTCAGTTACAACTGCTGGATCGGAAGGGTTACGAGCTTCAAACAATTCAGTTACACGTGGCAAACCTCCAGTAATATCACCAGCTTTACCAACTGATCTTGGGATTTTAACCAGAATATCACCCGCTTTGATTTTATCACCGTTGGTAACTACAATGTGTGCACTTACAGGAATATCATAGGATTTTATAACTTCTTTTGTAGAATTCATAATCCCAATTGAAGGATTCCTTGTTTTATCGCGACTGTCAATAATTACTTTTTCATTGTAGCCGGTTTGTTCATCGGACTCAACGTGGAAAGTAATGTTTTCAATAATATTATCGAAAGCGATCTTACCTCCAATTTCCGAAATAATAACAGCATTGAACGGATCCCAATCACAAATCAAATTACCTTTCTTTACTTCTGCACCGTTTTTAAAATACAGTTTAGAACCGTAAGGTATTTGGCTGGAAGTTAGAACGATATTGGTGTTTTTATCAACAATTCGCATTTCAGCAGAACGTCCGATAACAACATCATAGGATTCGTTACCTTCTGGAAAATATTCAACATATCTGAGTTCGTCAATTTCAATGATTCCATCATATTTAGCTTCAACGCGAGATGCAGAGCCGATATTTACACCGGCAACACCGCCCACATGGAATGTACGAAGAGTAAGCTGTGTACCTGGCTCACCAATTGATTGCGCAGCAATTACACCAACTGCTTCTCCTTTTTGAACCATTCTTCCGGAAGCAAGGTTACGACCATAACATTTCGCACAAACACCCTGTTTTGATTCGCAGGTTAAAACCGAACGAATTTCAACAGATTCTATCGGAGAATCAGCAATATGTTGTGATATTTCTTCATTAAGCTCCTGACCTGCTTCAGCTATTTTGTCTCCGGTAATCGGATTGTAAATATCATGCAGTGAAGTTCTTCCAAGAATTCTGTCGAAAAGACTTTCAACAATATCTTCATTATTTTTCAATGCATAAGTAGTTAAACCTCTGAGCGTACCGCAATCCTCTTCCGAAATAATAACATCTTGAGAAACATCAACCAGCCTACGAGTTAAATAACCTGCATCAGCAGTTTTAAGGGCTGTATCAGCAAGACCTTTACGGGCACCGTGAGTTGATATAAAGTACTCAAGAATCGAAAGTCCTTCTTTAAAGTTAGAAAGAATAGGATTTTCAATAATTTCGCCACCTGTAGCACCTGATTTTTGCGGTTTAGCCATCAAACCTCTCATACCTGACAACTGACGAATCTGTTCTTTTGAACCACGAGCACCAGAATCAAGCATCATATACACAGGATTAAATCCCTGTTTATCTTTAGATAGCTGATCCATAAGTACTTGGGTAAGTTTAGAGTTTGTATGTGTCCAGATATCAATTACTTGGTTATATCTTTCATTGAAAGTGATGAAGCCCATATTATAATTATTCTTCACTTCATCCACTTCCTGATTTGCTTCAGCAATAAGCTTTTCTTTTATTTCAGGAATAATTACATCTGATAATTTAAAAGACAAACCACCTTTAAAAGCCATCATAAAACCAAGACTTTTTATATCATCAAGGAATTTTGCAGTTGAAGATGTTCCAGTATTTTTCAGAATATTACCGATAATATCTCTAAGAGACTTCTTGGTAAGAAGTTCGTTAATAAAACCATATTCTTTAGGAACCACCTGATTGAATAAAACCCTTCCTACAGTTGTTTCAATATGTTTTAATTCGCCTTTATCTTCAATTCTAATTTTTATAAAAGCATGTAAATCAACAACGCCTTCGTTATATGCGATAATTAATTCTTCGGCAGAATAAAAGTGCATACCTTCGCCTTTAATCGGAAACGATGGTTCATTTTTTCGGCCTTTAGTCATATAATACAAACCTAAAACCATGTCCTGAGAAGGAACAGAAATAGGAGCACCATTTGCAGGGTTAAGAATATTGTGAGAAGCAAGCATCAGCACCTGAGCTTCAAGAATTGCAGCACTACCAAGAGGAAGGTGAACAGCCATCTGGTCACCGTCAAAGTCGGCATTAAAAGCGGTACATACAAGTGGATGAAGTTGAATTGCTTTTCCCTCGATAAGTTTAGGCTGGAAAGCCTGAATACCTAAACGGTGAAGTGTAGGAGCACGGTTGAGCAAAACAGGATGTCCTTTTAAAACACTTTCGAGAATATCCCAAACAACTGGATCCTTGCGGTCAACAATTTTTTTAGCTGATTTTACCGTTTTAACAATACCCCTTTCAAGCATTTTACGAATGATAAAGGGTTTAAAAAGTTCAGAAGCCATATCCTTAGGGATACCGCATTCGTGCAATTTAAGTTCAGGACCTACAACAATAACTGAACGTGCTGAATAGTCAACTCTTTTTCCTAACAAATTCTGACGGAAACGTCCTTGTTTACCTTTCAAGCTATCACTCAATGATTTAAGTGCGCGGTTTGATTCGGTTTTAACGGCATTTGCTTTTCTAGAGTTATCGAATAACGAATCAACAGCTTCCTGTAACATACGTTTTTCATTGCGAAGGATAACATCAGGAGCTTTTATTTCTATCAGACGTTTAAGTCGATTATTTCTGATTATAACCCTGCGGTATAAATCATTAAGATCGGAGGTTGCAAAACGGCCACCATCTAATGGAACCAATGGACGAAGTTCAGGTGGAATAACCTGTACTACTTTTACAATCATCCATTCGGGTCTGTTTTCGATTTTCTTGTTTGCTTCGCGAAATGCTTCAATTACTTGAAGGCGTTTTAATGCATCTTGTTTACGTTGCTGAGAAGTTTCAGAATAAGCAGTTGCTCTTAATTTATAAGAAAGGTCGTTCAAATCGAGGCGCTTCAAGAGGTCATATAATGCTTCACCTCCCATTTTTGCTACAAATTTTGTTGGATCATCATCATCAAGTAACTGGTTTTCTTTTGGTAAAGATTCAATAATATTGAAATACTCTTCTTCGGTAAGAAAATCCAAATAATTAACTCCGTCAGCTTCTTTGATACCAGGATTGATAACGACATAACGTTCGTAATAAATTATAGTATCGAGTTTTTTTGTTGGTAATCCTAACAAGTAACCAATTTTATTGGGAAGAGATCTGAAAAACCAGATATGTGCAACAGGAACAACGAGCTGAATATGTCCCATACGTTCCCTGCGTACTTTCTTTTCGGTAACTTCAACACCGCAGCGATCGCAAACAATACCTTTATAACGGATACGTTTGTATTTTCCACAGTGGCATTCCCAATCCTTCACAGGCCCGAAAATACGTTCACAGAACAAACCATCGCGTTCAGGTTTATATGTTCTGTAATTGATTGTTTCAGGTTTCAGAACTTCTCCGCTCGATCTGTCCAGAATTGCTTCTGGAGAGGCCAAGCTGATAGTTATTTTAGAAAAATTGCTTTTTACGTTTGTATCTTTTCTGAAAGCCATATATTGAAAGTGTAATAAAGATTAATTAGAAAATTCTATAACTTAATCAAAACTAATGTTAAGGCCAAGACCACGGAGTTCGTTCACAATTACATTAAATGCTTCAGGAATTCCAGGATTCATCATTAAATCGCCTTTTACAATAGATTCGTAGGCTTTAGCTCTGCCGATAACGTCATCGGATTTGATAGTAAGGATTTCCTGTAGTATATTGGCAGCACCAAATGCTTCAAGAGCCCAAACTTCCATTTCACCAAAACGTTGACCACCAAACTGAGCTTTACCTCCAAGAGGTTGCTGAGTAATAAGAGAATAGGGACCAATTGAACGGGCATGCATCTTATCATCAACCATGTGACCAAGCTTCATCATGTAAATAATACCCACAGTTGCATCCTGATCGAAACGTTCACCGGTTCCACCATCGTACAACTGAACTTTTCCGTACTCCGGAAGATTGGCTTTTTTCAAATACTCATTTATTTCTTCGATGCTACCGCCGTCAAAAATAGGTGAAGAAAATTTCATACCTAATTTTTCACCGGCCCATGCCAGAACAGTTTCATAAATCTGTCCAAGGTTCATACGGGAAGGTACGCCAAGAGGGTTAAGAACTATATCAACAGGAGTGCCGTCTTCGAGGAATGGCATATCTTCGTCACGAACAATACGTGAAACAATACCTTTATTTCCATGACGTCCGGCCATTTTATCGCCAACTTTGAGTTTCCTCTTTTTAGCAACATAAACTTTAGCCAACTGAACAATGCCACTTGGTAAATCATCACCAATAGTAGCAGAAAACTTCTGACGGTTGTATACACCCAGAACATCTTTTTGCTTAATGCTATAGTTTCTCAGTAATTCTTTTATCAGATCATTCTTTTCTTTATCAGTAGTCCATTTTGTTGGAATGATATTGGCATAATCAATTGCCATAAGCATTTTCTGAGTGAATTTTGCTCCTTTTGGAATTACTGCTTCTTTGTAGTTATTGTAAACGCCCTGCGAAGTTTTTCCTGCAACCAAAACAATTAGCTTATCAACCAGTTTTGTTTTAAGTGCTAATTCAGCTTTATTGAAGTCTTCTTCAAGTTTCGACAATAATACTTTTTCTTTGGTTTTGGCTTTCCGGTCTTTAATAACACGAGAAAATAGTTTTTTATTGATAACCACACCTCTTAATGAAGGAGGTGCTTTTAATGAAGCATCTTTAACATCACCTGCTTTGTCGCCGAAAATTGCTCTTAACAGCTTTTCTTCAGGAGTAGGATCTGTTTCGCCTTTAGGAGTAATCTTTCCAATAAGAATATCGCCTTCAACAACTTCTGCACCAACTCGGATTAATCCATTTTCATCGAGATCTTTAGTCGCTTCAGCACTAACATTCGGAATATCGTTAGTTAATTCTTCAATACCACGTTTGGTATCACGAACCTCCAGTATATATTCATCAATGTGCAATGAAGTAAACCAGTCGTCTCGAACAACTTTTTCAGAAATAACAATAGCATCTTCAAAATTATACCCTTTCCAAGGCATAAATGCTACTTTAAGATTTCTTCCCAGAGCAAGTTCACCGCCACTAGTAGCATATCCCTCACAAATTACCTGACCTTTTGATATTTTATCACCCTTGCGTACAATCGGAGTAAGGTTAAGACAGGTATTCTGATTTGTTTTAAGATATTTAGGCAGTTTATAAATTTTAATATCGTCGTCAAAGCTAACGAGTTTTTCATCTTCGGTGCGTGAATAACGGATAACGATTTCATTCGCATCAACATATTCAACAAGTCCATCGCCCTCAGCATTCATAAGCACTCTAGAATCTCTGGCAACTATGCCTTCAAGACCGGTTCCAACAATAGGAGCCTGAGGTTTTAATAATGGTACTGCCTGACGCATCATGTTTGATCCCATAAGGGCACGGTTAGCATCATCATGTTCGAGGAAAGGAATCAGTGATGCAGCTATAGAAGCAATCTGATTTGGGGCAATGTCCATCATGTCCAATTCAGAAGGTTCAACAATAGGATAATCAGCCTGATATCTGGCTTTTACTGTTTTGCTTTTAAAAGAACCATCAGCAAGTACAGGAGCATTTGCCTGTGCAATTGTTTTATTTTCTTCTTCTTCAGCGCTCAGATAAATTGGATCCTCATTAAAAGCAACTTTACCATTCCGAACAGGGCGGTAAGGAGTTTCTATAAAACCAAGGTTATTGATCTTTGCAAAAACACAAAGAGAAGAAATCAAACCTATATTAGGTCCTTCAGGTGTTTCAATAGTACATAAACGACCATAGTGAGTATAATGAACGTCACGCACTTCAAAACCAGCACGTTCTCTCGAAAGTCCACCAGGTCCTAATGCAGATAAGCGTCTTTTATGAGTTAACTCAGCCAATGGATTTGTTTGATCCATAAACTGTGAAAGCTGGTTAGTCCCAAAAAATGAATTAATTACAGAAGATAACGTTTTTGCATTGATAAGATCAGTAGGAGTAAAAACTTCATTATCTCTTACATTCATTCTCTCACGAATGGTACGTGCCATACGCGCAAGTCCAACTCCAAACTGAGCATAAAGTTGCTCACCAACTGTACGAACACGACGGTTGCTAAGGTGGTCTATATCATCAACTTCAGCTTTAGAATTAACAAGTTCAATAAGGTATTTAATAATTGAAATGATATCTTCTTTAGTAAGAACTCTTGTCTCCATCTGAATATCCAGATTCAGTTTTTTGTTGATACGGTAACGACCAACTTCACCTAAATCATAACGTTTATCAGAGAAAAACAGTTTATCAATAATACCGCGTGCAGTTTCTTCATCAGGAGGATCAGCATTACGCAACTGTCGGTATATAAACTCAACAGCTTCCTTTTCTGAGTTTGCAGTATCTTTTTGCAGGGTATTATAAATAATTGAAAAGTCAACACTGTTTGCTTCTTCCTTGTGCATCAGAATAGACTTAACACCAGAATCAACAATCAAGTCGATATGATCATTATCCAGAACTGTTTCGCGATCGATAATAATTTCAGTACGTTCGATAGAAACAACTTCTCCGGTATCTTCATCAACAAAATCTTCGATCCAGGATCTTAAAACTCTTGCGGCAAGTTTTCTGCCAACATATTTTTTTAATCCTGATTTGCTCACTTTAACTTCGTCAGCAAGATCGAAGATATCAAGAATATCTTTATCGCTTTCAAAGCCAATAGCACGAAGCAGTGTTGTTACCGGAAGTTTCTTTTTGCGGTCGATATATGCATACATCACGTTATTGATGTCGGTAGCAAATTCCATCCACGATCCTTTAAAAGGAATAATACGTGCAGAATAAAGTTGTGTACCGTTAGCATGTCTGCTCGATCCAAAAAATACACCGGGTGAACGGTGTAACTGTGATACCACAACGCGTTCGGCGCCATTGATCACAAATGTCCCTTTTGGGGTCATGTAAGGTATTGTTCCAAGATATACATCTTGAATAATCGTCTCGAAATCTTCATGTTCGGGATCAGTACAATACAGTTTTAGTTTTGCTTTAAGAGGGACACTGTAGGTCAAACCTCTTTCGATACATTCTTCAATTGCATACCTGGGAGGATCGACGTAATAGTCGATAAACTCAAGCACAAAGTTATTTCTCGCATCGGAAATTGGAAAATTTTCGGCGAATACTTTGTGGAGTCCTTCTTCCTTCCGGTTTTCGGAACTGGTTTCTAAATGGAAAAAATCCTGAAAGGATTTTAACTGAATATCAAGAAAATCAGGATAAGCAAACTGATTTGTAATTGAAGCAAAACTGGTGCGGTTGTTAAGTTTTTGAGCCAAGGATCTGAATGTTTAATTGTTAAAAGAAAAGAATTAACTAAATAAAACAGCAATAAGGAATTGACTGTTGCAATGCAACAGAAGTCAATTCCTTATCATTATTTCAGATTAAGCTTTTTATTTAATTTCAACTTCTGCTCCAACTTCTTCTAATTGTTTCTTTAAAGAATCTGCTTCATCTTTAGTAACTGCTTCTTTAATTGGTTTTGGAGCAGCGTCAACGAGCTCTTTAGCTTCTTTTAAACCTAAGCTGGTAAGTTCCTTAACAAGTTTTACAACTTGTAATTTCTGGCCACCTGCTGATTTCAGAATAACATCGAACTGAGTTTTTTCTTCTACTACTGGTGCATCGCCACCTGCTGCTGCCATCATTACTGGAGCTGCTGCTGCTGGTTCAATACCATATTCTTCTTTTAAAACTTTTGCTAATTCGTTAACTTCTTTTACTGTTAGATTAACTAACTGTTCTGCTATTGCTTTGATGTCTGCCATTGTATTTTGTTTTTTAATTGTTTTTTAAATATAAATTATTATTTTTCTGATAAAGTTTTTACGATTCCTGCCAATTTATCTCCGCTTGACTGAAGTGCACTGATAACATTGCGAGCCGGTGACTGAAGCAATGCAACAACATCAGCTATCAATTCATTTTTCGACTTGAGGTTAATAAGTGCATCCAACTGGTTGTCGCCAACAAAACAAGTATCCATAATATAAGCACCTTTTAAAATAGGTCTTTTGCTTGTTTTTCTGAATTCTTTAATAAGTTTTGCGGGAACATTGCCTGTATCAGAAAGCATTATTGAAGTAGCACCTTTAAGAATTTCATATAGTTCTGAAAAGTCTTTTTCGGTTTTTTCCATTGCTTTTTGAAGCAGGGTGTTTTTTACAACCTGAAGTTCAACATTTCTTTTAAAACATAATCTTCTGAGTTTACTTGTAGTTTCAACATTTAAATCAGAGATATCCGTAATATAGATAGTGCTGTTATTGGTAAGCGTTTCGGCTAAGGAATCAATTAGTTGGTTCTTTTCGTCTTTTTTCATATTTTTTTTCTCTAATTGTTGCCTAAAATTTACAATGTAATGGATTTGGGGTCAACTTGAATACCCGGGCTCATGGTGCTTGAAAGGAAGATGCTTTTAACATATGTACCTTTTGCTGCTGTTGGTTTAAGTTTGAGAATAGTCTGCAAAATTTCATTTGCATTCTCAGTTATTTTCAGAGCGTCAAAAGAGACTTTACCAATGCCTGCATGAATAATACCATATTTGTCGACTTTAAAATCAATTTTACCACCTTTAACATCGCTAACGGCTTTGCCAACTTCCATGGTAACAGTACCTGTTTTGGGGTTTGGCATCAAACCACGGGGTCCTAAAATTTTTCCTAAAGCTCCAACCTTGGGCATAACGCTTGGCATAGTAATAACCACATCGATATCCGTCCAACCGCCTTTTATTTTGTCAACGTATTCATCCAATCCAACATAATCGGCTCCGGCTGCTTTGGCTTCTTCTTCTTTATCCGGAGTACATAATACCAATACTTTTACAGTTTTTCCTGTTCCGTGAGGCAAGGTAACAATACCTCTAACCATTTGGTTTGCTTTTCGGGGATCAACACCTAAGCGAACATCAACATCCACAGAGGCATCAAACTTTGTATAAGTAATGGATTTTACTAATGTAGCCGCTTCGGATAAAGTATATGATTTATTAAAATCGACTTTTGCCAAAGATTCTTTTCTTTTTTTACTTATGTGTGTCATTTCTTTGCTAAAATTTAGATAGTTTTATATTAAAACCGCTGTTATCAGAAGGGTTTATCACCTTTAACAGTTATACCCATACTGCGAGCTGTTCCGGCAACCATTGTCATTGCTGATTCAATAGTAAATGCATTTAAATCGGGCATTTTACCTTCGGCAATTACCTGGATCTGTTCCCAAGAAACAGAAGCAACTTTGTTTCTGTTTGGTTCAGGGGAACCAGATTTTAGTTTGGTTGCTTCCAAAAGCTGTACTGCAACAGGGGGGGTTTTAACAATGAAATCAAAGGACTTATCTTTGTAAACAGTGATAATAACAGGGATAACCTTTCCCATGCTGTCTTGTGTACGTGCATTAAACTGCTTACAAAACTCCATGATGTTCACACCTTTTGAGCCCAATGCTGGACCTACTGGTGGAGAAGGGTTTGCCTGTCCGCCTTTGATCTGTAATTTGATCATTCCGCTAACTTCTTTTGCCATTTTTTTCGTTTTTTATTCTTTTTCTACCTGCATAAAACTTAATTCGAGAGGAGTTTTCCTTCCGAAAATCTTAACCATTACTTTCAGTTTTTTCTTTTCTTCATTGATTTCTTCAATAATTCCAGTAAAACTGTTAAAAGGACCATCAATTACTGTAACTGATTCGCCAACAATAAAAGGTACATTTAATTCTTCTTCCCTACCTGCGAGCTCATCAACTTTGCCTAAAATACGATTAACTTCGCCTGTTCGTAAAGGAACTGCTTCTCCTTTTTTTGATCCTAAAAAACCAATAACTCCAGGTACATTTTTGATGATATGTGGGATTTCTCCTGTTAATATCGCTTCAATTAAAACATAACCGGGGAAATAATTTCTCTCTTTGCTGACTTTTTTCCCTTTTCTGATCTGGTAAATTTTTTCTGTCGGAATGAGTACTTGAGAAACAAAATCGCCCAAATTAAGCCTTGATATTTCGTTCTCGATGTATTGCTTAACTTTCTTTTCGTTCCCACTTATCGCCCGCACTACGTACCATTTTTTGGGTTCCTGTTCGCTCATACTCAATTTGCAGATTGAAAACTGATTGTTAGAATTATAATTATTTAATAGATTATCGGAGTGACAGCCTAAAACATTTTGTAATATTGTTTCAGTATAGTGCTGAATGATGCATCCATCAAATACACTACAAGTGCAATGATAAGGGAAGCAATAGACACAACGATTGCACTACTACGCAGCTCACTCCAAGTGGGCCAAGAAACTTTATGCAGTAACTCATCATAAGTTTCCTTGATATAATCTACTATCTTTTTCATTTGTATTGAAATTTGTTGCACGGGTGGAGAGGCTCGAACTCCCAACCTACGGTTTTGGAGACCGTCACTCTACCAATTGAGCTACACCCGTAGTTATTCATTATTTGGCAAACAAAGGTATCCCGCACATACGGGATACCTTTCTCACCATTTTCTCTTTTATTCAATTATTCAATAATTTCAGTTACCTGACCAGCACCAACTGTTCTGCCACCTTCGCGGATAGCGAAACGTAAGTTCAGGTTGATTGCGATTTCTGATAAAAGGTTTACAGTAATTGTTAAGTTATCGCCTGGCATTACCATTTCAGTACCTTCTGGCAATTGGATTTCTCCAGTTACATCGGTTGTTCTGAAATAGAATTGAGGACGGTAATTGTTATGGAATGGAGTATGACGTCCACCTTCTTCTTTTTTCAAGATGTAAACTTCAGCTTTAAACAATCTGTGAGGTTTAATAGAACCTGGTTTTGCAACCACCATACCGCGACGGATTGAATCTTTGTCAATACCTCTAAGAAGTAAACCTACGTTGTCACCAGCTTCTCCTCTATCAAGGATTTTGCGGAACATTTCAACACCAGTAACAACTGATTTGAGTTTTTCAGCACCCATACCAATGATATCAACTGGATCACCAGAGTTAATAACACCTGTTTCAATTTTACCAGTGGCAACAGTACCACGACCAGTAATTGAGAATACGTCTTCAACAGGCATAAGGAATTCTTTTTCAGTAGCACGAACTGGCAATGGAATATATGTATCAACTGCATCCATGAGTTCCATAATTTTGTCAACCCATTTTGGTTCTTTATTTAATCCACCCAGAGCTGAACCTCTGATAACAGGAGTAGTATCACCGTCAAAACCGTAGAATGTAAGAAGTTCTCTAATTTCCATTTCAACAAGATCAAGAAGTTCTTCATCATCAACACTATCGCATTTGTTCATAAAAACAACGATACTAGGAACACCAACCTGGCGAGCTAAAAGGATATGTTCGCGGGTTTGTGGCATAGGACCATCGGTAGCAGCAACTACGATAATTGCACCGTCCATTTGGGCAGCACCAGTAACCATATTTTTAATATAGTCAGCGTGTCCAGGGCAGTCAACGTGAGCGTAATGTCTGTTTGCTGTTGAATATTCAACGTGAGCAGTGTTAATGGTAATACCTCTTTCTTTTTCTTCAGGAGCATTATCGATAGAATCGAAGGATCTGAATGCAGAAAGTCCTTTTTCTGCAAGAACCAGTGTGATAGCTGCAGTTAAAGTAGTTTTACCATGGTCGATATGACCAATAGTTCCCACATTTACGTGAGGTTTGGAACGATCAAATTTTTCTTTTGCCATATTGAATTGATGTTAATTGTTTTTATTTTTAGGTTAAAATCTGTTTAATAATCTGAGCCATTGACGAGAATTGAACTCGTGACCCCTTCCTTACCAAGGAAGTACTCTACCCCTGAGCTACAACGGCTTTAAAAGTGCAGCCTTGTTTAATATGCTCAAGCTGGACATCCTTTAAATTTCCTTAGAGCGGAAGACGGGGCTCGAACCCGCCACCTATAGCTTGGAAGGCTATCGCTCTACCAAATGAGCTACTTCCGCTTTTGAGGTATTAAAATGTGGGGAGAGGAGGATTCGAACCTCCGAAGGCGAAGCCAACAGATTTACAGTCTGTCCCATTTGACCGCTCTGGTACCTCCCCATTAATTAATTATTTTTCATTACATTCAAAGAACTGAGCCGATGGAGGGATTCGAACCCCCGACCAGCTGATTACAAATCAGCTGCTCTGGCCAACTGAGCTACATCGGCATATTTCAAATTTACTCTCTTCCTCTCTAAAATTCTCTTTTTTCTGGGACTTCTTGCCGAACATCCTTATTCCAGTACGTTTCAGCAACAAAAAAGCAGACCTTTTTAAAAAGGTCTGCAAATGTATGAAACATTTAATTAATAAACAAAATATTAATTTGATTTTTTACTGGTTTTTTTCGAAGATTTTTTTTCGAAAGGCGCAATATTCTATATATCAATAGTTTAAAAATAACTATATATTTTTAACTTTTTCTTTATGCTTTGTAATTTGCTTTCTTAAAGCTTCCACTGCATGATCTGTTGATTCCTCAAACGACTTACTTTGCTTTTTTGCAAACAAATCATTTCCTCTGATCATCACTTTGATCTCGGCAAGTTTATTTTCGATTTTTTCTTTGTTATCAAGTTTAAGTGTTACTTCGCTTCCAATTATTCCATCATATAATGAAGAAAGTTTTTCTACTTTTTCCTTGATAAAGTCTTCAAGCTTTTTGTCAGCTTTGAAATGAATTGAGCTAATGTTGATTTTCATTTATTATCCTCCTTTAATTTAAGCTTTTGGATGAGCATGTTTATAAACTTTTTTTAATTTTTCTATTGTATTGTGCGTATATATTTGTGTTGCGGAAAGATTTGCATGTCCTAATATTTCTTTTATTGCATTTAAATCAGCACCATTATTTAACATATGTGTAGCAAACGTGTGCCTCAGTACATGCGGACTCTTTTTCTCAATTGTAGTTACCGCACTAAGGTAATAATTTACGACCCGATACACAAGTTTTTGGTATATTTTTTTTCCATTTTTGGTAACAAACAAATAATCATTTTCAGAACTTCCTGAAATTGCGCTCCTTGCACTCAAGTAATTTTCTGTCAAAGAAACTGTCTTTTCTCCTAACGGAATAATCCTTTCTTTATTTCTTTTCCCCAATACTTTTATTGTTTGTCCGGAACAATTAATATCACTTATTTTTATATTTACCAATTCTGAAAGACGCATTCCGGTTAAGTAAAACATTTCAAAAATCAAGCGGTTTCTGAGAGCTTCTGTTCCTTCACCAAAATCAACCTGATCAAAAAGCAAATCCATTTTATCTTTTTCAACAAAAACAGGCAATCTCTTTGGCGCTTTGGGTGAAGAAATTTTAAGCATCGGATTTTCAATTAAAATACCTTGTTTAATATTGTACTTGAAAAAAGACTTTAAAACTGAAATTTTTCTTTTTACTGTGTGTGCAGAGATCTTTTGTTCTATTAAACCTGCCAGCCAGGAGCGAATCATCATGTAGTCAATATCTGAAACAATTTCGGTATTGTATGTGATCGACAAATATTCAAAGAACTTTTCGAGATCGGTTTGGTATGCAATTACAGTATGAGGTGAGTATCTCTTGACATTCCTGACATATTCGATGAAATGATCTGCTTGCATAAATAAAAAAAGGAAATAACTGATTCAAAGGTAGCAAAAAAATGCACTATGAAGCAACTATCTCCTCCTTATCCTTATAAGGAAATATGTTTAGTCAGTTTCTTCTTCCTGACGTAATTGCTGAATATAAATTGCTTTAAGTTTCTGATGCCTCTTAACAACTGAGGGTTTGGTAAACTTCTGACGTTCTCTCAACTCCTTAACAACACCTGTTTTTTCAAATTTTCTTTTGAGTTTTTTTAATGCTTTATCAATGCTTTCGCCTTCTTTAACAGGAACTATAATCATAATTTTATCTTTCTATTTTAATGAATATCTTTATTTAAGGGGTGCAAAGTTATTAATAAATTATTACCTGCCAAATTTTTTCACATTTTTTTATTGCTATTTTAATGTAATTATTTGCGTTTTAAAAATTAGTTTATGTCCTGACACAAAATCAAATTAGATTTCTCTTCAAATTTAGTTAAAAAACATAAAACAGTATATTTGCATTTTTTTAATGATTGCCCTCCACAATATAAAACTAAATGCCGCTGAAAAGCAAACATTCCGCCTGCATTTTTCCTATTCACTTTTAGAAGGAATCATTTTAGGTGTTTTTGCACTGAATGAATTTGTTTTTATTAAAAGTTTAAAAGGCACAAATTATCAACTAAGTGTTTTGTTCCAGTTCAGTACCGTTGTTCTTATCCTTTCGGTATTTTTTAATGAATTTATTCAACGTATTAAGGACAAGCGTAAATTGTTACGAATTGTTGCACTTGTTACTCGATTTCCATTATTCTTGCTTTTATTTTTTCCCAATACTGAAGCCGGTATTATTGCCAATTCCTATTATCATTATGTTTTTCTTGGTATTTTTTTGTTTTACTATCTGTCCAATCCAATTATTTATCCCACTATTAACTTATTCCTAAAAGGCAATTACAAACACGAGCATTTTGGAAGACTTTACGGTGTTTCAACCACGTGGAATAAAGTAATGATGCTGATTGTAACCTTTGTTTTTGGCCTTTTACTCGATGCAAATAATTACGTTTTTAATTATGTTTATCCTGTAATGGGCTTGCTTTCTATGATTTCACTGTTTCTTCTTTCCAGAATAAAACATATCGAATATCAGGAATATGTTAGAAAAAGTTTTTTTGTAACCATTCGTCACTCATGGAACCGGATGTTTGCTGTTTTGAAAAAAGATAAGCCTTACCGCGATTTTGAGCTTGGGTTTATGCTGTATGGGTTTGCTTTTATGAGCACCATTAGTGTTATAAATATTTTTTTCGACAAGGAATTGCATTTGAATTATTCCAGTGTTGCATTTTATAAAAACGCATACAATATAATAGCCATCCTGCTTCTGCCCTATTTGGGGCGTTTGATTGGAAAAACCGATCCCCGAAAATTTGCTGCTTTCACATTTATGAGTGTTGCAATGTATCTCATCTGTCTTGTGTTTACAGAACATTTTCCATATTATTTTGAGATATATAATATTAAGGTGTACTATTTTATGATATGCTATATTATTTTTCACAGCATTTTTGCTGCCACTATGGGTTTGCTCTGGAGTATTGGTTCCGCATATTTTTGCAAAAATGAGGATTCGGCTTTATACCAATCCGTTCATCTCACACTTACCGGCGAAAGAGCAATCTTTGCTCCTATTCTTGGCGTTTTGTTTTACGAAGCTGCCGGATTTACATTTACTTTTTTGATTGGTGCTGTTGCTTTGGTTCTGGCG
>JBBQSF010000038.1:0-23525 GCA_038214085.1 Bacteroidales bacterium | reverse complement strand
AGATCTGTAACGTTAATTGCACCACTTCCTTTGGAAAAATAACTCAAGGGGTCTTCGGGATCGCGTAATGTAATTTTCATCCAAGGTGGACTTTCAAACAGACCATTTCCTTTGGAATAAGCCTGCGATAATAGTTCTGTCATTCCATACTCAGAATAAATACAAGGAACATGGAAGGTTTTTTTCAAAATTTCATGAAGTTCTTCACGAATTAATTCTTTTCGTAATCCCTTCATGCCTCCTGTTTCCATTACAACCAAACCTGGAAAATCAATTGTGTATTTTGTTGAAAAATCAAGTAAGGCATAAGAGACGCCAATTAACAAAACCCTTCTTTTTTTCTGTGAAGATAGCAGAACAAGTTTGGAATAGAGTTCTTCGTGATCATACAGATAAAATCCCGAATCCTCAGTGTAATCGGAAGATTTCATTAAATGGTTCACCATATATACTAGCGATGAATTTTTTTGTTCCAGATAGCCAGGCAAAAGTGCCAGAAAAGTAAATTGTTCATTTTTATCAAAAAAATATTTAAAGCACTTATTGATGCTTTTTTTATAAATTGATGCATCAGTTACATAATGTTTGGAACGGTTTGCCGATGTTGTACCGCTGCTTATAAATATTTGTTCTGATTGTAGATTTCCGGATTTGACTTTATGGGTTTTAAACAAATCAACAGGCAGGAAGGGGATTTGTTCGGGCGTTTTAACATTCTCGGGCGTTTTGTGAAGGAAATGGCAAAACTTTCGGTAAACTAGGTTGTTTTGAAATTGGTAACAAAATATTTCGAGCGAAAGTGCGTTAAATTCTTTCGAAGAGCTTATTCTGAATACCTTTTCAACAATTTGCCCTCTTGTCATTTCCTATATTTGATTTTTTTTTGTAATTTTACTTTTTGTTTCTGATGAAAATAATTTCAAAAATACGATTTTTTTTACCTCTTCTGCTTTTTGCATTGCTGTTTTCGTGCAAAAAACCAGAAACATACCCACTGATTCCTGTAATTGAATTTGTAAGTTTCACAAAAATTCAAAATGCTCAGGGAAAAGATGAAAAAGGAATAATGAAAATTTCCTTTACTGATGGCGATGGAAATATCGGACTTGCTTCTATTGATACACTAGCACCTTTCAATTCCGGAAGTATTTATTATTATAATTTTTTCATTGATTATTATGAAAAACAACATGGTGTTTATACAAAAGTTGAATTGCCCATGACAAATAATTCCCGTATCCCAATTATCACACCCGATGGCGAAAATAAATCAGTAAAAGGGGATATTGAAATTGTGTTGTTTATCAATAATCCTGTTTCTACTTTTGATACGATATGTTATGATGTGTCAATCTGCGACAGGGAGTTGAATGTCAGTAACATTATTAGAACTCCCGACATCGTAGTAAAAAAATAACATTTTTCCTTTTTTTTTGGAATTAGAACAGTAAAAACATGCAAAAAATAAAGATAATTTTTCTTTTATTTGTAATTATAAATCTTACGGCTTGTATAGAAATTACAGAAGAAATCACTGTAAATTTGGATCAATCGGGGAAAGTTGCTTTTTCATTAAATTTAGGGACACTGAGCAGTTTTGCTCAAATGCTTGGCGATCAAATGGACGGTTCACCTCTTGATGAGATAAAAACATTGCCCGAAAAAGGAGCTGAATTGCTAAAAGACATTACAGGAATCACCGATATTATTCCAAATAACAAGGACGGATTGGTTTCCCTTTCATTTAATTTTAAGAACACAAAAACATTGAATTCCGCTTTGTATAAACTGTTTCACCAAAAAAAATCAATATTCGATCCCGGATATCTTACCATAAGGAAACATAAACTCATAAAGAAAAACTATGGAGCAATTTTACGTTTGTTTGTAAATAAATATGCTGCAAAACTCAAAGATAAATCTTTCCTGAAAATGATTGAATATAAGACTGTTTTTAACTTCCCGGGCGAAGTAAAAAAAGTTACCAATCCATTATCTAAAATATCAGACAACAAAAAATCTGTTGAATTTTCGTGTACTTTAGAAGAATTGATTTCCACTCCGGTTAATATCGGAAACAAAATAAAATATTGAATTTAGATAAAGTCATGATAACTTTTAGTACTGATATTTCGTATAACCTAAAAATTTATTTATGAAAAAGAAGGTTGGATTAATAATTACAATTATTGTTATTTTTCTTGGAATGATTGCCGCTATTGTAATGCAGAATCTAAAAGTTACAGAAAAAGAGGACCAGATCAAGTCGCTTCAGGCAAAATATAGCAATGAAAACAGCCGTTACAATGCGGTTTCGGCAACAAAAGATTCATTGATTGTTATTAATTCATTTCTGGCAAAATACCGTGCTCTAACTGAAGCCATGACTTATCGCGACTCCGTGCGACTTCCCATGCAATATAAAATAGGAGATGTAGCGCGTTTAAAGCGCGACTCTTCCCGTGTAGTAATTTCTGATATTGTTGTAGGTGGCAGCAAGTATGATTATTACATTAAATACAAGGTGCTGTTTAAAGACAATACTACTGAAGACATAATTCCGGAATTGCTTTATTAGGAGAAATAATACCAATACTTAGTAAGAAATAGGCCAAAGACTATTTCTTGCTTAGTAGTATGGTAAATGCCGATCATGAAATCGTTGGAGTCCGTTTTTTTGGACTACTACGAATTCAGTATCGGTATAAAACAAAAAACCCGGACAAAACCGGGAATTCATATTTTTTAAGTGTGGTGAGGGACGGGATTGAACCGCCGACACACGGATTTTCAGTCCGTTGCTCTACCAGCTGAGCTACCCCACCATTTTATCGGGCTGCAAATGTAAAAAAGTTTTTTGAACGAGCCAAACTTTTTAAATAAATCATGCAAACAAGAATTTAAAAACGTCT
Organism: Bacteroidales bacterium; assembly: GCA_038214085.1. GTDB lineage: Bacteria > Bacteroidota > Bacteroidia > Bacteroidales > CG2-30-32-10 > JBBQSF01. Next base: position 20,613 of record JBBQSF010000038.1, on the reverse strand, counting down.
TCCACTTTGCGAACCGGAACGATTTTGATAGCTGATTTAAGGACTGTCGTTGCTTTTTTATTGTAATGAGAAATCACGATATTTTCGAAGCCGAGTTTTTCTGCTTCCGAAATGCGTTGTTCTATGCGGGTTACAGGTCGTATTTCACCCGAAAGGCCTACTTCGGAAGCAAAACAGGTTTTTGCATCAATAGGAATATCTTCAGAAGAAGAAAGAATAGAGCAGATAACGGCCAGATCAATTGCGGGATCTACCACTTTTATGCCCCCAGCGATATTTAAAAACACATCTTTAACCGCAAGGCGGAATCCGCATCGTTTCTCAAGAACAGCTAAAAGCATTGCTAAACGGCGCAAATCAAAACCTGTCGAGGATCTTTGTGGTGTCCCGTATGCAGCAGTACTAACAAGAGCCTGAGTTTCGATAAGCATGGGCCTGAGACCTTCGATGGTTGCTGCAATCGCAATTCCGCTGAGGTTTTCATCGCGTTGCGAAAGCAAAATCTCAGAAGGATTGGTTACTTCCCTTAAACCATTGGATAACATTTCATAAATACCGAGTTCGGAAGTAGATCCAAAGCGGTTTTTTACCGAACGAAGAATGCGGTAACCGTGGTTTCTGTCGCCCTCAAACTGCAAGACAACATCTACCATGTGTTCGAGAATTTTAGGTCCTGCAATGGTTCCATCTTTGGTAATGTGTCCGATCAAAAAAATTGGGACTGCGGTGACTTTTGCAACTTTTGTCAGCTCCGATGTACATTCGCGGACTTGCGAAACACTACCAGCCGATGATTCAATAAGCGAACTCTGCAGTGTTTGAATGGAATCAATAACAATCATGTGCGGTTTCACCTGTTCGATGTGCTGGAAAATATTCTCAACCGAAGTTTCGGTAAGAATGTAGCAATCTTCATTTTTTATTCCGATCCTGTCAGCTCTGAGTTTGATTTGTTGTTCACTTTCTTCCCCTGTAATATAAAGCACGCGGATGTTTTTCAGGTGAAGGGCAATTTGAAGCATCAGCGTTGATTTTCCAATTCCCGGTTCTCCGCCGATCAATATTACCGATCCGGGAACCATTCCTCCGCCAAGCACTCGGTTCAATTCATTGCTGCATGTGTCGATACGCGTTTCACCTGAGTAATCAATTTCTTTGATTAATGTGGGTTTTGAAATGTGGGAGGACGTAAGTCTGCTTTCAACTGACGATCCAGAAGATTTTTGAACTACTTCCTCCACGTAGGTATTCCATTCGTTGCACGACGGACACTTGCCAATCCATTTGGGCGATTGTGCTCCGCAATTCTGGCAAAAGAAAGCGGTTTTTATTTTTGCCATAGCAAGGAAATTATTTTTTGGAAAATTCTTTTGTAACAACACCCCCAAGATCATCTGTCAGCAGAACCATTACTTTGCTGTTGAGTTTATCAATTACCCATTCGGCCTGGTATCCTTCAAAAGTAGAATTCTCAATTATGAGTTTTTTACGTAAGGGATTTGCTTTTATTCTAAATTCACACCAGCCCAAAGTATCTGTTACTGTAGAATTAACATGTGAGCGTAGAAAATAGATATATCTTTCTGTAAAATTCCATTCTTCAATAATGTCGGCATTCACATTGGTAACGTCGATTACTTTCCAGTAACCTTCAATTTTGTTTTCGACCGATTTCTTACAGGAGATAGAAGCAATCGATAAAAACAATACAACAGCGAAAAAATAAAGATACGATTTCATAGTGCAAAAGAATGATTAATGGGCTAAAGTACAAATTTATTTATTGCCTGTCAAGGGAATTATTTGTTTTGGATTCTCTTTTCAATCAAAGTGGTGGAATAACCTTCCAGAAATTCAATGGTAGAAACAATTCCGTTTTTTGCTTTAACTATATCGTAACCAACAATTTCTTCAGGTTTATAATCGTTGCCCTTGACCAAAATATCTGGCTGAACAATACGAATCAGTTCATACGGAGTTTGTTCATCAAAGAACACAACAGCATCAATAAAGGACATTGAGGCAAGAACTGCTGCTCTTCCTTCCTGATCATTTATTGGGCGCGAAGGTCCTTTAATATTGCCCACGGAAAAATCGCTGTTCAGGCCCACAACCAAAACAGTTCCCAAATCAGCAGCTTTTGACAGATAATCAATATGTCCGCGATGAATAATATCAAAGCATCCGTTTGTAAAAACTATTGAAAAACCTTTGAAACGCCAGTAGTCCAAGAGTCTTATAAAATCAGTACAACTTGTTTCCTGATTTTTGTTGAAGATTTTTTTATTTACCTGTTCTGATTTGCTCATTTTTTTTTCTTTTTTCCGAAATTACAAGCCATAACCAGGCTGTTCCACCAAGTAAAACAATCATTATCCACTGCGCAAAATAAATAATATTCGCAAAGGAATATGCAGGTATTTTGTCAACTAAAAACAATCCGGTTAGGGATAAGCCAACCATATACTGATATGCCCCAATTCCACCGGGAGTTGGCGCTAGAACTCCTATGCTTCCGATAGCAAGAATAGTTAATGCATCCATAACAGATAAACCGGAAGTTTCGGTCATGGCTTGAAAACAAATGTAAATGGTAAACAAGTATGAAGCCCAGAGTAATAGACTGTAGAATAAAAAAGTTTTTTTTGATTTGACATTTTTTATCGTCTTAATTCCTGTCCAGAAACCAAGTACGATATCTCTGAATTTTTGATAAAATTTTGTATGCCTGATTTTCGGTCTCAGAAGTTTATATGCGAGAATAGTCATACCCACCAGAGCAATAAAAATGAAAGATAATGTTATTATTGCCACTGTACCACTCGGAAACTTAGATAACAAAGGATCAACAATATGCTTATACATAAAATCGCCGAGAAAATCCAACTGGGCAAGAATAGTAATAAGTATAATGAAAAGAAGTGTAATCATGTCGAATGTTCTTTCGGCAATAACAGTTCCTATTACAGAATTTATCGGCATTTTCTCGTGTTTGCTTAACACGCCACAACGGGTAACTTCTCCTAGTCTTGGAACTGCGAGGTTTGCAAAATATCCTACCATTACAGCAAAAAAAGTGATCCTTGTTTTGGGGTTAAAGTTCAAGGTGTTGATAAGCAGATTCCATCGCAAAGCTCTAAACCAATGACTTAGCACCATAACAATTATTGACAACCCAATCCAAAAATAATTTGCTTTTTTAAACTCTTCAATAATTTTAGTCACAGGTGCATCCTTAATAGCAAGCCAAAAAAGACCTGCTCCCAGAGCCAAGAATAAAAGGAATTTTAACGTACTAAAAATGCGTTTTTTCAAAGAGTTAACGTATTCGGTTTAAATTATCAGGGAAAACAATTGCAGGAACAAACTTTTTAGCTTCTTCAAAATCCATCAGTGCAAACGAAATTATTATAACTATATCGCCAACCAAGGCCTTACGAGCAGCGGGACCATTCATACAGATGATTCCAGAGCCTCTTTTTCCTTTAATTACATAGGTTTCCAGTCGTTCCCCGTTGTTAATATTTACAACCTGAACCTTTTCTCCCTCAATCAGGTTTGAGGCATCCATAAGATCTTCATCAATGGTAATGCTTCCAATATAATTAAGGTCAGCTTCCGTAACAACAACCCTGTGTATTTTTGATTTTAATATCTGTATCTGCATAATGCAAAATTACTAAATTTTTATATTATCTATTAATCTGACCTCACCAAGAACCAATGCAATACAGGCAATCTTTTCATTGTCATCTTGTTTTGAAAGTTCATCTACAACCTTTAAGCTCGAACTGTCAACGATTTCAAAATATTCGAGCTGCATTTCGGGAGTCGTGTTTATTTTTATTTTTACCTGCTCTTTAATTTCTGAAATTGATATTTTTTTATAATTCTCTTTTGCAAAAAGTAAGTTTTGATAAATAACTGGTGCATTTTTGCGCTGATCCGAACTGAGTCTGGAATTGCGTGAGCTCATTGCCAGCCCGTCAGCTTCTCTAACTGTTTCGCAGGGGATTATCTGAACAGGAATTTTTTGTTTTTTTACCAAATGCTTTATTAAGGTCAATTGCTGAAAATCCTTTTCGCCAAAAAATGCTTTGTCAGGCTGAATGATTTCAAAAAACCGTTTTACAACCATAGCAACTCCCTGAAAATGTCCGGGTCTGAACTTGCCTTCAAGTATTTGATCCAAACCGTTAAAATTAAAAAATTCTTTATTTTCCTCAGGATAAATTTCTCCAACTTCGGGCATAAAAACAACATCGCAGCCTGCCTGTTTAAGCATTAACAAGTCTTGTGCTGGTGTTCGGGGATATTTCTCTAGGTCGGTGGTATTGTTAAACTGTACCGGATTAACAAAAATACTGCAAATGGTTAACGAACATGACTTTTTGCTCTGTTCAATGAGCGAAATATGCCCCTGATGCAGCGCACCCATTGTGGGAACAAAGCCTATACTAAATAAGGAATCCTTTTCTTTACACTCGGAAAGAAAGGCTTTGGTTTCGGCAATTGTTTTAAAGCAATTCATTATTATTTAAATTATTGTAATTCAAGTATTTAAACGTATTTTGTTTCGAAAAACAGGCGCAAAAATACAATTATTTACTTGAATATGTGAGAAAAATTTATTACCTTTGCACTCCATTTCACTAAATACACCAAATTTTCAAAGAAAATATGGAAAAAACTAAAGTTCTTTTCGTTCAGCAGGAGATTACTCCATATCTGAAAGACAGTCACATGGGTATTATCGGAAGATACTTACCACAGGGTACGCAAGAAAAAGGAAGAGAAATCCGAACATTTATGCCCCGCTATGGATGTATTAATGAAAGAAGAAACCAGCTTCACGAAGTAATTCGTCTTTCCGGCATGAATCTTATCATAAACGATACTGACCATCCGCTTATTATTAAAGTTGCATCAATCCAGTCGGCACGTATGCAAATTTATTTTATCGACAATGAAGATTATTTTCAGCGAAAGCAAATGTTCCACGATTGCAACAATGATTTTTTTAAGGATAACGACGAACGTGCTATCTTTTTTGCAAGAGGCGTTATTGAAACATTGAAAAAATTGGGATGGAGTCCGGATATTGTTCATTGTCACGGATGGATAAGCAGCCTAATTCCTATTTATCTTAAAAAAGCTTTTGTTGACAATCCTCTTTTTACCGAAAGCAAGGTAATTTATTCTGTTTATGATGACGATTTTACTGAAAATTTCAGCAAAGATTTCAACAACAAGATAAAACTTCCTGGAATTTCTGATGGAGATGTTCACCATTATAAACAACCTTCGTTTTCTAACATTACCAAAGCTGCTATTGATTCTTCTGATGGTGTTATTATCGGAAGCCCGGAAGTTAATCCTGAAATCATTAATTATCTTAACACCATTGACAAACCGGTGCTCGAATTTCAATCAATGGACAGGTATGTTGATGCCTATAATGAATTCTACGATGAAATTTTAGTTAATGAAAATGTACTAAGCAATTAATTTTGCCGTTATTGCTAAAATTTCACACTAAAAAAGTTTTATTTTGAAAATCAACCCATTCAAACTAATATCCCTGCTTTTGTTTATCACTGCAGGGATTTTTATATCATCCTGCAAAGAACCCGACACAATTGGTCTGGAAGTTCAGCCGCCCGACGATCAACTCAATTTGGAACATACGGACACATTATCTCTTGTCACCTATACAGTGCTAGATGACTCCATTAGAAGTGATGAAACCGTTCTTGCTCTTGCAGGTCAATATTCTGATCCTGTTTTTGGAATTCATTCTTCCTCTTTTTATACACAGTTAAGGCTTTCTTCTAACAATGCTGATTTCGGTGCAAATCCGGTTGCCGATTCCATTGTACTTACACTGGTATATAAAGCGGTTTATGGTGATACAAATACCCAGCAAACCATTAAAGTTTATGAGCTCAATCAGAATATTTACCGTGACAGTTCCTATTATTCCAATAACAGTTTTTTAACGGGATCATTACTTGGTACAAAAACATTTGTTCCCAAGCCTTTAGACAGCGTTAAAGTTGACTCAGTAAAAAAAGCTCCACACCTAAGAGTTAAACTCAGCCCTCAGCTTGCACAGCGATTTATTGATGTTTCGGGTTCGTCAAGTCTTTCCGACAATGCAACTTTTCTTCAGTTTTTTAAAGGACTTTATATTACCATGACCCCATCGGGAAATCCAGGAGCAATTCTGTCTTTCGACCTGTTAAATTCACTATCGCAGGTAACTATGTATTATAAAAACAATGCAAGCGATTCGCTCAAATATAATTTTGTAATAAACGAAAATTGCGCCCGCATAAATCACTTCAACCACCACCGGTATTTCAATGCTTCAAGCTATTTGAAATCGCAAATTAAAGGGGATACGATCAAAGGAGATAGCGTTTTATTTATTCAGTCGATGGCGGGTTTAAAAGTAAAAATTAAATATCCATATCTTAAGAATCTAATTGCCAATGGTAAAATTGCCATAAACAAAGCAGAACTTATTATTAAACTCGACAACGATGATTTATCCGAAACGGATTATGCTCCACCGCCTCAATTGGTGCTTCTTGAAGAACAAAGCGGAAAAATCAGGTTTATCATTGATCAGTATGAAGGAATTAGTTACTATGGTGGGCTTTACACCGCTTCAAAAAAAGAATATCGTTTTAATATAGCAAGACATCTTCAACAAATTTTAGACGGAGAAAAGGAAAATCTTGGTTTATCGCTTGTAGTATGGACTGCCGATAGGCCAAGCAAAGCCAATCGCGTTGTTCTCAACGGCTCTAAGTGCAAAGATCCTATTCGTTTATCTATTTCTTATACAAAACTTTATTAAATTATGTGTGGAATTGTAGCATATATCGGCTTCCGGCAAGCTTATCCGTTATTAATTAAAGGACTTCGTCGGTTGGAATACCGAGGCTACGACAGTGCCGGCATTGCTTTATTGGACGAAGAACTAAGTTTATACAAATGTCATGGAAAAGTATCTGATCTCGAAGATTTTATCAAAGACCAGAATACCAATGGAACTATAGGAATTGGTCATACACGCTGGGCAACCCATGGAGAACCTAACGATGTTAATGCACATCCCCATTTTTCTCAGACAAAACATATTGCGCTTATACACAATGGAATCATTGAAAATTATGTTGCTTTAAAAAAGGAACTTATCAACCGTGGATACAACTTTATCAGCAATACTGATACCGAGGTTCTGGTTCATTTAATTGAAGATATTCAGCAATATGAACAAGTTTCGCTGGCCGAAGCTTTGCGTATTGCCCTAACTCAAGTTATAGGCACTTATGCTATTGTAATTATTTCTCGCGACGACCCAGATACCCTTATCGGTGCACGTAAAGGGAGTCCGATGGTAATTGGTGTTGGCAAGGACGAAATGTTTTTTGCATCTGATGCTTCACCAATAGTAGAATACACTAAAAATGTTGTCTATCTTAATGACGAAGAAATAGCAATTATTCACCGAAACGGAGATCTGAAGATTTTCACCATACAAAATGATGAAAAAACCCCTTATATCCAAAAACTTGAATTTCAGCTTAGTGCTATAGAAAAAGGAGGTTTTCCGCATTTTATGCTCAAGGAAATTTACGAACAGCCCCGCTCTATTATGGATAGTATGCGCGGCAGGATAAACCTTGAAAAAAATATTGTAGCACTTGGCGGAATTATTGACTTTCAGGAGAAATTTTTGAATGCTAAGCGAATTATTATTATTGCCTGTGGCACATCATGGCATGCTGGTTTGGTTGGAGAGTATCTTTTTGAAGAACTTGCCCGCATTCCAGTTGAGGTGGAGTACGCTTCCGAATTTCGATACCGGAATCCTCCAATTACCGAAGATGATATTGTGATTGCCATTTCGCAATCAGGTGAAACTGCTGATACACTCGCTGCAATAGAACTTGCCAAACAAAAAGGAGCGACCATTATCGGTATTTGCAATGTTGTTGGTTCATCTATTCCTAGAGCAACTCACGCAGGTTCATATACACATGCAGGCCCTGAAATTGGAGTGGCTTCTACTAAGGCTTTTACATCGCAAGTAACTGTTCTCGCTTTAATGGCGTTAACTGTTGCACAGAAAAAAGGTGGAATTTCCAAATCGAGATTTCACCAAATTATTACCGAACTGGAACTTATTCCAGAAAAAGTAGAAACTACTTTAAAAACAGATCCTGTTGTTCAGGAAATTGCATCTAAGTTTAAAGATGCTAGAAATTTTCTTTATTTGGGAAGAGGATATAATTTTCCGGTTGCTTTGGAAGGTGCACTTAAACTAAAGGAAATATCATATATTCATGCCGAAGGATATCCTGCAGCTGAAATGAAGCACGGTCCCATTGCACTTATTGATGAAAATATGCCTGTTGTGGTTATTGCTACCAACAAAGGAACTTACGAAAAAGTGATTAGCAATATACAGGAAGTTAAAGCCCGTAAGGGTGTTATTATTGCAATAGTTACAGAAGGTGACACTACGGTGAAAAATCTTGCCGATTATATCATCGAAATTCCAGAAACCGAAGAAATGCTTGTTCCTCTTTTGGCTACAATTCCATTGCAACTGCTTGCTTATCATATAGCTGTGTTACGAGGCTGCAATGTTGACCAACCCAGAAATCTTGCAAAATCAGTAACCGTTGAATAAAAAATTGTTTTTTCTTGACATTTATTCGTGTTAATCGTATATTTGGGCAACCAAATGGCTTAAAGTGGAAGAATATATTAACACCCGCTTTTCAATTAAAATTGATGAAGGGATCACCTTTGTTGAGTTGCTTTGTGAATTTGTAGAATATACAGATATTGATGCCGGAATAAAGAAACGACTCGAAATGTCAAACGGGCGTACATTTCCTATTGTTACTGATTTAAGCGCAGTTAAAACAGCTACACCCGAAGCAAAAAAAAGAATGGCAGACAAAGATGGCGAAATTGGTGTTTCGGCTGTTGCTGTGATAGTCCGCTCAAAAATTCATAGAATATTGATCGAACTATTCAATATTAAATATAAAAAGAAGATTCCTTTAAAAATATTTACCAATAAAGAAAAGGCTGTAAAGTGGGCGGGAAAATACATACAGAAGAATCCAGAACCAATTCAAGTTACAAATTGATCAAAAACATTTTCCTAAAAGGATAATACTCCTTTTTCAAATTAATTACAAAAAAAAAGCTGTCTCAAAACGAGACAGCTTTTTATTAATTATTTCATTCTGTTAATAGAATATTCTGCGGTTATCTTTAATCTTTGCATTTTTTTCAAGTGCGGTATACACATCGTAAGTAACTCTTTGTTTAAAGGTGCTTGAAAGTTGTGTTCTTGTTGCAGTGTAATCTTTAATTACAGGAGCTTCGGTAAATTCATCAACGTAAACAACAAAAACAGCGCTGTTGCCTTTAATGGGTTCTGACATTTGTCCTTTTTTTAATGTGAACAATGTTCCCATAAAATTTGGCTCAGGACCGTATCCCGGCAAGGAATAAGAAGAGAAAGTTATAAAATCAAGCGTATCAACAGTTGCGCTAACTTTTGCAGCCAGAGCATCAATACCAATACCAGCAGTTTTGAAACCGTTGATTTTCTTTATAATGGTTTCTGCTTTCTTTTCGCGTTTAACAAGAGGTTCAATGTCTGTTTTAACCTGTTCAAGAGTAGGAATGCCCTTTTCACGAATTTCTTTTAATGCAGCAATAACATACATTCCCTGTAAGTCAAATACTTTTGAAATGTCACCTTTTTTAGTTTCATCTTCATAAGCCCAGCGAACAATTTCTCTTGGAGATTCCAAACCGGCAATTGTGTTGCTCATTTCCGAAAGATATTCTGCAGAGCGTTTGTTCAGTTTTTTATCAATTACAGATTTGTTGAATTGTTCAATGGTTTTATTTTCTCCTGCAAAAGCACTTGCCTTGGCATAATAATCCTGGAAGGTTGTGTTACTTGCTTCAATTTTTATAGTAATTGTAGCAAGGCGAACTTTATTTTCAAGGTTTTTCTTACCGGTTATTTTAACGATATGATAACCAAATGCTGTTTCTACTTTAATGATATCGCCTTCTTTTCCATTCGCGCAAGCTTCGTTAAAGGGACCAACCATGGCTCCATCAGCAAACCAGCTGAGATCTCCAGTTTTTTCTTTGGCAACAGCATCATCGTTGACGGTTTTTGCTATTTCGTCAAATTTTTTCTTATCTTTTTTAATCACAGCCAAAATGCTGTCTGCTTTTTTTTCTGCATTTTCTTTTGTGAGGGTAATTGTTTCTGCTGCCTTTAATGCTCCAGCGTATGAAATAAGAATATGACTCGCTTTCATTGAATCCGGACGGGTCTGGAAGTTCATGATTTTTGAAATGGTATAAGTGTAGGTGGCTTCGTCGTAAAGTGGACCGATAACATCGCCTTTTTTCTTTGAAAACACAATTGTATCGAGGTTTGCAGCAAGTCCGCCTTTTTTGTAATACAGACTGTCATAAGAAACATCAGAGTTTTTATTTACAAAATTGGGCATATCTTCTTCTGTAACAGTAGAAATGTCTTTCATAATATTGGCAACATCTTCTTTAATTTTAGTGATGTCGGCTTCAGATGGAACCACGTCGTAAACAATATATTCAATGTCGCGTGAAGCTTCTTGTTCGTATTCATGTTTATGGGCATCGTAATATTTCTGAATGTCGTCTGCTGAAATTGTAATAGAATTGTCTGCAATATTGCTGTATTTATCACCAAAGAAACGAATTACTACTTTTTTATTCCGTTGATCGTAGTCTTTTTTAGCAAGTGCCGTAGGAACATACAATCCGCCTTTAATCAGATTGAGATATTTATTGTAGATTCTGTCTGATTTAATTGATTTTTCTAGGTTTTCCCATTGTGCTTTTGTTCCGGGTTTTTTTGTTTCATATTCTTCAAGGTTTTGTAAAAACAACCTAACTTGAGAAGGATTGAATTGACCGGTTTGAGGATCAGCAAAGTTTTGTAAAATATACTGATGAGGTTCTTTTCCCTGAACGAGATCCCATAATTCTTCGGTGCTCACAGCTACTCCTAATTTGTCATATTCGGCGCCTAAAATAATATCGCGTTCCATTTTTTTCCATACCTCATTGCGGATTTGGAACATTTGGGCATTGGTTAGATTTTCGGAACCACTTTGCTGTTTGATCATTTCAACTTGAGCGTCAACTTCAGTTTCAAAATCGTGATAGGTAATTTTTTCACCTGCAACTTCTCCAACATTCTGAGTTGTTTTTGGTCTTTTTTTAACAAAATCGCCCAACACAAAAGCGGCTAACGCTATACCTATAATAATTACAATTATTCCGGATTTACTTCTGATTTTTCCAATAATAGCCATAAGTCATTTATTTTTTTGAGGGTGCAAATTTAGAATTAATAATTATAATAAAAAAAATAATCGTTGTGAAACAGAGAACAAAATTAAAAAATCTACCGACATAGTAACAAATAACATTGCCACAAAGTATTCCTTTTTGGCTAAAATGACTACTTGTTAAGGTTCATTTTAATCCTGGAAGTAAGGATATCAATGGCAACATGATTGGCGCCACCCTGCGGAACAATAATATCTGCATACCTTTTTGTGGGTTCAATAAACTGTAAATGCATAGGTTTAACAAATTCATCATAATGATCAAGAACTTGCTGAAAAGATCTGCCGCGCTCTTCGATATCCCGTTTTATGATGCGCATCAACCTGTCGTCAGGATCTGCATCAACAAACACCTTGATATCCATACGTTCGCGCATACGAGGGTTGGTGAGAATCAAAATTCCTTCAACAATAACAACATCTTTTGGTATAATTGGAATCGTTTCTTTCGATCTGGCACAAGTGAGGTATGAATATATTGGCATTCCCACTTCCTGCCCGCTGCGAAGCAAATCAAGATGTTTTATAAGCAAACTAAATTCAATAGACGATGGATGGTCGAAATTCTTCTTAGCACGATTTTCTGGGCTGAGATGTCCATTGTCCTTGTAATAAGAGTCCTGTGGAATAATTGTTACCGCATCTTTTGGCAGTCTTTTTATTATTTGCTTTACTACTGTGGATTTTCCAGAGCCGGAACCACCGGCAATTCCAATAATTAACATACGTATTGTTATTTTCTATATAAAAACAAAGGTATTTTAAATTTTCAATTTTATTGATGAATTTTTATCTCAGATACAGTAAAAATTTATTTTTCCTGAAAACGCTATTGAATCACAGTAATTATTGAACCGTAAAGTTTAGTTTTTATATTTGCATTCTTATTCTAAAGAATGCTTTTTAATTCTCTTATTTTTCTTTTTCAGTTTTTGCCGCTATTGTTGTTGCTTTACTTTATTCTGCCTGCAAAAACCAGAAATTCCTTGCTTCTTATCGCAAGCCTATTGTTTTATGCATGGGGAGGAATTAGTCTTGCTGGTATTCTTATTGCTGCTGTATTTCTAAATTATTTCGCAGGAAGAATTTTGCAAAAAAACCTGAAGAAGAAAAATGCAGTGTTTTTTTTATTTACTGCTATTTCGCTTAACCTGTTGTTGTTATTGTATTTTAAATACATGCCTTTTATTGGAGAAAATCTCCTGTTTCATGGAAACCCGGAACTGCTTAGAAAATCAGGATTTTTAAAAATTATTGCACCTTTGGGCTTGTCGTTTCTAGTGTTTCAGGCAATTTCATATTTGGTAGATATTTATCATGAAAAAGTTTCTGCCGAAAAAAATATTTTGCGTGTGTTTTTATATTTTATGTTTTTTCCGAAAGTGCTTTCTGGCCCAATTCTTCGATATGATGATTTTTATAACGAATTGCTTAAAGGGAAAGCTTCGGTTGAAAACCTTTCAAATGGAATTTCACGTTTTTGTATAGGTCTTGCAAAAAAAATAATTATTGCAAACACTTTTGCCGTAGTAGCTGATGAAATTTTTAAACTTCCAATAACAGAACTGGGTATTTATACAGCTTGGTTGGGCGCAATTTCTTACTTTTTCCAAATTTATTTTGATTTTTCAGGATACACGGATATGGCGTTGGGGATTGCTTTGATGTTTGGGATAAAACTTCCCGAAAATTTTAATTATCCTTATGTTGCACAAAGTATTCAGGATTTCTGGCAACGCTGGCACATCACCTTATCCGCGTTTCTCCGTGATTATCTTTTTTCTCCGCTATCAATTAAAATGAGAAACATAGCAAAATCAGGACTTGTGCTGGCATTAATGATAACTTTTACTTTATGTGGTTTGTGGCATGGCGCCGGGTGGAACTATATTGTTTGGGGCGCATATTTTGGAGTGTTTCTATCTATCGAAGCCATTGGTTTTTCCAAAATACTTAAAAAGTTGCATTTTTCATTGCGTTCAATTTATGTGATTCTTATTGTAATAATTGGTTGGGTTATTTTTCGCAGCGAAACATTGTTGTTTGCCAAAAATTACTTGTCACTTATGTTTGGGTTCGCAAAAGGAGCAGACAGTCTCACGTTGACTAAATCTTTTTTTAAAACGGATTACCTTATTGTTTTATTTGTGGCAGTGATCGGATCTTCAGGGCTTGTTCAGAAATATTGCGAAAAAGCCATAGTTTACCTTCAATCCAAAGGTAGGCTTCATAAAATTGCAAACGAACTTTTATCAGTAATTTATTTCTTGGTTATCATTGCATTGTTTCTCGTATCAGTGATGTATATTTCTTCGGGATCTTATAGTCCTTTTATTTATTTCAGATTTTAAGTCATGAAGATTCCTCAACGTATAATGGTCTTTCTTTTTATGGGAATAACTCTCTTTCCTATGGCAGATATGCTTTTGGGCCTCTCAAAAAAAAGGAACACCAATCAGGCAAAAGAAGAAATCATTTTTCCGAAAATAAAACTTTCTAAGCTTGATAAATTTCCGAAAGAATATGAAAATTATTTAAACTCGAGGATGTATTTTACTTCATACATGGTTCATTACAATGCATTACTTAAAATTAAATGTTTTGGCATTTCTCCTATGCCTGATAAAGTAATTGTTGGGAAACACGGCTGGTTGTTCCTTGCGGGAAAGTATCTTGATAATTATACAGGTAAAGGATTGTTTACAATTAATGAGCAGGAAAAAATTACTTCAATAATAAGCAACAGATCCCAAAAAGCATTAAAATCCGGCCGAAGATATTATTTTGTAATCATTCCGGACAAACACAATATTTACGCTGATTATATGCCCTGGGATATTCCAAAGTCTGCAACAAGCAATACAGATTTTCTTGTAAACTATTTTAAAAATGACACATCAGTAAACATAGTTGATTTACGCCCAGCCATACTTGCCCACAAAAATGAAACTTTCCCGCTTTATTATAACATTGATAACCACTGGAACCATTATGGTTCTTATTATGCCTATAAAGAAGTTATTGATGTGTTGAAAAAGAAATATCATACGGGAGAGCCATTATCACTTCAGGAATTTAAACTTGATACCACAAAAAAACTTATTGGGGGCGAAGCAGAAATGCTTAATATAGGCGATTTATACAATGATACAAGGGTAGAACTTCTTCCGGTTTTTTTGTCGAAAGTTATAAACGGTAAAAAGAAAAATTATGAAATTCCGAAAGATTTTCCTTATCCCGACGATTACGAAATTGTAAAGGAAAAACCCGGAGACACCCTTCCTTCTGTAGTTATTTTCAGAGATTCTTTTCTTGATTTTATGATGTCATACCTGCCGGAGCATTTTAGAAAGAGTGTTTTCATTTTCGATAACTGGCAATATAGGTATATTGATAAAATTGTGGACACAGAAAACCCCGATATCGTAATGACCTTTGTTTTTGAATCAAACCTGAGGCAGATAATTGAATGGGATTCAATTCAACCTTCCGCAAAATAGAATTTCTGAAAAATAAAGTATAAAAACAAAAAAATCAGAAATACCAACAGCGGAAAAATCAGCAAAACATATTTATACAAAAATTATGTTTGTTTATAAAATCGATTCAAATTCGCATTGATTGCCTATTTATGCCGACCAAAAATATAATATAAAATATTTTGCGGTTTCCGATATTTTTAATTTATTTGTGTTATAAAACCAAACCTAAACTATGAAGACAAAATCGCTACTCTTTACCGCTTTCCTTCTTGCGTTTGTCGTTATTTCGACTTATGGACAACAAAATCAGGGAAAACTTAAAAACTACTCAAAAGCAGATCAATGGATGCTGGCAAAAAAAGTTGCAGAAGATCCATCATTAATTGATCGTTATCAAGCTTATGAAGCCACACTGAAGCAAATTCAGATTCAGATGAAAAGCAATGGTCTGGTTAATGGCTCAAAAACAGATACACTAATCAATGGCAGACGTGTTATTCCTGTGGTATTTCATATTGTTCACAAGTACGGTATCGAAAATATAAGCGATGCACAGGTACAGGATGCAATCGCTAAATTAAATATTGATTACAATCTTTTAAATGCGGATACAGTTGATACTTATCCTATGTTTAAATCAAGAAAAGCAAATTTGCAGATTGAATTTCGTTTGGCTAAAATTGATCCTAATGGAAACTGCACCAATGGCATTGAACATATTTACGACCCACGTACCAATTATGCTTACTATGATGTCATGCATGATTATTGCTGGACTCCGAGTTTTTACCTGAATATATTTGCAGTTAATTTTATTTATCCCGAAGGAATCAATCTTCCTGCAGGTGCATTTATTGGCGGTATGTCTCCATTTCCTCCAAGCAATCCGATGACATCTGCACTTACAGGTGGCGATACGCTGGTTAATGGCGTACTAATTCGTCAGGATTGTATCGGTTCAATTGGAACAGCTACAAATATGGGTGGAATGGGAATTAATGCCGAAAACCGCACACTTACTCACGAACTTGGACATTACTGGAACTTGTACCATCCATTTCAGAATTTGATGTTAGGTTTATTGCCAGCTTCAAGTGGTTGTTATTCTTTTCTTGCACCTAACGGAGACGAAGTTGCAGATACCCCTTGGGAAGGTAGTGCAGCTCAAAACACCAGCCTTAACTGCTTTATTCCTGGTTCACGTAATTCTTGTACCAACGATACTCCCGATGAACCTGACATGGTTGAAAACTATATGGATTATGAATGGGGTTATTGTACAAATATTTTTACTCTTGGTCAGAAGGACAGAATTGATGCAACACTTCTTGGTGACAGATTAAAACTTTGGTCAATTGAAAATCTTACAGCTACAGGTGTTCTTGATCCTAATCCATCAGCTTGTGCTCCTATTGCTGATTTTAATGTTGATTACAAAATGATTTGTGCTGGTTCTACTGTGCATTTCGCCGATTTCTCATATAATGGCGCAACAACTGATTGGGAATGGACCTTTGCAGGTGGAACACCCGCCACATCAACTTCGCAAAATCCATCAGTTGCATACAATACTCCGGGTACCTATCAGGTTAAACTGAAAGCAAGTAACGCTGCCGGAAGTGATTCTCTTGTTAAATTGGCGATGATGATTGTAAGTGACCCTGCCACAGCTCAGGATGCACCTTATCTTGAAGGATTTGAAGGTTCTATGAGTTCGTATCTTATTTACAATCCGGCAGGAAATGGTTGGGAAGTTACCGACTCAGCTAAATATTCCGGAACAAAATGCTTCAGAGTGGCTTCGTTTTCAAACAATGCAACCACTTCAATTGACGAACTTATCACTCCTGCAATTGACCTGACAGCATTAAGCCCAGCTCCTACTTCATTATCAATGAAATTTAAACTTGCTTATACTGGTAAAACCTCTACCAATCCTCTCACCCAGGTCACAGATAGTTTGTTTGAGGCATTAAAAGTATTGATTTCAACCGATTGCGGAAAAACATGGACTCCACGTTACTCCAAAACAGGAATGAATCTTACTACAGCTCCCTTAAGTACAGTTAGCTTTTTCCCAGCTTCTACAGCCGAATGGAGAGAAGAATCAGTTAACCTGAATCCTTATCTTACAAATTCAAGCGTTCGTTTTAAATTTCAGGTGGTATCTGGTGGAGGTAACAACTTGTATATAGATGATATCAACATTACGTCTACGGCCAGTATTGAAGAAGATATCCTTTCTGCCCTAAACCTGAACATCATTCCAAACCCAATGAACCAGTCGGCCGAAATTTCTTTCAATCTTAACAAATCAGAAAATATTTCTGTTGAAGTTCTTGATATTGTTGGACAAAATGTTGTTACACTCGGAAATGAAACAATGAGCGCAGGAATTCATAGTTTAACCATGACCAAACAACAACTTGGTGCTGCTGGTTTTTATTTTGTAAAAATCACAGTTGGTAATGTTTCTCAGATTAAGAAAGTGATTGTGAACTAATACTTTTTTTTGAATAAGAAAAATCCCGGGTCAATGGCTCGGGATTTTTCTTTTAGTATAATTTAAAATATTCCCACGTATTTTCAGTCCATGCGAGAAAACGGAGAAAATCGTTATAAGAAATCACAATTGAAGCTGTATTGACACAAGGGTGAAAGCTGATTTTTTCGGAATGCTTTAAGTTCTCATCTAAAAAAATATGAACGTGGTTTTCGCTATCATTTATTAGTCCGAAAGGACTTACAGAACCTGGCTCCAAACCCAGATATTTTTTCATCCGTTCAGGAGAAGCAAAAGTCAGTTTACCTTGTTTTAGAAATTGCTCAATCTCTCTTATAGAAAGGTTTTTGCGGTAGTCTAAAACAATCAGGAAATGCTTATTGCCTTTGTGATTTCTGAGAAAAATATTTTTACAATGTGTTGATTCAATATTTTTCCAGTACCTTGAAGCTATTTCAACTGTGGGTGCAGCAGGGTGTTCGTGATATTCGAAAGGAATATTTAGCTCTTCGAGAATTCGATAAAGCCGTCCATCGCCATGCATACAAAAAGAATTTATTGCATCTTTATCGTGCATAAAGCAAAATCTATACGTTTCAGCACTTCTTCTTTTCCAAGCAGTGCAAGAATTTCCATCAAATCAGGACCCATTCCGGAACCAACAATACAAATACGTAAAGCATTCATTACTTGCCCCATTGGAATCTGATTGGCTTCAATATGTTTATGAACCACTTCTCTCAATATTTCGGCAGTAAAATCAGAAACATTTGAAATCACCTGTTTAATATCTGCAACAAACTCAGCAGAATTTGGTTTCCATTTGTCTTTGATTGCTTTTTCATCAAATGTTTCAGGAGCATTAAAAAAGAAAATAGTTTGCGGAACAAAATCAGGCATCAGGTAAATTCTGTGTTTCACCAGTTCGATTATTTTTAAAAGCTTTTCTGGTTCAGAAGTAATAGCATTTGCTGCTAAAAGTTCGTTTACAAAAGGCAAAAGTGTTTCATTCGACTTTGCCTGAATATACTGGTGATTGAACCATTTTGTTTTTTCGGGATCGAATTTTGAACCCGATTTACCAACGTGTTCAAGAGAAAAAGCATCCACAAGTTCTTCCATTGTAAATATTTCCTGTTCGGTTCCCGGATTCCAGCCCAGAAATGCCAGCATGTTCACGAAAGAGTCAGGCAAATAGCCACTTTCACGATATCCGGAAGAAATTTCACCAGTGCTAGGATCTGTCCATTGCAGTGGGAAAACCGGAAACCCCAAGCGATCGCCATCGCGTTTACTTAACTTTCCTTTACCATCGGGTTTTAGGAGCAGCGGAAGATGCGCAAATTCAGGCATTTGTGCTTCCCATCCCAAATAGCGATACAGCAAAACATGCAGTGGTGCGGAAGGCAGCCATTCTTCGCCACGAATTACATGCGAAATCTCCATAAGGTAATCATCTACAACGTTTGCCAAATGGTATGTGGGCATGCCATCTGATTTAAATAAAACTTTATCATCGAGTTGTGATGTGTGAAAAGTTACGGCCCCACGAATAAGATCATTAACAGTAACTTCTTCATTTTCGGGGATTAAAACCCTTATCACGTAAGGAGTTCCTGCATTGATTAATTTCAATGATTCTTCTTCACCCAAAACGAGTGAGTTTTTTAATTGCATACGCGAAGCAATTCCATAAAAAAATGTTTGTTTGCTGGCTTCGGCATCTTTCCTGTATTTGTCAAGTTCTTCTGAACTATCAAAAGCGTAATAGGCTTTCCCGTTTTTTATGAGAAAATCAGCATATTGCTTGTAAATCTCTTTTCGTTCCGACTGACGATAAGGAGCATGAGTGCCCTCTTTTCCTACTCCTTCGTTATAAATTATTCCGCTCCAGTTGAGAGATTTAATGATATATTCTTCTGCACCAGGAACAAACCTTCCCTGGTCAGTATCTTCAATACGAAGCAGAAAATCTCCATTGTGTTTTTTTGCAAAAAGATAATTGTATAATGCAGTTCTTACTCCACCTATATGCAGCGGTCCTGTTGGACTTGGCGCAAAACGGACTCTTACTTTTCTTTCCATATCTTATCAATTTTAAAGTTGCAAAGATATAAAAGTTTATTCTCTCTCGCTGTTAGGGCAATTCAAAGCAATACTATAGCTCAGATCGATAAGATTAAAAAAAAATATGTAAGTTTGCATTGATGAAAAATATTTACAAAATATTTCGTTACATACGCCCTTATTGGGGTTACGCCTCAATGAATATTTTATTCAATGTTCTTTCAGTAGTATTTTCTCTGGTTTCACTTGCAATGGTTATTCCATTTCTGGGGTTGCTGTTTGGAACAACTAAACTCGTATTGATAAAGCCGGGAATGGGATTGTCGGTTAAAACGGTAACAGAATATTTTAATTATTATGTCAGCACAATTATACAGGACTATGGAAAAGTTGATGCACTTGTTTTTATTTGCATTTTTGTAATTATCTTGTTTTTTCTGAAGAATTTTTTTCGTTATCTGGCCATGTATTTTCTCGCGCCTGCAAGGAATGGTGTGGTTATGGATATTCGCAACAAACTGTATAATAAAATTCTTATACTTCCTCTTTCCTATTATTCTGAACAAAAAAAAGGTGACATTATTGCTCGTATGACCACGGATGTTCAGGAAGTAGAATGGTCGATCATGAGTTCACTCGAAATGATTTTCAGAGATCCATTGTCAATAATTATATTTCTGGTTACCCTTATGGTTATGAGTCCTCAGCTTACATTATTTGCAATAGTGTTGCTACCTGTTACTGGCTTTTTGATAAGCAGGATAGGCAAGAGCTTAAAGCGAAGTTCGGTAAAAGTTCAGAGCCGAATGGGAATACTGTTGTCGGTGATAGAAGAAAGTATCTCAGGTTTGCGAATTATCAAGGCTTTTACAGCAATTGATTATGCAGAAGAAAAATTTAAAAAAATAAATGCCGATTATACTTCTATTATGAACAGGGTTTACCGCAAACGTGATCTGGCAAATCCGTTAAGCGAATTTATGGGTGTTTTTGTTATGGCTGTGATTATGTGGTATGGTGGAAACCTTGTACTTGGAAAAGACGCAAACGTAACTCCAGAAACATTTATAGCATATATTTTAATTTTTTCTCAACTGATCGTTCC
>JBBQSF010000037.1:0-23681 GCA_038214085.1 Bacteroidales bacterium | reverse complement strand
GAAATATTTTGTAACAATTTCAGATAGCGGCGTTCGTGTTCGGCTTCTACCTTTGCGATCATTTTATAAGCAGTTGCAATTTCAGGAAATCCTTCTTCTTTGGCCACTTCGGCAAAATGAGGATACAAATCGGTCCATTCTTCATTTTCGCCTTCGGCTGCTGCTTTAAGATTTTCCATTGTGGTACCAATAACACCAGCCGGATAACCTGCAGTAATTTCAACTACACCACCTTCGAGAAATTTAAAAAACCGTTTGGCATGTTCTTTTTCCTGACTGGCAGTTTCAAGAAATATATTTGCAATTTGTTCGTAGCCTTCTTTTTTTGCTACGCTGGCAAAAAATTCGTAACGATTGCGTGCCTGCGATTCACCTGCAAACGATTTTAACAGGTTTTGCTCGGTTTGTGTTCCTTTTAATGATTTTGACATAATTGTATATTTTTTTGGTTAGGTAATTTCAATAAAATCGGTTTTTTCGGACCCGCAAGCCGGACAAATCCAGTTCTCCGGTAACTCAGCAAATGTAATATTTTCTGATGATTCATCATAGATATAGCCGCAAGCAAGACATTTGAATTTTTTTAATGATGACGCATTTTTTTTAGGTTCCAGTTTCGATTTATCAATATATGTTGGCGCATTTTTGGGCGCAAAACCTTTTTTAACGTCCCGATAATAAGAATAGGTCAGCAGAATTTTTGCTTCGTCGATCAATTCAGTATTTATCAATTCGCCAATAAACATAAGGTGTGTGCCAACATCAATGGTTTCAACAACTTTAAATTCAAGATAAGCAATGCAATCATTTAAAACAATTGGAACTCCTGATTCTCCATATTTAAGATCAAGGCTTTCCATTTTATTAACATCTTTTCCGCTTTTGTAGCCGAAAAGTCCTAGAATTTCGGGTTTTGTATCAGTGTGCAATATCGAAACCGAAAAATGTTTTGTATCAGAAATTAATCCTGCAGTATAATTGTTTTTATTACAGCATGCTGCAAATTTAGCGGGTTCGGCAGTTATCTGAAAAACAGTGTTTGAAATAAAACCGTTTCCCTTTTGTTTGTTGCCTGAACTTACGATATAAAGGCCGTAAGAAATTTTAAATAATGCCTCAAAATTTATCATAATTCTATTTGACTGCAAGATAAATCTTTTTTTTTACACAGCACAATGGCTTTGTATTGCTTTGGCGGGAATATTTAGTAAATTTGCCACAATTATAAATCATAATACAAAAAAATATGGGATTTTTCCAGAATGTAAAAAACAAATTAGGAATAGGAGGCGTTAGCGTTAGCCTTCAGGTTCCAGGGCAAGTTGCCAAAGACAGTGCTGTTATTGAAGGTAAAATTATCCTTACTACAAAAAGTGAACAGGAAATTGTCTCCTACAAAGTAAAAATGGTTGAAGAATATACAACCGGACGTGGCGATGAGAAAAAAACCAAGGAATATGAACTTGGAATTGTAACTGCTGCTTGCGGATTTACTTTAAAACCAGGCGAGACAAAAGAATTAACCTTTACTTTGCCATTCAGCTTGCTCAAGTCAGGCAATGATGAATTAAAAGAAAAAGGTGGTGCTCTAGGCGCTTTAGGAAAGCTCGGTTCTTTTGCCGACAACGAAAAATCAAAATATTTTGTTGATGCTGATGTTGATGTTAAAAGTGCAGCATTGGATCCTTCTGATAAAAAAGAAATTAAAATTGTTTAGCACAATATGATTCTTAAAAAAAGGCTTGTTATTAATTAATAGGCTTTTTTTTTGAGGATTATTTTATTCGGCAAGCCACAGCGGAGAAAGAAATAGTGTAAGTAAATTTGTAAACGCTGTTAAATTTTGGTTTATCTGTTTTTTGGAAAGGAGAAAATTTTATACACTTTTAATCATCGATTTACGATATTTGCACTTTAATTATTTCAGGATTATTTTTACACAAAAGCAAAATGGCCAACAACGAAGAAGTTTTCAAAAAGGTAATTTCCCATGCAAAAGAGTATGGATTTGTTTTTCAATCGAGCGAAATTTATGACGGTTTAAGTGCCGTATATGATTACGGACAGTATGGCGCCGAGCTCAAAAAGAACATCCGCGAATATTGGTGGAAAGCAATGGTTCAATTCAATGAAAATATTGTGGGAATTGATTCTGCAATATTTATGCACCCTACTATTTGGAAAGCTTCCGGGCATGTTGATGCATTTAACGATCCATTAATTGACAATAAGGATTCAAAAAAACGCTACCGTGCTGATGTTTTGGTTGAAGATTTTATTGCAAAAATAGAAGACAAAATAGAAAAAGAAGTAAGCAAAGCTGCTCAACGTTTTGGCGAAACTTTCAGCAGGGAACAATATGTTTCCACTAACCCACGAGTGGTGGAATATCAAACAAAAATAGATACCATAAAAACCAGATTCTACGGTTCGCTTGAGGAAAATAATCTCGATGATATAAAACTTCTGATTGAAGAACTTGGTATCGTTTGCCCTGTTTCCGGAACAAAAAACTGGACAGATGTAAGGCAGTTTAATCTGATGTTTGCTACGCAAATGGGTTCTACGGCCGAAGGTGCAGATACTATTTATTTAAGACCCGAAACTGCACAGGGAATTTTTGTTAATTATTTGAATGTGCAAAAATCTGGACGCATGAAAATTCCTTTTGGAATTGCTCAAACCGGAAAAGCGTTCCGTAACGAAATTGTTGCCCGTCAGTTTATTTTCCGCATGCGCGAATTTGAGCAAATGGAAATGCAGTATTTTGTAAAGCCAGGAACTGAAATGGAATGGTACAATCACTGGAAAAAGGAACGTATGAAATGGCATTTGTCTCTTGGAATTGCTGCAGAAAAATATCGTTTTCACGATCACGACAAACTTGCGCATTATGCCAATGCTGCTACTGATATTGAATTTGAATTTCCTTTTGGTTTTAAGGAACTTGAAGGAATTCATTCACGTACTGATTTTGACTTGAGTGCACATCAGAAATTTTCAAACAAAAAATTGCAATATTTTGATCCCGAAAGCAACGAAAATTATGTGCCTTATGTTGTGGAAACATCTATAGGCCTCGACCGCATGTTTCTTGCTATATTGTGCAATTCTTTTAACGAAGAATCTCTCGAAGACGGCTCTGTACGCGTAGTTTTGAATATTCCGCCAGTGCTTGCTCCAATAAAAGCAGCAGTGATGCCGCTTGTGAAAAAAGATGGACTTCCCGAAAAAGCACGCGAAATAATTGATGCACTTAAAATTGATTTTATGTGTCAGTACGACGAAAAAGACGCTATAGGCCGTCGGTACCGCCGTCAGGATGCTATTGGAACACCCTATTGTATTACCGTTGATTACGACACCATGAACGACAATACTGTTACCATTCGCGAACGCGATAGTATGAAACAGGAAAGGATTGCAATTGAAAATATTTCAGGAATTATCCAGTCAAAAATTACAGGGAAATAAAAGGGAATTAATTTAAAGAAAAAGTAGAGGTTCCTAAAAGATTGTCGTCGATAAAAACATCAACGTAGTAAATTCCTTTTCTTAGCACCAAGGTGTTGCTCCAGTCTATGCACACATCTTCTGACTTGTTGTTGTAGTATATTTCCAGCTTTTCGGAGAACAGCAGGCTTTTGCCCTTAAAAGTAAAATAACTACTGGTCTCTGATGCCACAGTCATAATAGCACCATCGGGATCGGCAATGCGGATATAAATAACCTTGTATCCTTTGGTAGTAAAAAGATTTTCGCTTAACGTAAAACAGGTTCTTACTTTTTGTGTTTTTTTTGCCAGGCTTGTAGGCGCTTCTTTTTTATCTGATTTTATTCTTAATGCAGTACACGTAATATCATAGGCTTTAAGAGCCGTTCCAGTTTTTATTTTTTCGGAAAGCTCCTGATTCTTCTGTGTTAATTCTATTGTTTTATTCAGAGTGGAATCGAGTGTGTTTTTAGTTTTTACACTTTGCGCAGTAAGTGTTTCGTTTTTAGCTTTGAGCTCATCAATTTTTGCCACATATTCTTTCAGCCTTTTTTCGAGTTCAGTTACTGTTGCTTGGTATTTGGTAGTATTTGCGCTTCCTTTAAGGTTATTTATTTCAAGAATAAGAGCCTTGATTTTCGATTTTTCTTCTGTAAAAAGACTATCCAAATCTTGGTACTCACGACTCAGTTCGTCGTATTCCATTTCCATGTTTTTGAGTTTATGCAGAAGATTATCTTTCTCGTTTATTGCTATTGTTTTTGCAGAACTCTCCTTTTCGGCGAAACTCTGGGAATCAATAAGCATCCAAGCAAGAATAATAGAAAGCACAGTAATAATTATGGAATAAATAATTAAAGCCGTAAGAAAATTCTTTGACTTTAATTTTGTTGAGTTTGATTCGAAAAGAAAACCGCTGTTATTTCCCATCGGCATTTTATTTCATTAAGAACTGGGATTCGCCAATAAGCATACCATCGGTAAATACTGAAACCACGTAAGTTCCTGCAGTAAATTCAGCGGTTTTATCCCAATACATTGTTACTTCAATAGCTTTGTTTTCGTAATCAATATCTTTTTTTACAGAATATTGAATTTGTGATCCACCATATTCAAAGGTACTTGATTCCCCGGGAGTAAGTATTTGGTCGTCGGGACGTGCAATACGAACATAAACACTCTTGTCTCCACTCTGAATAATTAGATTTTCACTAAGGGTAAAACTGACTTTGATACGATCTGTTTTTTTGGCTTTTTCTTCAATTTCCTCTTTTTTACCTCCAGAACGGAAACGTACCGGAATACCCTTAATATTATATGCTTTAAGCGAGGAAGCCATGCTTACTTTTTCGGAAAGTTTATCTTTATCCTTAGTAAGTTCGGTAGTTTTAGTCACTTCTTTAGAATAATCATCTTTTATTTTTACATTTTCGTCCTTCAGCGTTTTGTTTACGCGATATAGAGAATCAATTTGTGAAACATAGCCTTGTGTAATGCCTCTGAGGTAATCAAGTTTCTTTTTAATACGCGAATAATCAGCCTGAGTTGCAATAAGTTTTTGAATTTCATCGGCTTTTGCGAGAATTATGCTATCTTTTTCGGCAAGTTTTCCTGAAATTGCTCCAAATTCGGTTTTAATTAATTCGTGTTCTTTGAGCAACGAATCAAGTTCGTGCTGTAGTTCGGCATTTTGCGTTACAGCCTTATCTTTTTCAACAGTAAAGGTATGCACTTTGGTTTTAGTTACAATTACTTGCCAAGTTAACACGGCGATAATCAGTATAAGAATACCAATAATTATTTTATATGTTTTTTCGCTGGTTTTTGTTGTTGTTGTTTCCATTTCTATAAGCGTTTCAGTGTGATAATTAACGGGTTAAATTATTGCTTATTGCATTCGTCAACGTAATTCAGTTTAATTTCGCTCAAAAAAGTTTCGATTGCTTTTTCCAAATCAGTTGAAAGATTGCCTTTGGTTTTTTCTTTAATCATATCTAGCATTTCAATTGCTTGTTTGGTCTGTGTAAGGTCTTTTTCGATAGTACCGCTTATGGGGCTTTTTATCTTGCCAAGCGATTGCATTGCCGAAGTATGAAAAATATACAATAACTGTAAAAAAAGTTGATCGGTTTTTTCCATTTTTTTTGATTTATGTTTGCAAATTTACGTTATTTTTGATATAATTTTATAGGAATGTTTTTTATTCACTAAACATGTTCATAGCAAAGGTTTTTGACGACTTTATTTCATTGATATATCCACATGTTTGCATGGCTTGTGGTCGTAGCTTATTCAAATATGAAGAGTGCATTTGTTTGTATTGCAGATATCACTTACCCAAATCGAATTTTCACAATGAAGCAATAAATCCGGTTTCTAAACTATTTTGGGGAAAAGTAAATGTTCATTCTGCAGCTGCATATTATCTTTTTCAAAAAGGCGGAAAAGTTCAGCATCTGATACACCAGTTAAAATATAAGGAGCGAAGTGAAGTGGGCGTTTATATTGGTGAATTGTACGGAAAGGATCTTATTAAAAGTGAATTGTTTAACACAGTTGATTGTATTATCCCTGTTCCATTGCATCCAAAAAAACAAGTGAAAAGAGGATACAATCAAAGCGAAATGTTTGCCAATGGATTAGCTGCATCAATGAATGTTTCGGTTAATATTTCATCACTTACAAAAAGCACAGCCACAGAAACCCAAACCCGAAAATCAAGATTCAGCAGATGGGAAAATGTGAAGGAGGTTTTTGTGCTTAACCAGGCGGAAACTCTCGAAAATAAACATATTTTACTCGTTGATGATGTGATAACAACGGGATCGACCATCGAAAGTTGTGTTCAGAAATTAAACACCATAAAAGGCGTAAAAGTGAGTGTGGTGGCTATGGCTTATGCCATGCATTAGAAAAAAAACATGGAAATACAACGAATTTAGCCTTAACTTTGCAATCCTTTTTTAGAAATCATAAAAATCATGAAAAAAATATTTTCATTATTATTTGTTATGCTGACGGTTGTTTCCTATTCGCAGGACACAATTAAAATTATGCATTATAATCTGATGTATTACGGGCAAAACACTTCATACTGTACAACCACCAACAATAATCTTACAGCTAAGGATGGATATTTAAAAACCATTATCAAATATATTAAACCCGACATTTTTACAGCCAATGAAGTTGGTCCCAATACCAGCCCGCAGCACCTGCTCGACAATTGCCTGAATGTGGATGGTGTCAGTTATTACAGCAAAACCAATTATACCAATTATTCCAATACAGAGCTGTGCAATATGCTTTATTTCAATTCCAATAAACTAGGTTTTGTTTCGCAAAATGCTCTTGCTACTTCAGTAAGGGATATCAATATTTATAAATTATATTACAAAGCTCCAGATCTTTCTACAACTCACGATACCGTTTACGTTAATTGCATTGTAATGCATCTTAAAGCCGGTAGTACCAGCGATAATCAAAATGAGCGCGCAACACAAACGAATATGCTCATGGGTTACCTGAACAGTTTAAACAAAAAAGCAAATTACACTCTTACCGGCGATTTTAATGTACAATCAAGCGGGGAGCAGTGTTTCCAGAATCTTATAAATTATTCAAATACAAATATGCGTTTTTACGATCCCATAAATCAGCTTGGCAACTGGTATTCCAACAGTTCATTTAAAAAATATCATACACAATCAACCCATACATCGTCCACAGGCTGCTTTGCAACAGGCGGAATGGACGATCGCTTTGATTTTATTCTGGTATCTGATGACCTTAAAACAGGAACAAAAAAAGCAAAGTGCCTGCCTTCAACGTATACCACTATTGGGCAGGACGGACAACATTATAACGGTGAAGTGAACACAGGCACCAATAACAGCGCTCCACAGGCCGTAATCGATGCGCTTTATGGAATGTCGGATCATTTGCCTGTTACCATGGATATTTTGGTTGGTGGAACAGTGGATTTACCAGATTTTTCAAACCCTTTTAGTGCAGAATTGATAAACAATATCACGGATAATGAACTTGTTTTGACCGTTTCTCCACAGGCACAATCCGAAATTCAGGTGAACATTACTTCTGTAACCGGTCAGCAGCTTGCATCGCAAAAATATACTGTTGGTGCAGGTTTCGGAAATGTTTCTATCCCTGCTGGTTTTCTCGACAATGGAACGTATTATCTTACGGTAACTTCAGAACAGGGCGGAAAATCTTTTCCTTTTGTGGTGATGAAATAATGCACTATCTTTTAAAAAGGACACAAAGAAATAACTAAGATATTTTTTGTGGTTTCATGTCTTACTTTGTGTAACTTTGGGTCTTTCTGCCTTAGTGGCATACAATGACACAAATAAATTATGCAAACACGGCACTTTACTATTCCAATATTTATTCCGGATTTAGCCTGCCCGTTTACCTGTATTTTTTGCAATCAGAAAACCATCTCAGGGGTTCAGGATGTTCCTTCGCCGGATGATGTTAAAGCCATTATTGAAAAGCATTTGGCAACAATCCCTCAAAACGATTCGGAGATAGAACTGGGTTTTTTTGGTGGCAGTTTTACGGGATTGCCCTTGCAGATGCAGAAAAATTATCTCTTACAGGTCAAGCATTATCTTGAAATGGGAATTATAAAAGGCATTCGCTTGTCTACCCGTCCGGATTTTATTACCGAAGAAATCCTTGATATGTTGAAAATGCATGGAGTAAATACAATAGAACTTGGAGCACAATCCTTCGACGATGAAGTGTTGAAAGCTTCGGGTCGTGGACATTCGGCGCAACAAATAATTGAAGCATCGGAAATGATTATTCGCAGGGGGTTTCGTCTTGGATTGCAAATGATGACCGGTTTGCCGGGAGATACACTCGAAAAAACAATTCATACAGCTCAAAGTATTGTGACGTGTGGCGCTTCAGAAACTCGTATTTATCCCGTTCTTGTTATAAAAGATACCTCACTGGAAGTATTGTATAATAAGGGAAAGTACGAACCGCTAACATTGAAAGAAGCTGTATTTCGCTGCGCAGAAGTGTTTCGGATTTTTGAAAAAAACAATATAATTATTTTGCGAATGGGATTGCACCCTTCAGAAGGATTGATTGAAAAAACATCTTTAATTGCCGGGCCATTCCATGTCTCGTTTAAGGAACTTGTGCTCTCAGAACTCTGGAAGCAGGAATTTCAAGGAATTACAGAGAATAATAAATCAGAAAAAATTTCTATAACTATTGCTGCTGATCAGGTAAAACATGCAATAGGGTATGAAAGTACAAACCGCAGAATGTTGGAAAAGATATTTAAACATGTTGATTTTATTGGTTCTTCGGAACTTAAACAGAGAGAATTCCATGCAGATTATTATTGACGGGCGCATGCCGATAGAGGCAAAAAGAAAACTTGCTAGCTACGGCGAAGTTATTTGCTTTGAAACATCCGGAATTACTGCTCTTCCTTTGTCAGGGCATCCTGATATTTTTTTATGCCAAATAGGAAATAAACTTGTTGTATCGCCTGATATTCCTGAAGAATTCAAACAAATTCTTAAAAATAAAAATATCAATCATGTTTACGGAAAAAAAATAATAGGCGCAGAATACCCGTCGTGCGCGCATTACAATGCTGTAGTTACCGAAAAGTTCCTGATTCATAATTTATCTTTTACTGATGATGCAATTCTGAAATCTGCCATTGATAGGCAAAAGCTGAATGTGAAACAAGGGTTTACACGATGCAGTTTGTTGATGTTTGGCGAAGATAATTTTATCACTTCCGATGAAGGAATCTATAAAACACTTGAAAATAATGGCTTGCAAGGATTGTTGGTTTCACCTAAAGAAATTGTTTTGCCGGGTTATAATCATGGCCTTTTCGGTGGAGCCTGCGGTGTATGCGGAAAAGAGATTTTTATTTGCGGAAATTTGAATTATTTTTCTGATGGAAATAAAATAAAGGATTTTTCTGAAAGCCTTAATTATCGGATTGTGGAGCTGTATGATGGGCCGCTTTTTGATGGGGGAGGGATATTGCTTTTGGAATAAATTTCAAGACCAACGTATGAAATTTTAAGTAAAATTCCTAGTGGTTTGGCTATCAGCATTTCACTGGGCTTGGCCTGTAGCGTTGGCAAGCCGAACAGTTGACTGTGGGATTAGACACTCAAACAGTAGCGTTTTGCGAAGGCGCCACCATAGATGCTTTAAAACCTTTTCTGTTTTGGGTTTTGGCGGGTATCAAAAAAATCAAGGAGTACGATTATATCATCTTTGATTTTATAAAAAATGCAAATTTGTTTAATGAGAATAAAGCCTCTGATGTTCTTTTCTTTGTGTTCTAAAGACCCTATTTCAGGGTATTCCTGAAGGATGTCAATGAAATCGTAAACTTTTTTGATAAAAAATTTTGTGGTTTTTTCGTTCCATTCGGTATTTAGATATTCAATAATGGAATCGAATTTTTAAAACGGCTCTTTTTGTCCAGACTACTTTAAAAGCCATTTTTTATGCTTTTTTTTCTGGTCATCATTGCTTATCAAGTTGTAAGGATTTTCGCTTTCTTCCTCCGCTAGAAATAATTCTTGGAGCTCTTCTTTGGTAAGATATTTCAATAGATTACCGTCTTTCTGTTCTTTTTTTCGTAGCAGCAAGTCATAAAATTTCATCAGCAAACTTTCATTGTCAATGCTGTCAA
Organism: Bacteroidales bacterium; assembly: GCA_038214085.1. Taxonomy (GTDB): domain Bacteria; phylum Bacteroidota; class Bacteroidia; order Bacteroidales; family CG2-30-32-10; genus JBBQSF01. The sequence goes on along the minus strand of JBBQSF010000037.1, from coordinate 13,479 downwards.
TGAGGTGATGAAAATTACTTTTTAATTCAAAAGCGGTCATTGTAAAAGAATTATCTATTACAAATGTACAATTATTTTTGAAAAAGGAAAAGGGATAAATAGTTTTTCCAACAAACGATAAGAGTGAATGTCGCTGCTCACTGGATTTTTTAGCAAAAGCAGAGAACGGGTCATTCCAATCGAATAGTATGAAATAGAATAAATAACACAAACTAGGTTTCAATTATTCCAAAATCACCTTATGCGATTCGCTGAACCCTTCGGCTTCAATAAAAATAAAATAAGTTCCTTTTGGCAAATTTTCCATACTCAATTTGTAATCTCCTTCAATATCACAGGCAACAACTTTTAGTAGCTTTCCCATGCCATTATAAATATCTATTGTTGCTTTTGGTATTTTTTGTTTAACAGTGAGCGTGACAAAATTACTTGTAGGATTAGGGAAAACAGTGATTTTTTTTATGCTATTCAAGGGATCGGTTATGTTTGCTGCAGGATTAAGAATTTCAACAACAGCACCGTTTGATGGAGTCCACACAGAAATGCCTGTAGGGAGAGTACAGGCTGGATCGCTAGACGTTACCTGGCCAACACTTGCAACAGCATCAAATTTTATAGTACGAATTTCTATTTTGGTTTTGCTCACACATACAAGATGAAACCCTTCGGTGGCAGCCTGGTTACGCGTCCAGTTGTACGCCTGATTTGCATTGTAATACGTGTAAAGTGTGCGAAGAGGTGCGCCCCAGCAGCCCTCGCCCACGTAAACCGTTCCATTTACATCGTCGCGGATAAAGCCATTGTCGCTTCCAGCTGCAGATGAAGGAACAACCGGCCAGGTGTATTTCAGCACATGACTGTGTCCTTCGAAGCACACACTTACGTTGTTTGCCTGAAAAAGACTCGCCCAGCAATCAATCATGCTTTGATTGGGAGCGGTTTCAGCATGCGGAACCATAGGTGTATGGTATTGAAGCATTTTCCAATAAGGTTCGCTTGAAGTGCCCGTGTAATTTGCCAAGTCGTTTGTAAACCAGTTTAATTGCGCGGCATCGGCGCACACATCCCCGCCATCGGTAGGCATTAGCGTATAAAACCGAAACAGATTTCCTCCAAATGATAAAGCATAATAATTATTGGAATTTGTGATATCAAAAATACACCAAAGGTCATTGTTGAGCTCATGGTTACCAAAGCAACCAATTAACGGAATCATTAAACCACCATCAGCATCAGGTCCAATGGTAAGTTGCCAGTCGGTAAGCCAGTCGGACCATAAAGAATTGGCCGTTCCAAAATAATTTCCAAAAGTAAAATCGCCACTAAAGGCAACAAAATTGGGGCGAGTTTTGGCAACCAGTTTATTTCCATTTTGCCTTTGAAGCCGACAATTTCCATCGGTGCAAGATTCAAAAATAGGAATATTTGTGCGGGAATCGCCCCCGGAAATAAATGTAATATCGTCGTTCGGATTGTCAGAGATAGTTTTAAATGAATATCTGGCACTCGTGCTCTGATCGTCTTTAACAACGAAATAATATTTTGTGTTTGGTGTAAGACCCGTAATTCGGGCAAAATTATTTGTAAGTCCCACATATGACGTGGTAGTGTCGATACTATGATTGAGGGGGTAAGAAGCCCAGTTTATTCCCATATCAGAGGTGCCATAATATACTTTAGCATTAGTGGAAGTTCCGTTTGCCGACCAGCCAATAACAATTGTTGTGGAAGGATCGTCGCGGTATGATAGTCGGTAATATCTGGTGTTTGCTTTCAACAGATTTGAGGTCATCAGGAAAACAATTAAAGAAAAAGTTAAATAATGTTTCATGGGGTTTTTATTTATTGCTGTTCTCAAAAAAAAAGCTTTTCCAAATACCAATGTCAATAGCTGTCATGATTTACAAACATTGTTTCTAATACAATTCATTTAAAGATTTACGCTCAGCACCACTTGATTTTTTGTATTCAGTAACAGAAATACCAGTAATGGATTTAAATTGTGTTGAAAGATACTGCACGCTGCTGTAACCCATCATAAATGCTATTTCGCCAAGTGTATAATTTTCAAATTCTATAAGTTCCTTAACTTTTTCAATTTTATGAAGAATAATGTATTTTTCGAGTGTTATATTTTCATGTTTCGAAAATAATGTAGTGAGGTATTGATAGGTATAGCCGAGCTTTTCGATGATATAATCTGAATTGCGAATAAGAGAGTTGGCATTGTTGTAATAATGTATCAGTTCAATAACCGCAAGTTTTATCTGCTCTACAACAATTTTTTCTTTATCGGTAAGCAGTTCAAATCCGGATTCCTGGAGTATTTGTGTAATTTGCAGATACGAAATTTTCGCAGGATCGTATGAAATGCTTACTTCGCCAAGTTTTATAGCATTAACAATAACTCCTGCTTTTTCAAAATCTTCTTTAACTACACGTATACAGCAGTTGCACACCATGTTTTTTACATGTAATTCGGAAGAAATAAATACGGATTTCAGATTTTGATCAGGCACAACAATTAACTTTTGCAATACAAACGTACGAAATTTTATTGCAAAATGGAAGCATAGAGGATTTCAATTGGATGATAAGCCTTTCTGCCCGTTCCGTCTTTTATCTGATGTCGGCAACTTGTGCCCGGCGCGGAAATCAATATTTCCGATGCAGTTTTGTTGATCTCGGGGAACAAAACAAGGTTGGCTACTTTCATTGAAACTTCGTAATGTTCCTTCTCAAAACCAAAGGAACCCGCCATTCCGCAACATCCCGATTTTATTTCCTCCACTTTATGATTCAGCGGAATTTCAAGCATTTGCCTTGTAGGCTCAATGGATGCCAGCGATTTCTGATGGCAATGTCCGTGAAGTTTAATTGAAACAGCTTTTTCGTTAAACAATTCTCGACGGATATTTCCTTTTTCAAATTCGCGAATAATAAATTCATCAAACAGCAAGCAATTGGGAGCAATTTTTTTTGCATTTTCAATATTTGCAGCGTCTGCAAGTTCCAGATATTCGTCGCGGAATGTAAGTATTGCCGAGGGTTCTATGCCAATTAAAGGTGTTTCGGAAGTAATAAGATCTTTAAGTAAAGAAATATTTGTGTTGGCAATTTTTTTTGCAGTTCGTAAAAGACCTTTGGATAAATAGGTTCTGCCACTTTCGGTGTGCTTAGGTAATTGAACATTATAGCCCAAATAAGTAAGTAGTTTTATTGCTTTTATTCCAATTTCAGTATCATTGTATTCGGTAAACTCATCAGCAAAAAGATATACAGTACCATTTGTTACCTTAGCATTATCAATGGTTTTAGCATATTTTTTATGCCACGCCCTAAGTGTATATTTGTACAAAAGCGGAATACTTCGTTGAGATGCAAAGCCAAGAATTCCTTTGATAATATGCGAAAGAACTGGTGTTTTTACAAAAAAATTAAACATCCACGGAGCAATGGAGCCAAGTTTATTCACTTTGGTAATATTGGCAATAAGCCGTGTACGTAGTTTTACCCCATGTTTATCGTAGTAATGCTGTAAAAATTCTGCTTTGTATTTTGTAATATCAACATTCGAAGGGCACTCTGATTTGCAGCCTTTGCACGAAAGACACAAATCCATAATATCATAAATTTCTTTGTGGTCAAACGGATTTTCTTTTTCTGAATGGGTGAGAAATTCTCTCAGAATATTAGCTCTGGCACGGGTTGTGGTGTTTTCGTCCTTAGTTGCCATAAAGCTTGGACACATGGTGCCACCAATAATTTCCGATTTTCTACAATCTGCAGAGCCATTGCATTTTTCGACAGCCCGCAGTATTCCATGATCCTTAGAAAAATCAAAAATCGTTTCAATTTTTTTATCTTTTTGTCCCGAAGAAAAGCGTAAACTGCTGTTCATTGGAGGTGTCTGTGTAATTTTTCCCGGATTAAAAATTCCTTGCGGATCCCAAGTTTGTTTTATATTTTGGAGTAATGCGTAGTTTTTTGCGCCAATCATTAACGGAATAAATTCACCACGAAGCCGTCCATCGCCATGTTCACCACTGAGTGAACCTTTATATTTTTTAACAAGTTTAGCAGTTTCAAGAGCAACTGTGTGAAAAAGTTCTATGTCCTTTGGGTCTTTTAAATTCAGCACAGGTCGGATATGCAATTCTCCGGTAGCGATATGTGCATAATAAACCACTTGTAATTCAAGCCTGTCAAGCAAATCCTGAAGTTCCTCAATATATGCAGGAAGCAATTCAGGCGCAACGGCAGTATCTTCAATAACGGGAACAGGTTTGGCATCGCCGGGATAGTTTGAAAGTACGCCAAGTCCAGCTTTGCGAAGTTCCCATACTTTTTTAATATCAGCTCCTTTTACAATCGGAAAATGAAAACCATAACCTGCAGAACGCATTTCGGCCTCCATAGCTTTGGCTTTATCATCAATGATTTCTGAATTTTTATCGGCAAATTCAACAATAAGAATAGCTCCCGGATCACCTTGCAAAAAGAACCGATTTTTCTTTTGCGTAATGTTTTCTTTGGTAAGATCCATGATTGGTTTATCCATCAACTCCACCGAAGTGGGCTTGTATTTGAGTGCGATCAGGTTTGCTTTCAGTGATTCTTTAACCGAATTTAAATGAACACAAACAAGCGCTTTTTCTTTTGGAGGTAAGGGAACAAGATTCAGTTTAATTTCGGTAATAAAAACAAGCGTTCCTTCGGAGCCAGCAATAAGTTTACAAAAATTAAATTTTTCACCACCATTTGTAAATGGTTCGCAATCGAGCAACAGATCGATGGCATATCCTGTATTGCGCCGCTCAAGAGATTTTGCAGGGTATTGTTCGATGATTTCCTGCTGATTTTCTTTATTGCATAAAATAGAATTTATATTTCGGTAAATATCACCCTCGAGAGTTTTTAACAAGAGTTTTTTTTCGAAATCTTCTTTTGAAATAGGACCAAACTCAACTTCGGAACCATCGCTGAGAAATCCTTTAACGGCAACAGTATGCTCACGCGTACTTCCATAAATAAGTGAATGTGCACCGCAGGAATTGTTTCCTACCATACCTCCAATCATACATCGGTTTGAAGTGGAGGTTTCCGGGCCAAAAAATAATCCTTCTTTTTCAACAATTTTATTCAGTTCGTCAAGAACAACGCCAGGTTGCACCCGAACCCAATGCTTCTGTTTATTAATTTCCAGAATCTGAGTCATGTATTTTGAAACATCTGCAACAATGCCACTTCCAACCACTTGACCGGCCAGCGAAGTGCCTGCAGTTCTTGGTATGAGAGGGATTTTGTTTTCGTTTGCAAATTCAATCAGCAGTCGTAGGTCGTTCTCATCTTTCGGTCGAACTACAGCAACAGGTGTTTCGCGATAAGCAGAAGCGTCGGTTGAATACAATAATTTAGAGGTTGTATCTGTGAATATATCGCCTTTAAAGGATTTGCGAAGTTCGTTAAATGGAATTTCAATATTGATACTCATGTTGTGGAATAAATAAAGATCAAAATTAAAAAAAAGAGACAGAAAAGAGTCTATAATTCTGAATAAAGAAAAGACCGCCCTTTCGAGGCGGCCTTTCGCTGTAAAACAAAACTAGATTTATTGTACAATAAGTTTTTGGGAGATCTTATTGCCACTTGCAGAAATGTTAACAAAATAAAAGCCTTTGTTAATGTCTTGTGTGTTGATTTTTATTTCTTGAGTTCCTTCATTCATAGAAGTTTCTTTTGTAGCAGAAATTAATCTTCCGCTTATATCATAAAGTTCAATTTTTACTTTTGAGCTTTCAGTTAGTGTCAGGGATATATTTACGGATTCCTTACATGGATTGGGGTATATTGCAACTTTTGAAACAACATTGCTTCCAGTTTCACTTATTCCTGAAACATACCAAATAGAGCCTATGAGCATTTGCGAACCGGACAAAGGCTTAAAATTAGGTGCGCTCAAATTAAAAGGATCAGAAATCATAAGGCTGCTGTTGTCGGCAATTGTATCATTTTCGCGGTCGGCAAATAAAAACCAGGCTCTTTCGTCGCCGGCTGTCCATGTGCCACCAGTTGGAACATCAAAAAACGCACCCATGCCAGCAATAACGCTGTTTTCTATGTTCAGCAAACCACTGTTTGCATTGCCTTGCGAAGCGGTTCCATCAATATATAAACCAGTTGGGAAGCCTGCAAATATTGAGTTGTAAACATTGAGTGCTGAATTTCTACGTATATGTAAAGCTCTTTTGTAATTTGAATTTATACTTGTTGAAGAAGTAACTTTAGGTCCGAAAACACTTACGTTGCTAAATGTTGGTTTGGTTTGTGGCGTATTGGTTGAACCTGATGCATCATTGTCTGATTCAAAACCATTCGAACCAGAAACATCAGCCCAATTTGGATCTCTGAGGCTAACAAGAAACTGCAGTTTTCCGGTATAACCGTAGTCTGTGTCAAAATCATCGTCCTGACCTCTGAAAGCAATAAGATGTTTTGGACTTACTGTTCCTCCGAACCATTCGTATGAATCATCACCACTGTAGGAAACCTGAACATAATCAACGGATGTTCCACTTCCAACGCCACCCATTGTTAAACCATTTATTTCCTGATTTGGCTGTAATGGAACACCTGGGTATTCGATGCGGATGTATTTGAGGCTACCTGAATTGTCAGTATTTTCGGGGCTTGCAGCGCCTCCGTAGTATGAAGTAGGGCCACCTTCTATAAGAGCAGAGTCGCCAGGAACATTAATTTGTGCTTTTCCGCATAAAATAATACCACCCCAATCCCCGTAATCGCGCGAGCCAGCAGCAACATTCGATGTGAAAATAATTGGATTAGAGGAAGTACCAATTGCATTGATTTTTGCTCCTTTTTCAATAATAAGCGTTCCCTTTGATGTTTTATCGCCTTGTATTACAGTGCCGGGCTCAATAGTTATTGTAACTCCTGATTTTATATAAACAAAACCGCTTAATAAATAGGTATGTGAAGCTGTCCAGGTGGTATTTGTAGTAATATCGCCTGAAACAGTGATGTCAGGTGTTCCGTAATTTGTGTTTTGAGGATTCCAGTTTGTCCAGCCGCTTGTCCAGTCGGTTGTTCCGAAAGCTCCCCTGTAATCAACATGCTCAAAAAACGGGTCGGTAATCTGAGCGCTCAGTTTAAGGGTAAAAAATGCAATAAAAATTGCAGCAGTAAGTAATAATTTTTTCATAGTTTTTTTTGTTTTATTATGGTGCAAAGCTATCTTTGATTTGTTACGTATTTGTTACGAAATCAACATTTATATGTGAAATTATTGTTAAACTAAAATGAACATTATAGACAGGTGGTTACTGTGAAAAGAAATGTAGAAATTGCATGAAAATATTGGCTCGTAATAGGCTTAATCTTTAAAAAAGAACTAAACATGCCTACCCTCAAATATCACTAAAACAGATAAGTTATTCCCAAAGTAAAATAAGAACCAGGTTTGTAAAACAAAATGTTCTGGTCGCGTTTCACAACTCCCTCACCTATGCCATCGTTATTGGTATCCTGATTAAATTCGATGCTTTGTTTGAATAACACTTTCTGATTTAGAATATCCTGAACACCGCCCTTTGCCTGCCAATGTTTGCCTATTTTTTTCGCAACAGTGAAATCTATAATATTTCTCGACATTTCGTATGTGTCTGGACTTCCTGTGTATGGATCACCAACGTAAATAATTCTTTTTCCTACAATATTATACAATGCGCTTATGGTTAAGCCAAGACTATCATTCTGGTAAAAAGTACCTGCATTAATAATATATGGCGATTGCCCTTGAAGAGGACGGTCTTTTTCGAGTTTTTCTTTCTGGAAATTAACAATGCTTTTAATAAAAGTAGTGTTAACAACCAAAGTAAAATTTTTCAAATTTTTGAGCAATCCTGATTTTTTCGAAAAAGAAGCCAGCGATTTTCTCATTTCAATTTCAGCGCCATAGTTTATTGCACCTTCAGCATTGGCAAAGGAATAGTCAAGTCCTGAACCTGAAGGAATAACTTTTGTTTCAATGGGATTGGTGAATTTTTTGTAAAAAGCCCCAATGGTAAATGATTCAGCCGCCGAAGGATAACATTCGTAGCGAATGTCATAGTTGTGAATATAAGCGTTTTTTAGGTTTACATTCCCCCGAACTCCGGCTTTTAATTCGAAATCGTAAAATAGCATGGGAGCTATTTCCCTGAATTCCGGACGGTTCAGTGTCATTCCGTAACCAAGGCGAACCAGACTTTTTTCAGTGAGATCATAAGTGAAATTGATTGAAGGAAGAATATTTATGGTATCATTGTCGACATTAATAGGAATAGCAGGGTTGTCGGTTTGAAAACTGAATAGTTGTTGCCTGTTTTTTTCAATTCTAATACCTGTATATATTTTTAAAAGAGCAGTAATAGGAATATTCAGAGCAATGTAGCCAGCTATCAGTTGATTTTTGGCAGTATAGGAGTCGGATGCATTGGTTTTTTCATCGAGTTTAATTCCATTGGTATTGTTTATGTTTTCGTTCATAAAAATGCTGTCAATGCTCATATATGGAATACTCCAGTTGAACATAGAAGTTTTTGCAATCCTGTACCCGATATTTCTTGCACTAAATTCTCTGTTTTTGCTTTCAAGGTAAAATCCTGCTTTAAGCTGAGGTTTGAAGTTTCCGAAAGCAAGTTTTTGTTCCATATTGGCAGTTGCATTGTAAATGTTTTCGTACATATCCGTGTTTACTCTTCCCGTAAGTTCAGGAGTAGCAGAGGTTGTAAACTGCACAGCGTATTGTCCGTAATGAACATCATCGGGATCATCAGTACTTTTAATGGTTGTGAGGCGCTTGAGGTCGGGTTCTTTACGGTTGGCAAAAGAGTATCCCATTGTCCAGTCAATTTTTGTTTTTTCCTCGTTAAAGGAATGCGAACCACCAAGCTGACCGGAGTATGTAAAGCGACTGCGGTATTTGAACTCATAAGAACGCAAAGTAATTCCGCCGTAAAAGTCTTTTCCGTCGCGAAGTGTTGTGCGGGAAAATCCAATTTGATTGATGAGATTACGGAATTCAATTTTGTTTTTTTTACCAAAAGACAGAACCCAATTATGTAACACTCCTGCTTTTACAGTATTTGTATATTGCTTGTCGTAGAAATAATAGGAGGTGTCGCGTTTGTCTTTTAGAGTGTCATAATTTTGGTAATCGGCGCGGAAAATATCGTTGAAGGTATTGGTATTGCTGTAAGATATGGATGTGATATTTCCAATGGAAAACGTATTGTAGCTTTTTTTGAAAGTAGAACTTAATGAAAATCGCATATCCGGTTTGGCTTTTGATGCTTCGGCAGTCCATATTTTATTCAAGTTTTGACCTAATTGCTGCACGAGATCCTTGTCGCTGGCAAATTGTGAGTTGGTAAGTGTAATCATATCCGAATAGTTTGGGAAACTCTTGGGTAGCGAACGTGTACCATCGTCAAAGCCAAGCCAGTCTGTTTTTCCGCCCTGCGACATATAAAAGTCATTTCCAGTAGTTCCTGAGCGCCACGAGGAAGAATAGCCAATATTTATTGTGTTTTTTTCCGGGTCGTTTTTTGTAAAAATCATTACAGCTCCACCAGCAAAATCGCCGGGAAGCTCAGGCGCTGGAGTTTTATAAATCATCAAGCGGTCTAACATCGCACTTGGAATTACATCAAAAGAAAACGCTTTTACATCCGATTCGGAACTTGGCGTGGAGGCATTATTCAGCCAAACCACATTATATCTTTCAGCCAGACCTCTGATTACAACAAAGCGGTTATCGATAATGGTGATGCCGGGTACCCTTTTTATGACTTCTGATGCGTCTCGGTCCTGAGATTTCTGAATTTGCTGGTTGGATATTCCACTCACCACCAAACCACTTGATTTTATAGAAGAAATCATCGACATTTCGGTGTCGGTTTTTCTGCTAGCTGTTACCGTAATTCCTTTGATATTTATGGATTCTTCTTCAATTTCAACTTCAATTTCACTTGCATTCTCGGCAGTTACCTTAATGTTTTCAATGGTTTTTGATTTATAGGAAATATAGGATAAACTGAGTGAATATGTACCTGGTTTAAGATTGCTGATTGTAAAGTTTCCGTTAAGGTCGGTGGATACACCATTTGTTGTTCCAGAAATTACAACACTTGCACCGATAATGGTTTCTTTTGTTTTTTTATCAGTAACCACACCTTTTATCGACCCTGTTTGTGCAAAATTAATTCCGCTAACAACTAAAACAAGTACGGTTGCAATAAGTAATCTTTTGAAATTAAGCATTTTAATATAATTATTAATTCAAAACAAAACTAATGTTACAAGGTTACCTGAATATTAAATTTGTATTATCAAAACATTAACGGAGTTTGGAGATTTGCTATAAAAGGAAATAAAAAAACCTGCATTTTTTCAAAGCAGGTTTTATAAAAAAAGTAAAATATTAATTAGTATTTTTTTTCCATTGTAAGTTCTCCCTGTTCGTCCCACATATACCAGGTACCTATTTTTTCTCCTTTCGAATAAGTCATTTCATAACGCTTGGTTCCTTTTTCATCCCAAATGTACCATTTTCCATCCTTGCTATTCATGTTGTAAAAGGCTTCTGCCGTTTTATTCTTGTTTTGATCCCAAGTAATCCACAGTCCATCTTTTTCCCCATTTTTATAACTCTTTTGTTCTTTTTTGCTGGCATTTGGGAAATAAGATATTGTTTCGCCATCTAATTTTCCATTTAAAATGGTGTATTCAGTTTGAACCGTTCCCTCGGAAAAATATTCATAATACTTACCCGAATAAACATTTTTACCTTGATAATAAAGGCTGTCGCGAAATTCAATGGTTTGAGAAAAAACAGAAGTTACAATAAGCAGGGCAAAAGAAAGAATCAGATACTTTTTCATAATGATTAATTTCAAGCAAATATACAATTCTCAGACCAAAATTTCAAGAGTATTAAAAAAAAACAAACCAATAATATAAGCGGTTTGTTTTTTGGGAAATATATTAGGTTGAGAAGGGTTTAATAGGGAAGTATCTGAATATTCAGGCTTTTTGATTCACCGGATCCGATTTGGATATTCTTCACCTCATCCTTTACATATGAAATCATGTCGATACTTACTGAATAACTTCCCGGATCAACATTATCGAAAGAGAATTTACCTTCAAAATCAGTATATGTTTTAATATCGGTACCATCTATCTGAACTAAAACTCCAGCGAGGTTTTCACCTGTTTTCTGGTCGATAACCTGACCGCTCAGACTGGCTTTTTTAGTTTTTTCGGTTTTAATATCTCCAGCATAAATGTTAATAGGAGAGATAAATAAAAGAATTAAAAAGGATGCAAAAACAATTGTAATTTTTTTCATAGTTGTAATTTTTTCTGCAACAAAGATAGATAGTCATTGTTATCAGAATATTACCTGAAAATTATTGAATTGTTATGCTTGTGTTAAGAAATTGTTAAGCACAAAATCTTAATCAGCTAGAACAATTATTTTATTTTTCTGAGCTTCAACTACGCCACTTTTAATTTCAATAAATTCAATTTTTTTATCAGCGGTAACAATTTTTATTTTGCCTTTGCTGAGTGTTGAAATAATGGGTGCGTGGTTGTTCATAATCTCAAACGAACCCAAAGTTCCGGGAAGTTGAACAAGGCTTACTTCACCGGAATATATGTTTTTGTCGGGGGATATAATTTCGAGGAACATTTTTTTTGATTTAAGATTTTTGATTTAAGATTTAAGATTTGAGTACGACATTTTAAAATCAAAAAATAAATCAAAAATTAGTATTTTAAAATAAATCCTATTTAGCTTCTTCGATCATTTTCTTTCCTTTTTCAATAGCTTCTTCAATGGTTCCAACCATACTGAATGCCATTTCGGGATATTCGTCCACTTCGCCATTCAAAATCATTTTGAAACCTTTGATGGTATCTTCTATAGAAACAAAAGCGCCTGCTAATCCAGTAAACTGAGTAGCAACAAAGAACGGTTGGGATAAGAAGCGTTGAACACGTCGTGCACGGTGAACTACAAGTTTATCTTCTTCGCTGAGTTCGTCCATACCAAGAATGGCAATAATATCCTGAAGTTCTTTATAGCGCTGCAATGTTTCTTTAACACGTTGTGCAGTATTGTAATGTTCGATACCTACAACATCGGGCGAAAGAATACGAGAGGTAGAATCGAGCGGATTTACTGCAGGATAAATACCAAGTTCGGATATTTTACGGTCAAGTACGGTTGTTGCGTCAAGGTGGGCAAAAGTTGTTGCAGGAGCGGGGTCGGTTAAATCGTCGGCGGGAACATACACAGCCTGAACCGATGTAATGGAACCACGTTTTGTTGAAGTAATGCGTTCCTGCATCAATCCCATTTCAGAAGCAAGCGTTGGTTGGTAACCCACAGCTGAAGGCATACGACCTAAAAGTGCGGAAACTTCAGATCCGGCTTGTGTAAAGCGGAAAATGTTGTCCATAAAAAACAAGATGTCCTTGCCACCTGATTCTTCGTCGCCATCGCGGAAATATTCAGCAACGGAAAGTCCAGACAATGCCACACGTGCACGGGCTCCAGGAGGTTCGTTCATTTGTCCGAAAACAAGTGTTGCCTGTGATTTTTTCAATTCTTCTTGATCAACAAGGCTTAAATCCCAGCCTCCTTTTTCCATGGATTCTTTAAACTTTTCGCCATATTTAATAACGCCGGATTCAATCATTTCGCGCAACAAATCATTACCTTCACGGGTACGTTCGCCAACGCCTGCAAATACCGACATTCCGGCATATCCTTTTGCAATATTGTTGATGAGCTCCATGATGATAACGGTTTTGCCAACACCTGCTCCACCAAATAAACCAATTTTTCCGCCTTTGGCGTAGGGTTCAATAAGGTCGATTACCTTAATTCCTGTAAATAAAACTTCTTTGGTAGTGGATAAATCCTCAAACTTTGGTGGATCGCGGTGAATGCTGTATCTTTTAGTAGTTTCCACAGGTGGCATTCCGTCAATACTGTCGCCAATAACATTGAAAAGGCGTCCGCGGATGTTTTCACCGGTTGGCATTGAAATTGGTCCACCAAGAGCAACCACTTCCATACCACGGTAAAGTCCGTCGGTGGAATCCATAGCAATGGTACGAACAGTGTCTTCGCCAATATGTTGTTGAACTTCGAGTACTATTTTTTGTCCGTTTTCTTTGGTAACCAGCAAAGCATCATAAATGCTAGGAAGTTTTTCTTCTTGTTCAAAAGTAACATCGAGTACCGCACCGATGATCTGAGCAATTTTTCCGTTGTTTGTAGTCATATTTGCGCTATTTATCAAAAAACCTTTATTTTTTAACTATTTGGGATGTTTAAAGCGAACCCCTTGAGCCAACGAAATTAGAATATTTTGCGGAAAGAATAAAATAATTTTAAGAAAA